>JAMLIM010000020.1 GCA_023954175.1 Rhizobacter sp.
GCGATCTTCTCGCGGATCGCGTCCTCGACCTCCTTCTGCGAGCGCTTGCGTTCGCTGCGATCGACGAGGCCGATGTTGAGCGTGGCCTGATTGCGACCGACCGACAGGCCCGAGCCTTCGCCGCCGACGCTGGTCGCGATGTTCTTCACCTCGGGGAAGGTGGCGACGATCTCCTCCACCTGGCGCACCTTGGCGTCGCTGCGCTCGAGGCTGGCGCCGACCGGCATGCGGATGCCGAGCTGCGTGAAGCTCTGGTCGGTCTGCGGCACGAACTCGCTGCCGACGAGCGGCGCGAGGCCGAGCGCGGCGGCGAAGCTCGCGACGCCGACCCACAGGATCACACCGCGCGGCGTCAGCGTCGCGCTGCGAAACCTGCGTGGCTGCGTCTTGTCGCGCCGCGCGTGGGCGTCGAACGGCCGGCCGTAGAACGGCAGCCAGACGCGAAACCGCTTCTCGCTGAAAGCCCAGTGGATCAGCCCTTCGTAGATCGCGTGCATGCGGTCGAGCCCGCGGTCGGTGGCGCGGATCAGGTGGCCGATGCCCCACATCGTCTTCAGGTGCGCCGACGGCGGGTCCTTCCAGACGCTCGAGAGCATCGGGTCGAGCGTGAAGCTGACGAACAGGCTGACAAGCACCGCGACCGTGACGGTGATGCCGAACGGGAAGAAGAACTTGCCGACGATGCCGCTCATGAATGCGACCGGCACGAACACGGCGCAGATCGCGAACGTTGTCGCCATCACCGCAAGGCCGATCTCGTCGGTGCCTTCGAGCGCCGCGCGGTGATGGTCCTTGCCCATGTGGACGTGACGCACGATGTTCTCGCGCACCACGATCGCATCGTCGATCAGCAGGCCGATGCAAAGCGACAGCGCCATCATCGTCATGAAGTTCAGCGTGAAGCCGAAGGCGTAGACGGCGATGAAGCTCGAGATGACCGAGATCGGCAACGTCAGGCCGGTGATGATCGTCGAGCGCCACGAATGCAGGAACAGGAACACGATCGCGACCGTCAGCAGCGCGCCTTCGACCAGCGTGTGCTGCAGGCCAGTGAGCGAGCCCTTGACGAAGTCGCTCGACGCGTAGATCAGGCGCAGCTCGACGTCCGACGGCAGGCTCTTGCGGATCTCCGCCATCTGCGTCTTGACCGCCTCGCCGGTGGCGACGACGTTGGCGTCCTGCTGCTTGAAGACGTTGAAGTTGATCGCGCGCTGGCCGTTGATGCGCGCCATCGAGTCCGGCTCGCGCTCGCGCTCGACGACGTGCCCGAAATCGGACAGCGTCAGCGCGAGGTCGCCTCGGTGGGCGACGATGACGTCGCCGAAGCGCTTCGGGTCGCGCACCCGGCCTTCGACGCGCAGGATCGTGTCCTGCTTCGCGTTCGTCAGCAGGCCGACCGGCTGATCCGCGTTTGCGGCGGCGAGCGCGGCGGAGATCTCCCCCGGCGTGATGCCGTAGGCGCGCAGCCGCGCCGGGTCGAGGTCGATGCGCACCTCGCGCGTCGCGAGCCCCGAGATGTCGACGCGCGCGACGCCCTCGACGCTCTGCAGCCGCTTGCCGACGACCTGCTCGCCGAGAATCGACAGCTCGCGCACGCTGCGCGTCGGCGAGACGAGCGCCATCGTCACGACCGGCTGGCTGTTCTCGTTGTCGAAGCGCGCGATCGTCGGCGCCTTGGCGTCCCGCGGGAAGGACGCCTGCACGACCGCGATGCGGTCCCGCACGTCCTGCATCGCCTTGCCCATGTCGGCGTTCAGGCTGAACTCGACGCTCGTCTGGCTGCGGCCTTCGAAGCTGCGCGAGGTGATGCGCTTGACGCCGGCGATGCTGTTGAGCGCCTCCTCGACGATCTTGGTCAGCTCGCGCTCGACCGCCTCGGGCGACGCGCCGGGGTAGGCGATGTCGACGAAGGCGACCGGCGCATTGACGTCCGGCAGTTGCTCGACGCCGAGGCGCATGTAGGAAAAGATGCCCAGCACGCACAGCGCCACCATCACCATGGTGGCGAAGACCGGGTTGTTGATCGAGACGCGGGTGATCCACATGTTGCGGGTTTCAGCGCACGGCGTTCGACGCTGCCGCGGAGGCGGTCGGCGCGGCGCGCTCGACGACTACCGCCTTCGCGCCTTCGCGCAGGTTGTCGTAGCCCGCGGCGAGCACCTGGGCCGACGCCGTCAGGCCGGCCAGCACCTCGACGCGGCCCTGCGCGTCGTCACGCCGGCCGGTTGTGATGGCGCGGCGCACCAGCGCGCCGTTGTCGATCAGCCAGACGTGATCCTGGCCCGAGACGTTGACGATCGCGAGCGTCGGCACCGTCAGGTGCAGCTCGCTGTCTTGCAGCACGACGCTGCCGAGCGCGTACTGCCCGGCACGAAACACTTCCTTCGGATTCTCGATCGAGACCGTGACGCCGATCGCGCGCGTGCCGGGCTCGGCCGCCGGTGCGATACGCGCGAGTTCCCCGGCGACCGGCTTGGCGACGCCCTCGACCCGCACCTCGACCGGCATGCCCGGCCGCAGCAGCGAAACCTCGTGCGTGCCGACCGCGCCGGCGAGCTCGAGCAAGCTCAGATCGACGATCGTCAGGATCGGCTGCTCGAGGCTGAGCTTCTCGCCCGGCACGACGTTGCGCTTGGCGACGACACCGCTGATCGGCGCGACGAGGCTGGCCTCGCGGATGCCGATGCGCGCCGTCGCCAGCTGCGCCTGGGCGGACTTGAGCTGCGAGATCGCGGCGTCGAGCTTGGACTGGGAAGTCTGCAGCGCCGTCGGCGAGATGAACTTCTGCGCCGCCAGGCCGACCGCAGCGGTGTGCTGGCGCTGCGCCTCGTCGAGTGCCGCCTGCGCCGCCTCGACCGCCGCGCTGCGGTCCGTGACGCGCGACTGCAGTTCCGCGAGGTCGATCGCCCCGAGCACCTGCCCGGCGCGCACGCGGCTGCCTTCGTTCACCTTCAGATCGAGCAGGGTGCCGGAGGCCTTTGCGCGGACGACGGCGGTACGCGGCGCCACGAGCGGGCCGGAGAACTCGATCCGCGTCGGCAGGCTCACGTTCTGCGGACGAACGACCTCGCGGGTGGTGAACTCGAGCGTCGCAGGCGGCGGTTTGCCGTCTTTCTTGTCGCCGCCGAACGGGCTTGTGGCCCCGGACAGCATTACGAAGGCGGCCCCCCCGGCGATCACCACGGCAGCGCCCCCCAACAGCCACAGCTTGCGCATGGGCTTCCTTTCCTGTTTCAAGTCAAGCCGGCAAGTGTAAGCAGTCGGCGTGTCGCGGCAACCGGGCTGCGACGAACTGCCGGAAGCGGGGGGCCGGGTGCAACTTCGTGCGATACACCGCGATCTGCGGTGCCGCAACGCGCGTCCGGCCAGGGCACCCGCCAGAGCGCCCGTCAGGGGTGCCTAGAATCGTGCCCTCGCTCGAAGGCCGGAGATTGCGGGAATGAAAATCAAGAGTCAGCGCGACTTCTGGTCGGGCCTGCTGTTCGTCGCCGCGGGGCTGGGGTTTGCCTGGGGCGCGACCTTCTACCGCCTCGGCGACTCGGCGCGGCCGGGCCCGGGCTTCTTCCCGCTCGGCCTCGGGCTGCTGACGGCCTTGCTCGGCCTCGTGATCCTGTTCAAGGCGCTCAGCGTCGAGCGCGCCGACGGCGACCCGGTCGGCCGCATCGCCTGGAAGCCGCTCGGCTTCATCGTCGCTGCGGTCGTGCTGTTCGGCTGGGGTGTGCCGCACCTCGGCCTGCTTCTCGCGCTGCCGCTGCTCGTGATCGTCTCGGCGCTCGCCGGCGACGAGTTCCGCTGGCGTGAAGTGCTCGTCAATTCGATCGTGCTGACGGCGCTGAGCTGGGCGATCTTCATCTGGGGCCTGGGCCTGACGATTCCCCTGCTGCCGGCGCCGGGCGGCACCTGAAGCCTGGCGCATGGACCTGCTGGCCAACCTGGCGCACGGTTTCGAGATCGCGTTCACGCTGCAGAACGTCCTGTACGCGTTCAGCGGTGCGGTGCTCGGCACGCTGATCGGCGTGCTGCCGGGGCTCGGCCCGGTGGCGACGATCGCGATGCTGCTGCCGTCGATCTATGCGCTCGACGCGACGCCGGCGCTGATCATGCTCGCCGGCATCTACTACGGCGCGCAGTACGGCGGCTCGACGACCGCAATCCTGATCAACGTGCCCGGCGAGTCGAGTTCGGTCGTGACCGCGATCGACGGCTACCAGATGGCGCGCAAGGGCCGCGCCGGCGCCGCGCTCGCCGCCGCCGGCCTCGGGTCGTTCTTCGCCGGCTGCGTGGCGACCGTCGTCATCGCCGCGTTCGCGCCGCCGCTCATCACGCTCGCGTTCGAATTCGGCCCGGCGGAGTACTTCTCGCTGATGGTGCTCGGGCTGATCGGCGCCGTCGTCCTCGCGTCGGGCTCGCTCGTCAAGGCGATCGCGATGATCCTGCTCGGCCTCCTGCTCGGGCAGGTCAACACCGACGTCATCTCGGGCGTGGCGCGCTACAACTTCGACATTCCGGAGCTCACCGACGGCATCAACTTCGTCGCCATCGCGATGGGCGTGTTCGGCTTCGCCGAGATCATCTCCAACCTCGGCAAGCCGGCCGAACACCGCGAAGTCTTCACCAAGCGGGTGTCGGGCCTGTGGCCGACGCGGCAGGACTTCAGGGACGGCTGGCCCGCGGTCGCGCGCGGCACCGCGCTCGGCTCGGTGCTCGGCGTGCTGCCGGGCGGCGGCGCGCTGCTGTCGTCGTTCACCGCCTACACGCTGGAAAAGAAGATGCCGGGCCGGGCCGGTGAGGTGCCGTTCGGCGAGGGCAACATCCGCGGCGTGGCCGGGCCGGAAGCGGCCAACAACGCCGGCGCGCAGACCTCGTTCATCCCGATGCTCACGCTCGGCATTCCACCGAATCCGGTGATGGCGCTGATGATCGGCGCGATGACGATCAAGGGCATCCAGCCCGGCCCGCAGGTGATGACGAGCAACCCCGATCTGTTCTGGGGGCTGATCGCGTCGATGTGGGTCGGCAACGCGATGCTCGTCGTCCTCAACCTGCCGCTGATCGGCATCTGGATCCGGCTCCTCACCGTGCCCTATCGCTTCCTGTTCCCGGCGATCATGGTGTTCTGCTGCGTCGGGCTCTACACGCTCAACAACAACCCGTTCGATGTCTACGTCGGCGCCGCCTTTGCGCTCGTCGGCTACCTCTTTCACAAGCTCGGCTGCGAGGCGGCGCCGTTGCTGCTCGGCTTCATCCTGGGGCCGATGATGGAAGAGAACCTGCGCCGCGCGCTGCTCATCTCGCGCGGCGACTGGGGCACCTTCGTCACGCGGCCGCTGTCGGCGAGCCTGCTCGTTGCGGCGGCGCTGATGATCTTCATCGTCATGTTGCCGTCGATCCGCAAGAAGCGCGAATCGGTCTTCGTCGAGGAGGAGTAGCGCGCGCCAGGGGCGCCGGATAATTTGCGCCCGGAGGACCTGATACTCCTGTCACCGGGCTTCACGCCAGCAAGGAAACCGCATGTCATCGAACTTCGACTGGACGCAGAGCTACCCGAGCGCGCGCAAACCCGTCTTCGGCCGCAACGTCGTCTCCACCTCGCACCCGCTTGCCGCGCAGGCGGGGCTGCGCATGCTGCTCGCAGGCGGCAACGCGGTCGACGCCGCGGTCGCGACCGCGGCG
This sequence comes from Rhizobacter sp., assembly GCA_023954175.1. Classification (GTDB taxonomy): domain Bacteria; phylum Pseudomonadota; class Gammaproteobacteria; order Burkholderiales; family Burkholderiaceae_C; genus CAIKUF01. Next base: position 5,674 of record JAMLIM010000020.1, read on the forward strand.
GCGATGACGATCGTCGAGCCCTGCAGCAACGGCCTCGGCAGCGACGCCTTCTGCATCCTGTGGGACGGCAGCGCGCTGCACGGGCTCAACGCCTCGGGCCCGGCACCTGGCGCCTGGACGCCCGACTACTTTCGCGGCAAGTACGGCACCGAGGCCCGGAGACCGCCGATGCGCGGCTGGGACTCGGTGAGCGTGCCGGGGGCGGTCGGCGGCTGGGTCGCGCTCAGCCGCAAGTTCGGCAAGCTGCCGTTCGGCGATCTGCTGCAGCCGGCGATCGAGATCGCAAGGCGCGGCTATGCGGTGCCCGTCGTCGTGCAGCAGAAGTGGACGGCCGCGGCCGAACTGCTCGCGAACCAGCCCGGCTATGCGCAGGCCTTCATGCCGCACGGGCGCGTGCCGCAGGTCGGCGAGCGCTTCCGCTTCGAGGCGGCGGCACGCGGGCTCGAACTCATCGCAGCGAGCGAGGGCGAGGCCTTCTATCGCGGCGAGATCGCCGCCGCCGCCGAGCGCCATGCACGCGCCCACGGCGGCGCGATGATGGCGGCCGATTTCGCCGCCTACGCGCCCGAGTGGGTCACGCCGCTCGCGAAGGACTACCGCGGCCACACGCTGCACGAGATTCCGCCCAACGGCCAGGGCATCGCGGCGCAGATCGCGCTCGGCATCCTGTCGCACTTCGACCTTGGCGCGCTGCCGATCGACAGCGCCGCGTGTCAGCACCTGCAGATCGAGGCGATGAAGCTCGCGTTCGCCGACGTCTACCGCTTCGTCGCCGAAGCGGCGAGCATGGAGGTGACGACGGCGCAGATGCTCGACGACGCCTACCTCGCATCGCGCGCGAAGCTGATCGACCCCCGGCGGGCGCAGGATTTCGGCGCCGGCAATCCGGTCAAGGGCGGCACGATCTACCTCAGCGCGGCGGACGAGAGCGGCATGATGGTGAGCTTCATCCAGAGCAACTACATGGGCTTCGGCTCGGGCGTCGTCGTGCCCGAGTTCGGCTTGTCGCTGCAGAACCGCGGTCACGACTTCTCGCTCGACACGGCGAGCCCGAATGTGGTCGCGCCCGGCAAGCGGCCGTTTCACACCATCATTCCGGGCTTCCTGACGAAGGACGGCGCGCCGGTCATGAGCTTCGGCGTGATGGGCGGCAACATGCAGCCGCAGGGACACGTGCAGACGCTGGTGCGCATGCTCGACCATGCGCAGCATCCGCAGGCCGCGTGCGACGCGCCGCGCTGGCGCTTCAACCACGGGCTCGAGGTCAACATCGAGCCCGGCATGAACGCGGCGGCAGTGCAGGGCCTGGCCGATCTCGGCCACCATTTCAACGCGATCGAGGACAGCTACATGGACTTCGGCGCCGGCCAGTTCATCTGGCGCCTCGGCGACCCCGCCGAAGAGGGCTACGTCGCCGCGAGCGATGCGCGGCGCGACGGCCAAGCCGTCGCATTCTGACGCAGCGGGGCGCGCGCGGCGGGAGCGCGATGAAGCCGATCGAAGCCCTCTCGCTCGGCTGGCGCACCGAGCTGATCTTTCACCGCTTCGACGCGCAGGTCGTGCCGCGCAGCGCTTACCTGCTCATCCGCACGCCGCACAACCCGACCTACTACTGGGGCAACTTCCTGCTCTTCGATCGCGCGCCGCGCGCGGGCGACGCAGCGGCCTGGCTCGCGGCCTTCGATGCCGAGATCGCGCAGCCGCAACCCGCGTCGCGCCACATTGCGTTCGGCATCGACGGCGAGGTTCCCGACGCCTTGCCGGCCGATTTCGAGGCGCTCGGCGTGCGACTGTTTCCCGCCACCGTGCTGACGATGACGCGTGCGCGGCTGCGCGCCCCGCGACGACCGCTCGCGCCGGGCTTCGCGATGCGCGCGCTGCGTCTGCCGCAAGAAGCCCCGCTCGCGGTCGAGATGCAGCTCGCGAGCGATTCGCACGGCTACGAACCGAAGGGCTACCGCATCTTTCGTGAACGCCAGATGGCGCGCTATGGCCGCATGGCCGAGGCAGGTCTGGGCGACTGGTTCGGCATCTTCGCTTCGACGCCCGGCGGCGAGGTGCTCGTCGCCGATTGCGGCCTGTTCCGGGACGGCCCCGGGCCCGGCGCACTCGGGCGTTTCCAGTTCGTCTCGACCCATCCGGCCTGGCGCCGGCAGGGCCTGTGCAGCGCGCTCATCCATGCGGTGTGCGAGCACGGTTTCGATGCGATGGGCCTCGCCTCGCTCGTCGTCGTCGCCGACCCGCACGATGTCGCGATCGGCTTGTACGAGGCGCTCGGCTTCGCGCGCGATCACGCGCTGTGGTACATCGAGCGAGCGTCGCGCGACGAGCCCGCGCCGCGCTGAAGCCTCAGTGCGAAAGCGCCGCTTCGCGCGCGGCCTGCATGCGGCGCCAGCGGAGATAGGGCATCGTGACGATCGCCGACGACAGCAGGTAGGCGCCGATCAGCACCGTCGTCTGCGGACCGGGGAAGGCGGAAGCGACGAGCACCGCGATGCCGACATGGCGCGTCGCGCAGACGATCGCCAGCGCCGTGCGGTCGGCGGGCTCGGGGCCGCCGAGCACGTGGCCGATCACGAGCGCGATGGTGAGCATCGCACACAGCGCCGCGTAGCCCTGCCAGCGCAGCGAGATGAAGACGTCCCACTGCAGCGCGAGCAGGGCCAGCGCGGCGACCGCGAGCACGAGTGTGGCGACCGCGATCAGCCGGCGCGCGATGCGATCGGCCCAGGACGGGATCGCCATGCGCAGGACGAAGCCGACCGCCAGCGGCAGCAGGAAGGACTTGGCGAGCACGCCGGCGACGACGAACGGATCGAGCTCGATCTCGACCCCGAGACGCCGACCGACGAGCGCGATCCACGCCGGCACGAGCACGATCGCGAGCAGCGACGAGGTGACGACGAGGCTGAAGACATAGCCGTTGCTGACCACCTTGCCGAGCTTGCGCGGCAGCAGCGGCGCGCCGGCGGACACGGCCAGCACGAGCAGCGCCGCCTTCACCGCGTCGGTCAGCGGCAGCAGCGCGACCAGCAGCAGCGCCGCCACCGGCACCAGCACGACCATCGCGAACAGCGAGCGCGCGAGCAGGGCGGGGCGCCGCCAGAGGTAGCTCAGGTCAGCGAGGGTCGAACTCAGGCCGATCGCGAAGATCAGCGCGACGACCGCGAGCTTGAGCGCGATCAGCAGGCTCTCGGTCATGTCCGCCATGCCGTTGCGCGCGCCATGAGCCCGCGAATCGCTGTTGCTCAGGCCACGGGCTGTGCAGGCCGGTCGGTGGACGCGCCCTCAATACGGCGGGTTGACGACGATGTATTGCGCGCCCTGCGGCTGGTACCACGTCGATCCGCACTGCTGGTAGACGTAGCCACCGTAGTTGACCGGCACGCAGCCGGGTGGCGGCGCATTCACGATCGAGCCGACGACGGCGGCAGTGACCGCGACCGTCGCCGTGACGGCGGCCGCCCTCGCGACCGGGTGGTAGTCGTCGTCCCAGCCGTTGCGGCAGCAGCCGTTGTTGTCGACGTTGACGTTGACGTTCGTGTTGCGGTTGACGTTGACGTTGTTGACGCTGGTGTTGCGCACGTTGTTGCTGCGCGCGTCGGCCTTGCTGTTGTTGGCGCGCGGTGCGGCCTGGGTCTTGGCGCGCGGCGCGGCCTTGGCGCCGCCACCGCCGGCTGCACGCTGCCCGCCGCCGCCCCCGCGTTCGCGGCCAACCGCTTCGATGGGTGATGCCAACGCGAGGCTGACGAGCGCGACGAGCGCGACCGAGGCAAGGGAGCGGATGTCGAGGATGTACATGGCCGGCCCTTACTTGGTCTTGCGAGCGACGAGCTCGATCTTGGTGCTGCCCTTGGGCGGCGTGAAGGTGAACACCGAGTCCTTGAACTTCGGCTTCAGGTCCCAGCTGATCAGCGAGACCGATTGCGGCCGCGCGTCGTCGCTGCGGTCCGTGATCACGAGCTTGCGCGGCAGCGGCTTGGCGCCCGTGGTGATCCAGATCTGCCAGTCGATCTTGCCCTGCCTGAAGGCGTAGTGGTCGCACAGGTCGTCGCCGATGATGTCCTGCCCGGCGTTCATCGCGGACTCGATGCCGTCGAGCGGCGCCAGGTCGGTCCCCCAGAGGAACAGGTCGGACAGCGGCACCTCGACGTCGAAGCGCTTCTTCAGGCCGTCGATGACCTCGCCGATCGAGCCGCTGAATTCGGCGCTGGAATAGTACTTCTGCGCCGGCGTGTACAGCGTCACCATCTTGCCGTCGAAGGACAGCTCGCGCGTCGAGCGTGCGCTCGACATCAGCACGAACAGGCGGTTCGGGCGCACCACGTCCAGGTCGGCGGTGGCGGTGTGCTGCAGCCTCTGGCCGTCGACGAGCACGCGCTCGCCGCTGAGTTCGACCGAGACGCCGAAGCGCTTCAACGACTGCAGCTGCGCGCCCATGTCCTTGAGCGCCTGGATCACCGCCGGATCGACGGCTTGGGCCGGCGCCGCCGCATCCGCAGCCGCAGCCGCCGGGGCCTGCGCCTGGGCGGGCGGTGCGGCCAGCAACAAGGCCAGCAACGGGGCCAGCAAGGCGGACGCGAAACTTCCACGAATCATGGCAAATCTCCAGGAGTTTGCCGACAGGCTAGCACGCTCGGACGGCTTCACGCCCTCGGCGTGGGTGGCTCCCGACAGTTCTGCGCGCCCGTTCCGGGGCCGGGGCTGCATCGCTTTGCGGCGGCGCTTCCTGACGCACGTCGCGAGCTTCGATCACTGCTTCGGCTGCACCTGCTCGCGCGCCTTCGCGCGCTCCGCCTGCTGCGCTTCGAGCAGCTTGTAGGCGGTGTAGTATTTGTAGATGTTGGAGACGTAGGTGACAGTCTCGGCGCCGATCTTGTCGGCGGCGACGAGCTCCACGTTGCCGAACCAGCGGTTCGGGTCGAGCCCGCGCTTGGCGGCCTCGCGCCGCAGGCTCGCGATGCGCGCCGGGCCGGCGTTGTAGGACGCGAAGGTGAACAGGCCCTTGTTGAGCGCCGTCATCGGTTCGTCCTTGTAGTAGCGATCGATCATGAAGCGCATGTACTTCACGCCGCCGTTGACGTTGTTCTCCAGCAGCTTGATGTCGCCGACCTTCAGGTCCTTGCCGGTCGCCGGCATGATCTGCATGATGCCGATCGCGCCGACGGCGCTGCGGGCGTTGTGGTCGAGGCCCGATTCCTGGTAGGACTGCGCCATCATCAGCAGGTGGTCGACGTCGTACTGGCTGCCGTACTTCTTGAACAGCGCAACCACGTCGCCGAAGCGCTTCGCGTCGTCGCGGCTGACGGCGTTCCTGACGAACTTGTCGCTCTTCACATAGCGATTGACCGCCGAGTTGCCGAACTGCGTGCCCTTGCGGTGGGTCTTGACGAAGGCGTTGAGCGCGGCCATCAGCTGCGGGCTGTCCTTGCGCAGCATGAAGGCGTCCTCGCCGCCGGCCTGCAGCACCGCGCCCTCCTTGTACTGGAACTTCGTGAACACCTTGGACCACATCTCGGCCTTGTAGCGATCGACGACGGTGTGCGGCACGAGGCCGGCATTGACCATCTCGAGGATGTCCTCGGATTCGAGCTCCTCCGGCGCGTCGCGGATCACGACCGGCTTCTTGCCTTCGGACTTGAAGCGCGCGTTGAGCGCGACGAGGTGCTCGTGATAGCTCGTGCTCGGCCGCACGAAGACCTCCTGGCCCGACAACTGCTCGATCGCGGTCACCGGCGGCAGGCCGGGCGCGGTGACGACGACCTCGTGGATGTCGGTGTACATCGGGTCGGAGAAGTCGACCCGCTCGCGGCGCGCCGGCGTGATCGTCATGTCGGCGAACACGACATCGCCGTTGCCGGCGACGAGGGCGTCGATGATCTCGTCACGCGGCGTCGGCAGGAACACGACGCGCACCTTCAACGCCTTCGACTTGACCGTCCTGTTCACTTCCTGCTCGAAGGCGGTGAACACGTCGTAGCTCACGCCGCTCGGCCGGCCCTTCTCGACGTAGTAGAAGGTCTTGGACGACGGCACGAGCGCCCGGATCAGGCGGCGCTCGACCATGGCGTCGAAGTCACCTTTCCACGGGCGCGCGCCAACCGGCAGGCTGCCGGACGGCGCCGAAGCTTCGGTTGCCGCGGGGGGCGATGTCTTGGGGGACGGCGGTGGCGCCGCGGCCCGTGCCGACACGGCCCAGGCGACCAGCAAGCTCGACAGGACAAGTGCGCTGCGTGCGAAGGCTCTCATGACGGGCAACCCGGACAAGATGACGGCGCATCCTATCGGCGGACGAACCCCCCGGCAACTGGGGGGGCATTGGCCCGCGCTCAGCGCGCGCGTGCGCTCCTGGACTGCCCCTGGCGCTGGCGCCTGCAGCTTGCGTTGATGACGCGCAGTTCGGCCAGGGATGCGTCGATCTGCGCACGCTTGGCCTCGAGCTCGGCGATCGCGGTGTCGGTGCGCGCGATCACGTAGTCGAGCTGCTGCTTGCGCCCTTCACCATGGTCGCCGTAGAGGTCGAGGTAGTGCTTGATCTCGGCCAGCGGCGAGCCGAGCGCCTTGGCGCGCAGGATCAGCGTCAGGCGCGCGCGGTCACTGCGGGTGTAGACGCGCGCACCGTTCACGCGCTGCGGCGCGAGCAGCCCCTTGTCCTCGTAGAAGCGCAGTGCGCGCAGCGTGATGCCGAACTCCTTGCACAGCTCGGTGATGCCGTAGAGCTCGGTGCCGCCGTCGCCGCGGTGCGAATCGACGAAGGCCTGCGCGTCGCGTGCCGCCTTCGCGCCGCCGCGCGCGGCGCGACGGGACGGGGCCGGTTGCGCGCCAGTGCTCACGGGGGCGACCTCGCGTCCTCAGATCACGCGCTGCAGGCGCATCGCGACGCCCATGTCGCCCGCCACCTTGAGCTTGCCGACCATGAAGCCGGTCGCCGGCTCGAGCTCGCCGGTGAGCAGCGCGTTCAGGTTCGCGAGCGTGATGCCGACGGTGCAATCGGCGTCGCCGCTTGCGTTGGTCACGCTGTTGGGCGCGCTGCGGCCGTCGATGTAGATCGTGCCTTCGTCGCCGCAGTCGAACTTGAGCGTCGCGCCGAGGCCGCTGTCGTCGCCAACCTTGGTGCGGATCGCCTGGGTGCATTCATCGAGGGTCATCGGTCTGGTCCTTTGTCGTGTCGGGTGGGCAGGGGAATGGGTCCGGCAGCAATGCTAGGCATTCAGGGTCACGCGCACCACCGTGTATTCACCAATACGATATCAGATTGACGTTAACGGCATGCTGCGGTCCAATGCGCTCGCCATGCCAGCAATCGCCTCCGCCCTCGATCCGCGCTCGGCCGCCTTCGCCGCCAACGCCGCGCGCATGCGCGAGCGGCTCGACGAGGTCGAGCGCCTGCACGCGCAGGTGATCGCCGGGTCGCAGTCCAAGCGCGAGCGCTTCGAGGAACGCGGCCAGTTGCTGCCGCGCGAGCGCGTCGCGCGCCTGATCGACCGCGGCTCGACCTTCCTCGAGCTCTCGCGCCTCGCCGGCCTCAACATGCACGACGACGACGGCAGGAAGGCCGTGCTCGGCGGGGGAGCTATCGTCGGCATCGGCGTCGTCGCCGGCCGGCGCTGCCTCGTCTCGGCGAGCGACAGCGCCCTGAAGGGCGGCACCGTCGCCCCGATGGGGTTGAAGAAGGCGCTGCGCGCGCAGGAGATTGCACGCGAAAACAAGCTGCCGCTGATCTACCTCGTCGAATCCGGCGGCGCCAACCTGATGTACCAGGCCGAGATCTTCATCGACGGCGGGCGCAGCTTTGCGAACCAGGCGCGGCTGTCTGCCGCGGGCATCCCGCAGATCGCCGTCGTGCACGGGTCCTCGACGGCAGGCGGCGCCTACCTGCCGGGGCTGTCGGACTACGTGGTGCTGGTGCGCGGGCGCTCCAGCATCTTTCTCGCCGGCCCGCCGCTCGTGAAGGCGGCGATCGGCGAGGACGCGACCGAGGAGGAGCTCGGCGGCGCCGAGACGCACGCCGAAGTGACGGGCCTCGGCGAGTACCTCTGCGAGAACGACGCCCACGCGATCGCGCTCGCGCGCGAGCTGATGGACAAGCTGCAGTGGGACGGCGTGCCGGCACCCGCGATCGAGGCGCCGGCGCCGCTCTTCGACGCAGAGGAGTTGCTCGGCATCGTGCCCGCCGACGAGCGCGAGCCCTACGACGTGCGCGAAGTCGTCGCGCGCCTCGTCGACGGCTCCGACTTCCTCGAATTCAAGGCGCGCTACGGATCGGAGACGGTTTGCGGCCACGCCCGCGTCGACGGCCAGCGCGTCGGCATCATCGGCAACAACGGGCCGATCCAGCCGGCCGGCTCGACCAAGGCGGCGCAGTTCATCCAGCTCTGCGACCAGAGCGGCACGCCGCTCGTCTTCCTGCAGAACACGACCGGCTACATGGTCGGCTCGGTCGCCGAGCGCGGCGGTGCGATCAAGCACGGCTCGAAGATGATCCAGGCCGTCGCCAACGCGCGGGTGCCCAAGTTCACCTTCGTCCTCGGTGGCTCCTACGGCGCCGGCAACTACGGCATGTGCGGGCGCGGTTTCGACCCGCGCTTCATCTTCGCCTGGCCGTCGGCGCGCACCGCGGTGATGGGCGGCGCGCAGGCGGCGAAGGTGATGGACATCGTGAACCGCGCCAAGCTCGCGCGCAGTGGCGCCGAGGCGAACGACGAAGCGCTGAAGGCGATGTCCGACGCGCTGAAGAACCGGCTCGATCGCGAATCGACGGCGCTCTTTTCCACCGCCCGGTTGTGGGACGACGGCATCATCGACCCGCGCGACACGCGCCGCGTGCTCGCGCTGTGCCTCGCGCTCACGCGCGAAGCCGATGCGCGCGTTCTTAGACCCAACACCTTCGGCGTGGCGCGCTTCTGAGCAGCGGCGCCGGCACCGACAACGAGGAAGCAGCCATGCAACTCACCCCCGAACACGAACAGATCGCCGACACCGTCCGCAAGTTCGTCGCCAAGGAGATCAACCCGCACGTCGCCGAATGGGAGGCGGCGCAGCAGTTTCCGGCGCACGAGGTCTTCAAGAAGCTCGGCGATCTCGGCCTGCTCGGGCTCAAGTACCCGACCGAATTCGGCGGCATGGACCTCGACTTCAGCTACTCGATGGTGATGGCCGAGGCGCTCGGCGAGTGCAACTGCGGTGGCGTGCCGATGGCGATCGGCGTGCATACCGACATGTGCACGCCGGCGCTGGCGCGCTTCGGGTCGGACGATCTGCGGCGCGAGTTCCTCGCCCCTTCGATCGCCGGCGACATGGTCGGCTGCCTCGGCGTGAGCGAAGCGGGGGGCGGCTCGGACGTCGCCGCCGTCAAGACGCGCGCGCGCCGCGACGGCGACGACTACGTGATCGACGGCTCGAAGATGTGGATCACGAACGGCCTGCAGGCCGACTGGTGCTGCCTGCTCGCGAACACGTCGGAGGGCGCGCCGCACAAGAACAAGTCGCTGATCGTCGTGCCGATGGACGCGAAGGGCATCACGCGCCAGAAGATCCGCAAGATCGGCATGGATTCGTCCGACACGGCGCAGCTCTTCTTCGACGGCGTGCGCGTGCCGGCGAGGAACCTGATCGGCCAGGAAGGCATGGGCTTCACGTTCCAGATGCTGCAGTTCCAGGAGGAGCGGCTCTACGCCGCAGCCGGGTCGCTGCGTTCGCTCGATCGGCTGATCGACCAGACGATCGAATACACGCGCGGCCGCAAGGCCTTCGGCGCGAGCATCCTCGACAACCAGGTCGTGCACTTCCGGCTCGCCGAACTGCGCACCGAAGTCGAGGCCTTGCGCGCGCTGACCTACCGTGCGGTCGAGATGTACGTCTCGGGCAAGGACGTGACGCGGCTCGCATCGATGGCCAAGCTGAAGTGCGGGCGCCTGTCGCGCGAGGTCACGGATTCGTGCCTGCAGTATTGGGGCGGCATGGGCTTCACCTGGGACAACCCCGTCTCCCAGGCGTATCGCGACAGCCGCCTGATCTCGATCGGCGGCGGTGCCGACGAGATCATGCTCGGCATCATCTGCAAGCTCGAAGGCACCTTGCCCGGCCGCGCGAAATAGTCATGGCGAAGCTCGAGTTGCCTCCGTTCGAAGCCATCAGCGCGCGCGTGGACGGTGACGGCGGCGCGGTGCTGCACCTGACGCTGAACCGCCCCGAAGTGCGCAACGCGATGTCGCTGCGCATGGTGACGGAACTGCGCCTCGCGCTCGCCGCGGCGGAGGCGGGCGGTGCGGTCCGCGTCGTCGTGTTGCGCGGCGCCGGTGGGCACTTCTGCTCGGGCGGCGACATCAAGGACATGGCCGCGGCGCGCATGCAGCCCACGGGCGACGGCGAGGACGCGATGGCGAACGTCAACGCGCAGTTCGGTGCGCTCTGCGCAGCCTACGCGCGCACGCCGCTCGCGCTCGTCGCGGTGCTCGAAGGCACGGTGATGGGGGGAGGTTTCGGCCTCGCGTGCGTCGCCGACGTGGCGATCGCAAGCGAGAACGTCGCCTTCCGGCTGCCCGAGACGAGCCTCGGCGTCGTGCCGGCGCAGATCGCGCCCTATCTCGTCGAGCGCATCGGCTACTCGCAGGCGCGCCGCTTCGCGGTGACGGGCGCGCGCGTGGGCGCCGAAGCGGCACTTGCGATCGGCCTCGTGCACGAGGTGCATGCGGGCGACGCGCTCGACGCGGCGCTTGCGCGCGTCGTCGGCGAAATCCTGCTCTGCGCGCCGGAGGCATTGGCCCAGACCAAGCGCCTCGTCGCCCGGGCGCGGTTCAAGGAGCCGGCCGATCTGATCGACGAAGCGGCGGCAGTGTTCGCGCAGGCGGTGCGGGGCGCTGAAGGGGTCGAAGGCACGACGGCGTTCGTGCAGAAGCGCAAGCCTTCATGGGCGGCGCAATGACTTCGTTCGCTCGCGAGTTCAGTGTTGGGATCATGCGCGCGGTAGCGCGGGATCAGGCCGCCGGGGCGCTCTGCTCCGCTCATGTCCCCCGGCGCCGGCCTGCGGCCGACGCCTCCTCCTTTACTTCGCTCCGCAGAGCGCCCCACCGGCCTGATCAGATAAGGCGGTGGTACGCGGACGCTTGCATGCGCCGGCCGTGGGTCGCCGAGGACATCGGGTGGCTGACGGAGCGAAGTAAAGGAGGAGGGTCGGGCAGCGCCCGACCCGGGGGACATGAGCGCAGTCGGCCACCCGGTGGCCGCGGCTCGCGCGGAACTTGCAAGGAGAGGCCGAGCGGGACACCGGGTCGCCTCTGTCCGCGCGGAGCTTGCAGGCAGGTGTTCCGTCGGTCATCCGTTGGTCCCGGCCCGCGCGCAGCCCGCACGCAGGAGTTGAGCCGACGCAGGCGGTGTCCACATGTTTGACAAGATCCTCATCGCCAACCGCGGCGAGATTGCCTGTCGCGTGATGCGCACCGCGCGGGCGCTCGGGTACCGCACGGTCGCCGTGTTCAGCGATGCAGATGCCGATTCGCCGCATGTGCGGCTGGCCGACGAAGCGGTGCACATCGGCGCGGCGCCGGCCGCGGAGTCTTACCTGAAGATCGCCGCGCTGCTTGACGCCGCGCGCCGTACCGGCGCGGGCGCGGTGCATCCGGGCTACGGCTTCCTGAGCGAGAACGCGGCCTTCGCGCAGGCCTGCGTCGATGCCGGGCTCGTCTTTATCGGCCCGCCGTCCGCGGCGATCACCGCGATGGGCGACAAGGCGCTTGCCAAGCAGCGCATGCTCGCCGCTGGCGTGCCTTGCGCGCCGGGGTATTTCGGGGCCGAGCAGGGCGACGAGCGGCTGATGCAGGAGGCGCGATCGCTCGGCTTCCCGCTGCTCGTCAAGGCGGTGGCGGGCGGCGGCGGGCGCGGCATGCGGCTCGTGCGTGCGGTGGACGAACTGGCGGCGGCGATCTCGGGCGCGCGACGTGAGGCGCAGTCCGCCTTCGGCGACGGCACGCTGATGCTCGAGCGGCTGATCGAGAACGGCCGCCATATCGAGATCCAGATCTTTGCCGATGCGCACGGCAACGCCATCCACCTCGGCGAGCGCGACTGCACCGCGCAGCGGCGGCGGCAGAAGGTGATCGAGGAGTCGCCGTCGCCGGTCGTGAGCGCGACGATGCGCGAGGCGATGGGGCGCGATGCGGTGGCTGCCGCGCTCGCCGTCGGCTACGTCGGCGCGGGAACGGTCGAGTTCATCGTCGATTCCGAGTTGAAGCACTACTTCCTCGAGATGAACACGCGGCTGCAGGTCGAGCATCCGGTGACGGAGTGCGTGACCGGGCTCGACCTCGTCGAATGGCAATTGCGCATCGCGGCGGGCGAGGCGCTGCCGCTGCAGCAGCACGAGGCTCGGATGCAGGGCCACGCGATCGAGGCGCGGCTGTATGCGGAGGACCCGTATGCGCGGCCGACGCCGTTCGCGCCGCAGACGGGGCGCATTCTCCATTGGCGGCCCGAAGGCGCGGCGTCGCAGCCGGGGGTGCGCATCGACCACGGCATTGCCGAGGGCGGCGCGGTTTCGCCGTACTACGACGCGATGGTTGCCAAGGTCATTGCCCATGGCCGCGATCGCGGCGATGCGATCCGCCGCCTGCGCGCTGCGCTCGCCGATGCGCCGCTGCTCGGCCTGCGCCACAACGCGCGCTTCCTCGGCGACCTGCTGGCGCACGAGGCCTTTCGCGCTGCGGCGATGACGACGACGATGATCGACGACTGGTTCGAGCGCGACGAGGCGATCGCGCGCCGCCCGCAGCCGCCGGCCGAGGCCTGGTGCCTCGCTGCCGCGCTGCTCGCGCACGGCGCCGGATGGCGCGCCGACAGCGTCGCCGCCTACGACATCGACCTCACATGCGACGGCGCGCCGGCGCAGCGTCTGCGTGTGGACACCGGCACGCGCGATGCCACGATGGCCGTGACGCACGCCGGCGAGGAGCATGCCGTGCGCGTGCTGGCCTGGCACGACGGCCGCGCGCGCTACGTCTTCGACGGCATCGAGCGCGGCGCCGTCGCGCTGCAGGTCGGCAGCGACATGCATCTCGCGCTCGGCGCCGACAGCTTCGTCTTCGCCGAGCCCTCGGCTTTTGCCGCGGCGGATGCAGGCATCGACGCCAGCCGCCTGCGCGCACCGGTGGCGGGGGTGCTCACCCAACTGCTCGCGCAGCCCGGCGACGTTCTCGCCGCGGGCCAGCCGGTCGCCTGCGTCGAGGCGATGAAGATGGAGATGTGGCTTGCCGCGCCGTTCGCCGCCCGCGTCGTTGCCGTGCACGCGCGCGCCGGCGATCAGCTGGCGTCGGGCGCGCCGATCGCCGAGCTTGAACCGATCCAGGAACCGACATGAACGACAAAGCGATCCTGACCTGCGCCCTGACCGGCGTGCTGACGAACCCGAAGCAGCACCCGGTGCCGGTGACGCCGGCGCAGATGGCGGCCGAGGCGCGCGACGCCTTCAACGCCGGCGCGGCCATCATGCACGTGCACCTGCGCAACCAGGAGGACGGCTTCGGTCATTTGCCGAGCTGGGACCCCGATGTTGCCGCGGCCGTCTGCGATGCGATCCGCGCCGCCTGCCCGGGCGTCGTCATCAACCTGACGACCGGCGTCATCGGCAAGGACATCTCCGGGCCGCTCGAATGCATCCGCCGCGTGCGGCCCGAGATCGCGGCCTGCAATGCGGGCAGCCTCAACTACCTCAAGCTCAAGGACAACGGCAGCTGGGCCTGGCCGCCGATGGTGTTTGACAACCCGGTGGCGAAGATCGAGCAGTTCCTCGAGGTGATGGCCGAGTGCGGCGTGCACCCCGAGTTCGAATGCTTCGACGTCGGCATCGTGCGATCGGTCGCGATGTACGTGAAGGCGGGCATGCTGCGCCCGGAGATGGGGCGTCCGGAGGTGAACCTCGTGATGGGCGTGGCGTCCGGCATGCCGTGCGACGCTGAGTTGCTCGCGCTGCTGCCGCGCTGGATGCCGCAGGACGCGGTGTGGCAGTCCACGCTGATCGGCCGCGCCGAAGTCTGGCCGGTGCACCAGAAGACGGCCGAACTCGGCGGCATGCTGCGCAGCGGGCTCGAGGACACGTTCTATCTGCCCGACGGCACGCGCGCGGCGGGCAACGGCGCGTTGATCGCCGAGCTCGCCGGCTGCGCCCGACGCGCCGGACGCGATGTCGCGAGCCCGGCCGAGGCGCGCGCATTGCTCGGCCTGCGCGCTGGCGCGACGGCCTGAATCGAGGCATGCTCGCCGCCTGAGGGCGGGTCCGTCGAGGCTGCCCCGCGCACCGACCGAAGGAGACGACCATGCCCGACCCTGCCACTGCCGCCGCGACCCAGTTGCGAAACATCGAAGCCAAGACCGGCAAGAAGCTTGAAGCGCTCTACCGCATCGTCGCCGAAAGCGGCCTCGCAAAGGTCGGCGAGCAGCGCACGATGCTGATGGAGCGCTTCGGCCTCGGCTATGGGGACGCGAACACCGTCGCCTTGCTCGCGAAGGCCGCCGCGGCGCCCGCGCCTGCGAGTGACGACCCGCTCGACGCGATCTACAGCGGCGCGAAGGCGCACCTGCGGCCGCTGCATGACGCCCTGACGGCGGCGATCGACAGGATCGGCCCGCACGAGAAGGCGCCCAAGAAGTCCATCGTCAGCCTGCGGCGCAAGAAGCAGTTCGCGCTGATCGGGCCGGCGACCAAGGAACAGATCGAACTCGGCCTGAACGCCAAGGGCCTGCCCGCGTCGCCTCGCCTGAAGGCGCTGGCGCCGGGCGGCATGTGCCAGTACAGCGTGCGGCTCTCGACCGCGGGCGAGATCGATGCCGAACTGCTCGGCTGGGTGCGCGCAGCGTACGACGCCGCGGGTTGAAGCCTGCCGCTGCGAGCGGGCCTCGGTGGTGGCGCGACCGCGTGGTCAGCGATGAGCCAGGGATCGCGTGAAGGACTGCGCCAGGAACCACGCAAGGGGTCACGCCAGGGACCACGCAGGGGATCACGTCAGGTCTCGCGAGAGGAAGGGCGCTCCGTAGAATGCCGCGCAGATGAACCTTCGCGTCGACGCGGCCGAGGCCGCCGCACCCTCGTTGTGGCCCGGCCTGCTGCTCGCGATGTTCGGCGCGATTGCGTTCTCGGGCAAGGCGATCATCGTCAAGCTCGCCTACCGCTACGGCGTCGATGCGGTCACGTTGATCACCTACCGCATGCTGTTCGCGCTGCCGATGTTCGCGCTGCTCGCGTGGTGGTCCGGGCGCGGCAAGCGGGCGCTGACGCAGCGCGACTTCTGGACCATCCTCGGCCTGGGGTTTTCGGGCTACTACCTCGCGAGCTTTCTCGATTTCGCCGGCCTGCAGTTCGTCAGCGCCGGGCTCGAGCGGCTGATCCTGTACCTGAACCCGACGCTCGTGCTCGGCCTCGGCGTGCTGATGTTCGGGCGCAAGGTGCGGCGCGAGCAACTCGTTGCGCTCGCGGTGAGCTATCTCGGCGTCGCGCTCGTCTTCGGCCAGGAAATCCGGCTCGAGGGCGCGGATGCCGCGCTCGGCGCGGGCCTCGTGTTCGCCAGTGCGGTGAGCTACGCGATCTACCTCGTCTACAGCGGCGAGGAGGTCAGGCGCCTCGGCGCGCTGCGCCTGACCGGCTGGGCGACGAGCGTCGCCTGCCTGCTGTGCATCGCGCAGTTCCTGCTGTTGCGGCCGCTCTCCGCACTCGACGTCGCGCCGCAGGTGATCTGGCTGTCGGTGCTCAATGCGACGCTGTGCACCTTCGCGCCGGTGTTGATGATGATGATGGCGATCGAGCGCATCGGCGCGCCGCTTGCCGCGCAGACGGGCATGATCGGGCCCTTGTCGACCATCACGATGGGCGTGCTGATCCTCGGCGAACCGTTCACCGCCTGGGTCGCCGCGGGCACGCTGCTGGTGCTGGCCGGCATCTGGCTGCTGGCGCGCACGCGCTCATGAGGCCGGGTAGGGTGGGCGCTGGCGCGTTATCGTCCGCCACGAGGAGATGGTGATGATCAAGCGACTTGTCCTGCTGCTCGCACTGTTGGCGCTCGCCGCCGGTGTGTACGCCGCCGAGGTGCGCTACTACGACCTGCCGCGCGGCGCACGGCCGCACGACGTGGCGCCCGACCCGAAGCCGGGCGGCCCCGTCTGGTACACCGCGCAGGGTCAGGGCGCGCTCGGCCGGCTCGAGCCGGCCAGCGGCAAGGTCGAGCAGATTGCGCTCGGCGCGGGCTCGGCGCCGCACGGCGTGATCGTCGGGCCGGACGGCGCGCCGTGGGTGACCGATGGTGGCCTGAACGCGATCGTGCGCGTCGATCCGGCGACGCGCGAAGTCCGGCGCTGGCCGCTGCCCGACGGCGGCTACGCCAACCTCAACACCGCAACCTTCGACGGCGCAGGCATTTTGTGGTTCACCGGCCAGTCGGGCCTCTACGGCCGGCTCGATCCGGCCAGCGGCAAGGTCGAGGTCTGGAAGGCGCCGCGCGGTCGCGGCCCCTACGGCATCGCAACGACGCCTGCAGGCGAGGTCTACTACGCGTCCCTCGCCGGCAACCACATCGCCCGCATCGACCGCACGAGCGGCGCGGCGACGCCGATCAACCCGCCGACGCCGGAGCAGGGCGCGCGCCGCGTCTGGAGCGATTCGACCGGCCGCGTCTGGGTCAGCGAATGGAGCAGCGGCAACGTGAGCGTCTACGATCCGGCCTCCCGGGCTTGGAAGCACTGGAAGCTGCCTGGCCCTTCGCCGCGCGCCTACTCGGTCTGGGTCGATGAGCGCGACGGCGTCTGGCTGACCGATTTCGCCGCCAACGCGATCGTGCACTTCGATCCGAAGACCGAGACCTTCGCCAGTTTTCCGAGCAGCAAGAGCGGCGCCATGGTGCGGCAGATGCTCGGCCGCAAGGGCGAAGCGTGGGGCGCCGAATCCGGCAACGACCGTCTGGTCGTCATCAAGCACTGAAAGGGAGGAACCGAACTCATGGATCTGGGCATCAAGGGCAAATGGGCGCTCGTCTGCGCTGCCAGCAAGGGGCTCGGCAAGGGCTGCGCGAGCGCGCTCGTGCGCGAGGGCGCGAATGTCGTCATCACCGCGCGCGGCATCGAGGCGCTCGAAGCGACGGCTGCCGAGTTGCGCGCACTGAAGGGTGGCGAAGTGCGGGTCGTCGCCGGCGACATCACGACCGAGGCCGGCCGCGCCGCCGCGCTGGCGGCGTGCCCGCAGGTCGACATCCTCGTCAACAACGCAGGCGGGCCGCCACCGGGGGACTTCCGCAACTGGGATCGCGACGCCTGGATCGCCGCGCTCGACGCCAACATGCTGGCGCCGATCGCGCTGATGAAGGCGACGGTCGATGCGATGGCCGAGCGCGGCTTCGGGCGCATCGTCAACATCACCTCGGGCGCGGTGAAGGCGCCGATCGACATCCTCGGCCTCTCCAACGGCGCGCGCAGCGGGCTGACCGGCTTCGTCGCCGGCCTCGCGCGCAGCCCGCTCGCGGCCAAGGGCGTGACCATCAACAACCTGCTGCCCGGTGCGTTCGACACCGATCGCCTGCGGGTGACCTTTCAAGGCGCCTCGGCCAAGACGGGGCGCAGCGTCGAGGATCTTGCCGCGCAGCGGGCCGGCACCATCCCACTGCGCCGCTTCGGCAACCCCGTCGAGTTCGGCGCCGTCTGCGCTTTCATGTGCAGCATGCATGCGGCCTATCTGACGGGGCAGAACATCCTGCTCGACGGCGGCGCCTATCCCGGTACGTATTGACATTTGTCGCCCCTTCGCACGCTGCGTGCGGGGCAGAATCGAGCGATGGACTTGCTTGATTTCGCGCGCGGCCCGGCGCTCTCCATCGCGGTCGCGGTCTTCGTGTTGGGCAGCGCCTGGCGCCTGATCGTCGTCGCTCGCCGGCCGCGCATGCCCGACCTCTCACCGCCGCGCGAGGGCGCGCCTTCGAAGGCCGCCTCCGCGGTCGGCGCGGTGATGCGGGGGCTGTGGCCGCACAAGGGCGTCTCCAAGGCCCACCGCGCGATGGCGCTCAACGCCTACGTCTATCACGTCGGCATGGCGCTCGTCGTGTTCGGCTACGCGCCGCACATCGACTTCGTGCGGCGCCACCTGGGCCTGGGCTGGCCGGCGCTGCCGGACGTGGTGATGTACGTCGCGGCGGGCGTCAGCTTCGTCGCGCTGCTGCTCGCACTGGTGTTTCGCCTGTCCGATCCGGTGCGCCGGCTGATCTCGAACGCCGACGACTGGATCAGCTGGACGCTGACCTTTCTGCCCTTCGTCACCGGCATGGCGGTGCTGGTCGAGCCTTCGGCGCAGATCCTCGCGCGCGGGCACACGCTCTATCGCGGCCCGCTCGCGGTGCATCTGCTGGCGTTCCTGTTCCTCCTCGTCTGGTTCCCGTTCGGCAAGCTGATGCACGCGGTGTTCTTCGCTTTCTCGCGCGGCGCGACCGGCGTGCGCTTCGGGCACCGCGGGGTGCGCGTATGAATACCCTTGCGGCCGCGCGGCCCGACTTCGACCAGCAGGGTGAGCGCAGCGACGGCGAACGCCTCGCGGCGGCGATGACGAGCTTCGTCTCGGACTTCGGCGTCACGGCAGCGCTTCACATGGAGTCCTGCGTGCGCTGCGGCGCGTGCGCGGATGCCTGCCCGTTCCATCTCGCCACCGGCGAGGCCAAGTACACGCCGATCCACAAGCTCGAACCGTTCCGGCGCGCCTACCTGCGTGAGGCGAGCCCGTGGGCGCCGCTCATCCGCGCGCTCGGCCTCGTCAAGGCGCCGACCATTGCCGACCTGCAGGCATGGCAGGAGCTGATCTACGACTCCTGCACGATGTGCGGCCGCTGCACGCTCGTGTGCCCGATGGGCATCGACATCGCCGAGCTCGTCCGGTCGGCGCGCCACGGCATGTTCAAGGCCGGCCTCGTGCCCGACCGCCTCGCGCTGATGGACCGCGCGGCGCGCCAATGGGGCAGCACCGCGACGCCCGGCGACGACCTGCCCGACATCCTGGCCGAAGTGTCCGAGCAGTACGGCGTCGAGATCCCGTGCGACCTCGAGCACGCCGACATCCTCGTCACCGCCGCGCCGGCCGAGCTCGACACGCACACCAAGGCGCTCGCCGACGCCGCCCGGCTGCTCAACCGCATGGGCGCCTCGTGGACGATGCACCAGGGCGGCTTCGACGCCGCCAACATCGGCTTCAACAACGGCGACGTCGAACTGCAGGAGACGCTGACGCGGGCCATCATCGACACGGCGGTGAAGATCGGCGCCTCGACCGTGATCCTGCCCGAATGCGGCCACGCCTACGGCGCTGCGCGCTGGGAGGCCGCCAGGTGGTACGGCAAGGCGCTGCCGGTGCGCATCATCCACATGACGGAGTTCCTCGACGAAAGCATCGCGAGCGGCAGGATCCGCGTCAAGCCCGTCGGTGATTCGGCGACGTACCACGACCCCTGCCAGATCGTGCGCCGCGGCGGGCTCGAGGCGGCGGCGCGGCGCGTGCTCGGTGCGCTCGGCCTGCAGCTGATCGAGCTGCAGGATCACGGCGTCGAGGGCCAGTGCTGCGGCGGCGGCGGAGGCGTCGTCTCGAATCAGCGCGCCGCGCCGCTGCGCTACCGCTGGTTCGAGATCAAGAAGGCGCAGGTCGAGGCGACCGGCACCAGGCGCTTCGTGACGAGCTGCGGCCAGTGCCGCATCACGCTCGACACCGGCGCCAAGCAGGCCGGCTGGGATCGCAGGACCGAAAGCCTGCTCGAACTCGTCGCGGACAACCTGGCGGATTGACGCCCGGCGGCCGGCGCGCGCGCCGTGCGGCCACAGCCGCTCTGCTTCAACGCCTGCGCGTACCGAGCCACATCACGGTCGCGACGACCAGCAGGCCGCCGGCGACCTGCACCGGCGCGATCGATTGCCCGAGAAGAACCCAGGCCAGCACCAGCGCGAAGATCGGCTCGATGTTCATGATCGCCGAGTTGCCGACCACGCCGAGCCTGGGCAGCACGGTGAACATGATCGTGAAGCCGGTGCCGTAGAGCAGCGTCAGCGCCGCCAGCCCCCACCAGCCGGGCGCCGCCTGCGGCATGTGAAAGCCGCCCTGCGTGGCGACGCCGGCAAGCGCGAGGACGGCGACCATCGCCAAGGTTGTCGCGGTGCGCAGGCGGCCGTCGAGATCGCCCGCCTCGTGCTGCGTCAGCACCAGCGCAAGGCCGAAGGTCGCGGCCGAGGTGATGGCGAACGCTACCCCGACGCCGATGTGTGCCCACTGGCCGGCCGCGCCCAGGCCCGAGGCGGCGCCGAACACGTCGAGCGCGAGCGTGAGGCCGAGCAGCATGACCGGCATCGCGCGCAGCACGCGCGGCTCGGCGCGATGCTTGTAGACGATGCGCGCCCACAGCGCCGTCCACAGCGGATAGGTGTTGAACGCCAGCAGGGCGAGCGCCACCGGCAGCCGCGCAACCGACGCGTAGATGCACAGGCTCTGGATGCCGACCAGCAGCCCGATGACCGGCAATATCCGCTTGTGACGCGACGTGAGGCGTATCGGCACGTGCTGCAGGAAGAGCAGCGCGCCCACCGCGAGCGCGGTCACCCCGCTGCGAAACGTCACCGCGGTCGCGACATCCACACCGTTGTCGAACGCGAGCCGCGCGGCGACATGGTTGGCGCCCATGATCAGCGCGATCAGCAGCAAGGTGGCAAAGGCGGCGCGCGAGAGCGCGGTCGGGGAGGGGGGCGAACGGGTCATGCGCCATTGTCGCGGTTGCGGTCGGGGGCGATCGCTGGCCGAGCGTCTGCCTCCGGGCGCTGCCTTGAAGCGGGCCGTCCGGCGCTCGAGGCCGCTCGAAAGGAGCACTCGCGTAGGACAGGAACTACGCCGTGTCGCGGCGCCGTCCGCTTACGCCCGGGGCCGGCATCGCAAACACTGCAGACGTGATCAGCACGCCGTCCTGCGCCGCAGGTCGATCGCAGTGCCGAGCACTTCAACGACGAGGTGAACCCATGAAGGATCAACGCACGAAAACGACGAATCGATTCGCGACCGCGGCAGTGTCGCTGGCCGTCCTCTTCAGCCTGGGGGCCTGCGAGAACATGTCCACACGCGACAAGAACACCGCGATCGGCGCCGGCGTCGGCGCCATCGGCGGGGCGGTGCTGACCGGCGGCAGCGCGGTCGGGACGGTTGGCGGTGCAGCGGTCGGCGGCGTCATCGGCAACCAGGTCGGCAAGGACAAGAAGTAGGGTCAACAAGAAGCCGCAGCGCGCGCGAAGGTACGGGGCGCATACTGCAGATGAAGTTGCAGATCGCCCCGGCCCGCCGGGCCGCGGCGAGCGCAGCACGTTTTCACTGGACCCGCCGTGTCGCAAGCCTACTTTCACAAAGACAGCGCCGCAGTGCGCTTCTCCGTTCTCTGCGAGGGCGTCGATGTGGGTGCGACGGTCAGCAGCCGGGCCTTGCACTACCACTTCCGCCCCGATGCGGTCGGCGAGGATCCGCTGGAAACCTATGCCGCGCACGCCGACGAGATCGCCGACGCGGTGCGACGTCGCGTCGCGGCGGGATCGATCGAGCCAGTGATGCTGCGCGAACTCGATCTGCGCGCGCCGTAGGCGCAGCCCTCTCAGCCGGGGCGGCGCCCGGTCGAGACGACGATGCCGGCGACGATCAGCGCGAACGCGATGATGTGAAACGCACGCGGCGCCTCGCCCAGCAGCGCGGCCGACATCAGCGCCGCGAAGACCGGCGCGAGGTTGCCGAAGAACGCGGCAAGCGCCGGCCCGCCGGCCGCAATGCCCAGGCCCCAGCAGCGGTAGGCCACGATCGAAGGGCCGATCGCGACGAACGCGAGCGCTGCGATCACCCAGCCCGTCCACACGATCGGTGCCGCACCGTGAAGCTGCTCGACGCCGGCCGCCGTGCCCGCCGCGAAGAGGCCGAAGAGCGTCTGCAACAGCAGCAGGCTCGCCCAGTCCCAGTCGGGCCGCAACGGCGGGCGCATCGACGCCGGCGGGCGGGCGAGCAGCCAGCTGTAGAACGACCAGGCGATGACCGCGACGACGACGTACAGATCGCCGGGCACGAAGCGCAGCGTCGCGAGCGCCGTCGGGTCGCCCCGCATGAGCACCGTCAGGACGCCGAGCAGCGACAGCACGGCGCCGAGCAGCTGGCGCCGCGACGGACGCTCGCGAAAGGCGAGCGCGCCCACGGCCAGCATCCACACCGGCGTGCTGGCCGCGATCAGCGTGACGTTGATCGGCGTCGAGGTCACGAGGGCGAGGTATTGCAGCGCGTTGTAGGTGCCGACGCCGAGCACGCCGAGCGCGGCGAGGTAGCGCCAGCGGGCGAGGATCTCGCGCGGCCGGCGCAGCGATCGCCACGCGAGCGGCAGCAGCAGCAAGGCAGCGAGCGCCCAGCGCAGGAAGTTGAGCGTCACCGGCGGCACGCTGCCGACGAGCAGGCGGCCGACGATGGCGTTGCCCGCCCACAGCAGCGGCGGCAAGCTCATCAGGAAAACCGTGCGGCCGGAGAGGCGCACCGTCATCGGGGGGCGCCTTCCGGCATGTTCGCGCCGCAGTTCCAGCACTGCTCGAAGGGGCCGTCGATCGCCTCGCGGCAACCGGGGCAGACCCAGCGCCTGCGCGGCGGATGGCGCAGCTCTTCGAGCAGGCGGCGCGCCGCGTCGTACTGTTCTGCGTCCTCGATCCAGATCTCGGGCAATGCCTGGTCGGGCGGAATCTCACCCGCGATGCTGCTCGCGAAATAGCGCTGCACGGTCGACTTGACGCCGGCGCTCGTGAGCATGTCGGCCCAGAGCGTTGCGATCGCGATGTTGGGGGCCGTCGTGAGGCGCTTCATGAAACGAGAAAGGGGATGGAGCGCGTCAAGGACAGGATCGGCAGACTGCTGGCACGATACCCTATCGCATTCTCTTCTTCGCCCTTCAAGGAGACTCCCGCCATGAACCAGACCAGCCCCACGATCCAGGTCGACAAGTACGGCGACGCCGATGCGATGCATCTCGTCGACCTTCCGGTCGGCGACCCCGGCCCGGGCCAGATCCGCATTCGCCATCACGCCTGCGGCCTGAACTTCATCGACGTCTACCAGCGCTCCGGTGTCTATCCGCTGCCGCTGCCGCTTTCGCTCGGCATGGAAGGCGCCGGTGTCGTCGAGGCGGTGGGCGAGGGCGTGACGCATTTGAAGGCCGGCGACCGCGCCGCCTATGCGAGCCAGCCGCCCGGCAGCTACTGCACGCTGCGCGTGATGCCCGCGAAGTGCGTTGTCAGGCTGCCCGACGCGATCGACTTCGAGACCGGCGCTGCGATGATGTTGAAGGGCCTGACCGCACAGTACCTGCTGCGCCGGACGCTGCCGCAAGGCGGCTTGCAGGCCGGCGACTTCGTGCTCTTTCATGCTGCTGCCGGCGGCGTCGGCCTGATCGCCTGCCAGTGGGCGAAGGCGCTCGGCCTGCAGCTGATCGGCACCGCGGGGTCGGACGAGAAATGCGCGCTCGCCACGGCGCACGGCGCTGCGCACATGATCAACTACAAGACGGAGGATTTCGCCGCCCGCGTGCGCGAGATCACCGGCGGCGCCGGCGTGAAGGTGGTTTACGACTCGATCGGCAAGGACACCTTCGACAAGTCGCTCGACTGCCTGCGGCCGTTCGGGCTGATGGTGGTGTTCGGCAACGCCTCGGGCGTCGCGCCGCCGGTCGCGACCGGCACGCTCGCCGCCAAGGGGTCGCTCTACCTCACGCGACCGACGCTCTTCACCCACATCGCAACCCGCGAGGCCACGCAGGCGATGGCCGACGAACTGTTCGAGGTCGTCACGAGCGGCAAGGTCAAGATCCGCATCGACCAGCGCCATGCGCTGAAAGACGTGGCGCAGGCGCACCGCGACCTGGAAGCGCGCAAGACGACGGGGTGCAGTGTGCTGCTGCCGTGAGGCGGTGAAGCGTCGGGCGAACGCCGCCCAATCGAGACTGGAGCGGGTCGCGACCTCCCTCTGGCTCATCGATTTTTCGTTGACGACGCGGGCCGTGCGCGCGCAAGATCGTGCGTGGCCGATAGTCGCGAATCAGATCGACGCCTATTGATCTTTACGTAAGTCATGACATCACCAAAGCTCAGCCTGCTTCCAGCAAGCAGTGACGATCGATTGGCGGTGTTGGCCGCTGCGCGGCTTGTTGCGCGCAGTGGTCTTCAGTTCGGTCAGCGAACGCGGGCAGAAGTTGGCAAGCGCGTGGCGCTTGAGCCAGGCCCAGAGGTACTCCACCGGGTTGAGATCGGGCGCGTAACCCGGCAGCAGCGCCATCTGAACGGCCCCGTGCGTGCTGTCGAGGTATTCGCGCACGATGCGGCTCTTGTGCTGGGCCGCGCCGTCCCAGACGATCAGCAGCTTGCGCTTGAGCTGCGCGCGCAGCTCTTTGAGGACTCCACGATCTGCGCGCTCTTGACCGCGCCGTCGTAGAGCCGGAACAAGAAGTTCAGCCGGGTCAGCCCGGCGATGGCCGGAACGTGCTTCCAGTTGAAGTGGAACTGCACCACGGGCGTTTGCCCTTTGGGCGCGGGTGCGCACCCGGGTGGGGCGTTCGGACAAGCCCGATTCGTCGATGAAGACGATCACTCGGTGCTGGGCGGCAGCGTTTTTAGTGCCGGCCAGGTCTTGCGCTTCCACTTCAAGACCGCAGTCTCGTCGCGCTCGATGGCCCGGCGCTCGGGCTTTTGCGAGCTGAAGCCCATGGCGCCGAGCAGCCGCCAGACGTGCACTTGGCTGAAGCGCACGCCGTACAGCCGCTCGATGAGCACGCGCACGCGCTTGAGCGTCCACAGCTCGGTGCCGAAGTCGTGGGCCATGGCGCCTTGCAGCAACGCCGTGCGCAGCGCATCGAGTTGCTTGCCGTCCAGCTTCGCTGGCCGCCCGGGGCTCATGGCACGCAAAGCGTCCAGGCCGCCTTCGTCCAGTCGCGCCTTCCAGGTGTACGCGGTCTGCCGCGCCACACCGACTGCATGCGCGGCCTCGGCGGGCGTCTTGCCCGACAGCATCAATCGCCCGGCGCGTACCCGCTTGCGTGTGGCTTCGTCCATCTTGGCCATGCATCCATTCTCCGATCATCGTGATGATCGAAGAACGCATGACGACGCTATCGGTTGTCATGGGTTACGAAATTCTCAATAGGCGAAAACATCTGCTGGGTGCCTTCGCGTGCGCCGCTCAGGCGCCTGATTCGACCTTCCATGGGGTTCGCCATGACGATGAGATCGCTTGCGGGATGGGGCCTCGGCCTTGGAGTCATCCTCGGCTTGGTCCTGTTCAACACGTGGGCATTTCCGCGCTGGTTGAACACCGCCTATGTCGATTGGTACTTGGCGAGCGGCTCGCAGATCGGCCTGCTGACAGGGGTGATCGCCCTTTCGTGGGGTGACATGAACAGGCACGTTGGCCTGATCTCGGCCCATCCGTTGCACTTTGTCGGTTCCAACCTGCAACTCGTCGGTCTCGCGCTGTTGGAGATCGGAACGCTCGTCGGGAGCGAATCGGCCGGCTTGCGGCGCCGCACCGTGCTGGACGTGGTTCTGACCTCGGTCATCGTGGCGATGGTCGTTCTCGCGCTGATCGCGTGGCTCGTGGTCGTCGTCCCGGTCCAGTATTTCGTCTATCTCGTCTGCGGGGCGCCTGGCCGCATCTTCGCGACTGCCGACCGTCGCGTCGCCGCCGTATTCGTGGGTCGCACACAACTCCGGACAAAGGTTCTTCGTGCGGGCGATGAGCTTCCCAAGGGTTGGTGGCTGGCGAGCATTGCGAGCAAGCCCGTCACGGCAACCGGCATGTTTGCCTCGTTGTTCTTCGTTCTGCTGAACAAGCTTTTTTGACCGACCGTGAGCCTGCGCGTGCGGGCCGCCCTGGCGACTCGAGTTTCGAGGCGGGTCGCAGCGTCTCGCCTTGCAGTGCCCGACCCCGGCGTCGGCCCGCAGACACTGGCACGCCGAGCGTTCAGGAGCATTTACGACCCGCGAGCACCAAGGCCCCGGGCGTCAGGAGGTCGAGGCCGTGGATTCGACAAGGGCCTTGCGCTCGCCCATGTGATGCGACCGCGACATGGCCGAAGTGCCATCTGTGCAGCGCCCGGATTCAGATTGCCGATGACGCGTTCGGTGGCGCCACCGCCGCGCGGTACGCATGCCACGTCGCATGCCCGAGCACCGGCCCGACGACGAGCAGGCCGAGGAAGCCGGGCAGCATCGCCAGCACGACGAGGAGCGTGATCAGCACGCCCCACAACAGCATCACGCCGGGCTGCGCGAGGCACAGGCGGATGCTCGTCAGGCCGGCCGAGATGGCGTCGGTCTGGCGGTCGAGGATCATCGGGATCGAGACCACGCTGACGGCGTAGATCATGCCGGCGAAGATGCTGCCGACGCCGGTGTAGGCGATGATGAACTCGATGTTCTGCGGGTCGATCAGCTTCATCAGCGAGCCTTTGAAGTCCGGCATGCCGTCGAAGCTGAGCGCGAAGACGACGAGCGATGCGCGTGCCCACACCATCTCGAGCACGAGCAGCACGGTGCCGAAGATCGCCATCGTGCCCATGCGCGTGTCCCACGCGGTGAGCGACGCGCCGAAGTCCGGCCGCTCGCCGCGCCCGAGTTTGCGGCTGACGTCGTAGAGGCCGAGGCACAGGAAGGGTCCGACGAGCAGGAAGCCGGCGGACAGCGCCAGCGTCCACGCGGGCGAGTACTCGAACACCTTCAGCAGCAGCCAGCCCATCGCGGTGAAGCAGCCGCCGTAGAAGAGGCCGATGCCCGGCGCGCGCCGGAAGTCGCGCCAGCCGGCGGCGAGCCAGCGAAACGGGTCTGCAAAGCCGAGCGCGTTGAGCCGGATGTCGAACACCGTCGGTGGTTGGGGCGGTGGTGGCTGCGGTGGGGGCGCCTCGCCGTCGGCTGGGGCGGACGCGACGGGTTCTTGCGCTTCGCTCATCGCGCGATTCTGCCCTGCAACGCGGGTTTCAGCGTGCGCGCCGCACGCGCAGCACTTCGTCGAGGATCAGGCACGCCGCGCCGACCGTGATCGCACTGTCGGCGACGTTGAACGAAGGGAAGTACCAGCCTGCGTAGTGCACCTGGATGAAGTCCACCACATGGCCGTGCAGCAGGCGGTCGATGACGTTGCCGACCGCGCCGCCGAGGATCAGCGACAGCGCCCACGCGAAGAGCCGCTGCCCGCCGTGGCGCGAAAGCATCCAGACGATGAAGGCGGCCGCCACGGCGCCGAGGCCGACGAAGAACCAGCGCTGCCAGCCCGACGCCCCCGCCAGGAACGAGAACGCCGCGCCGGTGTTGTGCGCGCGCACGATGTTGAAGAAGGGCGTGACGGTGAGGCTGTCGCCGAGCGCGAAGCGGGCGACGATCAGCGTCTTCGTCAACTGGTCGAGCACGACGACGACGAGCGCGATGCCGAGCCACGGCAGCAGGCTGCCGGAACGTCGCGCCGCCATCAGGCGATGGCCCGCGCTTCGCCGGTCCCGTAGAGGTTGCTCGTGCAGCGGCCGCAGATCGTCGGGTGGTCGGGGTTGTGGCCGACGTCGTCGCGCCAGTGCCAGCAGCGCTCGCACTTCTTCGCTGCGGTCGGCGTGACGTCGATCGCGAGCTCGTCGCCAGCCGCGACCGTCGCCTGCGAAGTGATCGTGACGAAGCGCAGGTCGCTGCCGAGCGACGCGAGCAGCATGTGGTCGTCGGCCGCGGCCGTGATCCGCACCTCGGCCTGCAACGACGAGCCGATGCTTCCGGCCGCGCGCAGCGTCTCGATCTCCTTGTTCACGCCGTCGCGGATCTCGCGGATGCGCGACCACTTGGCGAGCAGCGCAGCGTCGGGCGTGCCGAAGCGCCAGTACGTCTCGGTGAAGATCGACGCCGACGCGCCGGGCGCGAACACCTGCCATGCCTCCTCGGCGGTAAAGCTCAGGAACGGCGCCATCCAGCGCAGCATCGCGTGCGTGATCTGCCACAGCGCGGTCTGCGCCGAGCGCCGCGCGAGCGACTTCGGCGCCGTCGTGTAGAGCCGGTCCTTCAGGATGTCGAGGTAGAACGCACCCAGGTCCTCGCTGCAGAAGAGCTGCAGCTTGGCGACGACCGGATGGAACTCGTAGACCTCGTAGTGCGCGAGCACCTCGGCCTGGAACTGCGCCGCGCGGGCGAGCGCATAGCGGTCGATCTCGAGCATCTCGTCCGGCGGCACGGCATCGGTCGCGGCGTCGAAGTCGCTCGTGTTGGCGAGCAGGAAGCGCAGCGTGTTGCGGATGCGGCGGTAGGCGTCGACGACGCGCGCGAGGATCTTGTCGTCGCCTGCGATGTCGCCCGAGTAGTCGCTCGCCGCGACCCACAGCCGGATGATCTCGGCGCCGAGCTTCTGGCTCACCGCCTGCGGCTCGATGCCGTTGCCGAGCGACTTGCTCATCTTGCGGCCCTGGCTGTCGACCGTGAAGCCGTGCGTCAGCAGCCCGCGGTACGGCGCGCGGCCGTCGAGCGCGCAGGCGACGAGCAGCGACGAGTGGAACCAGCCGCGGTGCTGGTCGTGGCCCTCGAGGTAGAGGTCGGCCTCGGGGCCGCTCGCGTGATGGCTCGGCTGGTCGGGCTGGCCCCGGTGCGTGCCGCGCAGCACGTGGCGGAAGGTCGAGCCGGAGTCGAACCAGACCTCGAGGATGTCGCTGCTCTTGTTGTAGCGCGCGGCGTCTTCGGCGCCGACGATGTCCTCCG
Organism: Rhizobacter sp.; assembly: GCA_023954175.1. Classification (GTDB taxonomy): domain Bacteria; phylum Pseudomonadota; class Gammaproteobacteria; order Burkholderiales; family Burkholderiaceae_C; genus CAIKUF01. The sequence goes on from JAMLIM010000020.1 coordinate 34,435, forward strand.
CCGTCACGCGGCTCCAGGCCTCGATGCCGCCGGCTTCGACGATGTCGGCCGCCTGATCGAGGATCTCCATCGTGCGCGGATGCAGGTCGCCCGTCTCCTTGTGCAGGAAGAAGGGCAGCGGCACGCCCCAGTTGCGCTGGCGGCTGATGCACCAGTCGGGGCGGTTCGCGATCATGTCGCGCAGCCGGGCGCGGCCGTTCTCGGGGTAGAAGCGCGTCGCGTCGATCGCATCGAGCGCGATCTGGCGCAGCGTGCGCTCGGCCTTGTCGGTCGTGAAGACGCCAACGCCGTCGTCCATGCGGATGAACCACTGCGCCGCGGCGCGGTAGATCACGGCCGACTTGTGGCGCCAGCAGTGCGGGTAGCTGTGCGTGATGGTCTCGGTCGCGAACAGCCGCCCGGCGTCGCGCAGCGCGTCGATGACGACCGGTGCGGCCTTCCAGATGTTCTGGCCGCCGAAGAGCGGGAAGTCGGCCGCGTAGCTGCCGTTCGCCTGCACGGGGTTGAGGATGTCGTCGTAGGCGAGGCCGTGGGCGACGCACGAGTTGAAGTCGTCGACGCCATAGGCGGGCGACGAGTGCACGATGCCGGTGCCGTCTTCGGCGGTCGCGTAGTCGGCCAGGTAGACGGGGCTCAGCCGGTCGTAGCCGGCGTCGACATGCGCGAGCGGGTGCCGGAAGTTCAGCCCGCCGAGCTTGTCGCCGCGTGCGGTTGCGAGCACGCTGCCTTCGAGGCCGTAGCGCTTCAGGCACGATTCGACGAGGCTGGCGGCGACGATCAGCAGGCCGCGCTCGGTATCGACGAGCGCGTAGTCGAGTGCGGGGTTGAGGTTGAGCGCCTGGTTCGCAGGGATCGTCCACGCGGTCGTCGTCCAGATCACCGCGAAGGCGTCCTTCGTGATCGCCGGCAGGCCGAAGGCGGCGGCGAGCTTGTCGGGTTCGGCGCACAGGAAGCCGACGTCGAGCGTCTGGCTCTTCTTGTCGGCGTACTCGATCTCGAACTCGGCGAGCGAGCTGCCGCAGTCGAAACACCAGTAGACGGGCTTCAGGCCGCGATAGACGAAGCCGCGTTCGATCACGCGCTTGAAGGCACGGATCTCGCCCGCTTCGTTGCCGGGGTCCATCGTCGCGTAGCGGTGCGCCCAGTCGCCCAGCACGCCGAGCCGCTTGAAGTCCGCCATCTGCAGCGCGATCTGCTCGGTCGCGTAGGCGCGGCTCTTCGCCTGCATGTCGTCGCGGCTCAGGCGCCGGCCGAACTTCTTTTCGATCGCGTTCTCGATCGGCAGGCCGTGGCAGTCCCAGCCCGGCACGTACTGCGCGTCGAAGCCGGCGAGCTGGCGCGCCTTGACGATCATGTCCTTCAACACCTTGTTGACGGCATGCCCCATGTGGATCTGGCCGTTCGCGTACGGCGGGCCGTCGTGCAGCACGAACAGCGGCGCGCCGTGGCGCGCGGCGCGCAGCTGCTTGTAGAGGCCCTCGTCGTCCCAGGCCTTGACCCAGCCTGGCTCGCGCTTGGGCAGGTCACCCCGCATCGGGAACGGCGTGTCGGGCAGGTTCAGCGTCTTGCGGTAGTCGGTGGCGGGCTGGTCAGCCATGGTGTGTCCTTGCGAGCGGGTCGCTTGCGGATCGCTCCGGAAGGGGAGTGCGGGTGCGGGTAGTGCGCTTGGCAAGCATCCTCGACCCGCGCGGCCGGCACCGAATCACCGGGCCGGATCGGGAAGCAGGATCAAATTCGGTCGCGCGTCGTCTGGCGGCGTTCGGCGGCGTGCGCGGCGAAATAGGCGCGCGCCGCGTCCACGTCACGCCGTATCGCGGCGGTGAGCGCCTCGAGCCCGTCGAAGCGGGCCTCGTCCCGAATCTTGTGCAGCAATTCCACCTGCACGAGTTTACCGTAGCCCCCTTCGCGGCCGAGCGCGGCGGGCCACTCCAGGCAGTACACCTCGAGCGTCACGCGGCCGGCGGATTCGACCGTCGGCCGCACGCCCAGGCTTGCGACGCCTGCCAGCGGCGCGTCGTCGAGCCCGAACACCTGGACGACGAAGATGCCCATCGCCGCCGCCCGCGTGTGCGGGAAGCGCAGGTTGAGCGTCGGATAGCCGATGTCGCGCCCCAGCCGGCGCCCGTGCGTGACGTGGCCGCTGATGCTGTAGCGGCGGCCGAGCAGCGCGGCGGCGTCGTCCATGCGCCCTGTCGCGAGCGCGTCGCGCACCGCCGAGCTGCTGACGCGCAGGCCGTGCACCTCGTAGCTGTTCATGCGCGCGACGTCGAAGCCGCTGCGCGCGCCGGCGGCGTCGAGCATCGCGTAGTCGCCGGCGCGCCGCGCGCCGAAGCGGAAATCGTCGCCGACGAGCACGTAGCGCGCATGCAGCCCGGCGACGAGCACGTCGTCGATGAAGGCCTGCGGCGACTGGCTCGCGAAGCGCGCGTCGAAGCGCATCACGACCGCCTGATCGATGCCGCAACGCTCGAGCTCGCCGAGCTTGTCGCGCAAAGTCGCGATGCGCGCCGGGGCGAGCTCGGGCTTGCCTGCGAGCGCGGCGAAGTGGTCGCGCGGATGCGGCTCGAAGGTCAGCACCGATGTCGGCAGCCCGCGGTGCTTCGCCTCGGAGCGCAGCAACGCGAGCATTGCCTGATGCCCGCGGTGCACGCCGTCGAAGTTGCCGATCGTCAGCGCACAGGCGGGCGCGATGCCGGGGTGATGGAAGCCGCGAAAGACCTGCATGCAGGGATTATCGGGTGCAGCGTCCGGCGGCCCGGGCGGCGCTGCCCCCGGCGACCGCATGGCGCAGCGCGGCGCACCGCCGGCGTCACGTGTCTGGCGACGGCGGGTCCGTGTGCCAGAAGCGTTCCATCGCGATGTAGGTGTAGGAAGCCGTCCAGCCGATCAGTAGCAGGCCGTTGAGGGCCTCGACGCCGGCGAGCAGCCGCACTGGGCCGACGGGCGTCAGATCGCCGAAGCCGAGCGTCGTGTAGGTCTCGGCCGAGAAATACAGACAGTTGATGAGCGAAAAGCCGAGCCTGCCTTCGAGCGTGCCCGCACCGAGATCGGCGACGAGCAGGTAGAGCGCGCCGCCGTAGACGCCGATCTCGAGTGCGTGGGCGATGAAGGCCGAGAAGATCACGACCAGCAGCTTGCTGCGGTTCGGCACGTGGAGCGCCGGCAGGCGTCGGCTCAGCCCGCGCAGGGCTTCGTAGTGGATCACCGTCGTCACGGAGATCAGCAGCGTGCAGGCGAGGATGACGAGCAGCATGTCCGGGTTCAGTGTGGCTGGGGTTGAGCGGTGGAGCCGAGGACGACATGCGCGCCGTCGAGCCAGCGCCACGCTCCCGGGGCCAGGTCGGGCGGCAGTTCGAGCGCGCCGAAGCGGCTGCGATGCAGTCGCGCGACGCTGTTGCCGGCCGCGGCGACCATGCGCTTGACCTGGTGGTATTTGCCTTCGAGCAGCGTCATGCGCAGTGCGTGCTCGCCGGTGCGTTCGCAGGCGGCGGCGCGCACCGGCAGCGGGTCGTCATGCAGCACGACGCCGCGCAGCAGGTCTTCGATCTGGCGCGCGCTCACCGGGTCGGTGGTCTCGATCTCGTAGACCTTGGGCACGTGCTTCTTCGGCGAGGTCAGCCGGTGGATCAGCGCGCCGTCGTCGGTCAGCAGCAGCAGGCCGGTCGTGTCGGCGTCGAGCCGGCCGATCGGCTGCACGCCGCGCCGGCGCAGCGGCGGCGGCAGCAGGTTCATCACGCTCGGATGGTGCTTGGGCTTTTGCGAGCACTCGTAGTCCGCGGGCTTGTGCAGCAGCACGAGCGCCTTGGCGTGCACGGGCCAGGCCTCGCCCCGGACGTTCAGCACGAGGCCGTGGGGGTCGAACGCGGCAGCGGGATCATCGAGCGTGCGACCGTCGATGCCGACGGCGCCGATCGCCACCAGCGATTCGCACTCGCGCCGCGTGCCGAAACCCTGCGAGAAAAGGATCTGCGCGAGGCGCATGCGGGGTGGGACGCGTGTGGCGTGCGAGCGGGAGCGAGCGTACGAGCGTGAAGCGCGCGGCCCGCGTCGGCGAGCCGCGCCCCGAACTCGCGTTCTACTTCGTCGCCATCGCCTTGTCCCAGACGACGTTGGTCACCGCATCCGGGCCCGGGTCCTTCTTGATCACCGGCGCGCTGCCGCCCGAGAGCAGCACCTTGACCGTGCGCTTGTAGGCGGCAGGGTCGAGCTGGCCCATCTTCGGCGTGCCGGCGGTGGTGATCAGCTTGGCGACGTTCTCGAGCTGGCGCTTCTGCACCGCCGCGGTCGAGCCGCCCGAGGTGTCGGCGGCGAGCACGATCTTCACCGCTTCATCCTGGTTCTTGATCGCGTACTCCCAGCCCTTGAGCGAGGCCTTCACGAAGCGCGCCGCCTTGTCGACGAAGGCGGGGTCCTTCAGCTTCGGGCCGAGGGCGTACAGGCCGTCCTCGAGCATCGCGACGCCCTGGTCTTCATAGAAGAAGGTCACGAGCTGGTCGGGCTTGACGCCGGCGTCGATGATCTGCCAGTACTCGTTGTAGATCATGGTCGAGATGCACGCCGCCTGGTTCTGCAGCAGCGGGTCGACGTTGAAGCCCTGCTTGAGCACCTTCACGTCCGGGTTCGCGCCGTCGGTCTTGTAGCCGAGGATCGCCATCCAGGCGAGGAAGGGGTACTCGTTGCCGCCGAACCAGACGCCGAGCGTCTTGCCCTTGAAGTCCTTCGGCGTCGCGACGCCGCTGGACTTCTTGCAGGTCAGCATCATCCCGGAGCGGTTGAAGACCTGCGACACGTTGACGAGCGGCGCGCCGGCTTCGCGCGCGGCGAGGGCCGAGGGCATCCAGTCGACCGCCAGATCGGCGCCGCTCGCCGCGAGCACCTGCGGTGGCGCGATGTCGGGGCCGCCCGGCTTGATCGTGACGTCGAGCCCGGCGTCCTTGTAGAAGCCCTTCGCCTGGGCGACGTAGTAGCCCGCGAACTGCGCCTGCGGCAGCCACTTGAGCTGCACCGTGAACTTGTCGGCCGCATGGGCCGTGCCCATCACGCCGGCCAGCGCCAGCGACAGGCAGAACAATTGTTTTCTCATCGTCGTCTCTCCTCGTTGTAGTGCCTTGCGGCGGTTGCCAGAGCCCGCTTGCCGGGTGCGTGATGCTATCCCTTGCGCAGCGAAGGATGCCAGAACGTCGCCCGCCGCTCGACGAGCGCGAGCAAGGCGAAGAAAATCGAGCCGGACACCGCGGAGACCAGGATCGCGGCCCACACCACCGGCATGTTCAGCCGCGCCGCCTCGGTCGAGATGCGAAAGCCCAGGCCGGAAATCGGCGAGCCGAAGAACTCGGCGACGATGGCGCCGATCAGCGCCAGCGTCGAGTTGACCTTGAGCGCATTGAAGACGAACGGCATCGCGACCGGGATGCGCAGCCACGCCAGCGTGCGCCAGTAGCCCGCGCCGTAGGAGCGCATCAGGTCGAGCTCCATGTGGCCGGCGGACTTCAACCCGGCGAGCGTGTTGACGAGCATCGGGAAGAACGTCATCAGCGCGACGACGGCCGCCTTCGAATGCCAGTCGAAGCCGAACCACATCACCGCGATCGGCGCGATGCCGACCAGCGGAACGGCGCTCGCCAGCGCCGCCAGCGGCAGCAGCCCGCGCTGCAGGAAGGGGCTGCGGTCGATCAGCACGCCGACCGTGAAGCCGAGGCCGCAGCCGATCGCGTAACCGATCAGCACCGCATGCAGCACGGTCTGGACGAAGTCGACGCCCAGCGTGCCCCAGTTGCCGAGCAGCGCCTGCCAGATCTGCAGCGGCGCCGGCAGCAGCACGCGCGGCACATCGAAGGCGTCGATCAGCAGCTGCCAGAAGACGAGCGCCCAGGCGCCGAACACGATTGCGGTGGCCTGCTCGGCCAGCGGCCCGTGCAGGTCGAGTGCGGCGACGCGGCGCACGCTGCTGCCCGCCAGCAACGCGAGCGCACACAGGTAGAGCCACAGGCCCGCGTCCCACGCCGGCGGCGTCGCGCCACTCATGCCAAGCTCGGGCTGGCTGATCAGCAGCGCGAGCGGTGCGACGGCGGCGAGCCCCGTGAGCAGCAGATGCGCTGCAACCGCGACGACGCTGCGCAGCGGCCACAGGCCGAGGACGGCAGCGGCAACGGCGGCCGCCGCATACGGCAGCAGCGTCGCCTGCGCGCCCCACTCGAGCAGCTGCCCGCCGGCAACCCCGATCGGCCGCCACAACGCCTGCAGCACCAGAAAGAGCGGCAGCAGCGCCAGCAGGATCCGGCGCGGTGCGGGCAATGCGCGCGCGGCGTCGCTCATCCGTTCTTGCCCTTGACGATGACGACGCGCTCGGCGAGCGACACGAGCGCGGTCAGCACCAGGCCGAGCAGCGCCGCCATCACGAGCGCGGACCAGATCTGCACCGTGTTGCCGTAGTACGAGCCCGTCAGCAGCCGCGCGCCGAGGCCGGCCTGGGCACCGGTCGGCAGCTCGCCGACGATCGCGCCGACGAGGCCGGCGGCGATCGCGACCCGCAGCGACGGGAACAGGAAGGGCATCGCCGCCGGCACGCGCAGCTTCCAGAAGGTCTGGCCCTTCGACGCGGCGTAGGTGTAGAGCAGCTCGCGCTCGAACACGCCCGGTGCGCGCAGGCCCTTGACCATCGCGACGACGACCGGGAAGAAACACAGGTACATCGAGATCAGCGCCTTGGGCAACAGGCCAGTGAGGTTGAAGTGGCCGAGGATGACGATCACGATCGGCGCGATCGCGAGCACCGGCACCGTCTGCGACGCGATGATCCAGGGGAACATCGCGCGCTCGAGCGTCGGCAGGTTGACGATCAGCGCCGCGAGCGCCACGCCGAGCAGCGCGCCGAGCACGAAGCCGAGCAGCGTCGCGCCGCTCGTCACAGCGGCGTGGTAGAGCAGGCTGCGCGGCGAATCGGGCGGCCAGTCGAAGATCGAACGGAACATGTCGAGCGCGATCTGGTGCGGCGCCGGCAGGATCGGGCGATCCATGCTCCAGGTCAGCGTGACGAGTTCGCGCCATGACCAGCCGGGCTGGCCGTCGAAGTTGCGCTCGATCACCTGCGGCGCGTTGAGCCAGACGGCGGCCGCGTACCAGACGAGCAGCAGCGCCGCCAGCACGGTGAGCACCGGCAGCACGTTCTCGGTAAAGCGCGTGCTGCCGGTGGCCTCAGTCTTCATGGCTGGCGGCGAGTGCGACGCGCAGCCGGTGCGCGATCGCGAGGAACTCGGGCGTCTCGCGGATCTCGAGCGTGCGGTCCACAGGCAGGGTCGACTCGATGATGTCGGTGATGCGGCCCGGCCGCGCCGACATGACGACGATGCGCGACGAGAGGAAGGCCGCTTCCGGAATCGAATGCGTGACGAAGACGACGGTGCGCTTGGCGCTCCCCTGGTCCGCGCGCCAGAGCTGCAGCAGCTGCTCGTTGAGGCGGTCGCGCGTGATCTCGTCGAGCGCGCCGAACGGCTCGTCCATCATCAGCAGGCGCGGCTCGAAGCCGAGCGCGCGCGCGATCGACACGCGCTGCTGCATGCCGCCCGAGAGCTGCCACGGGTACTTGCGCTCGAAGCCGGCGAGGCCGACGCGCTCCAGATGCCTCATCGCCGTGGCGCGCGCTTCGGCGCTCGCCTTGCCGTGGATCTCGAGCGGCAGCGTGACGTTGGCGAGCACCGTGCGCCAAGGGAAGAGGGCGGGCGCCTGGAACACATAGCCGTAGGCGCGCGCGAGCCGCGCGTCGTGCGGGCTCATGCCGTTGACGCGCACCGTGCCCGAGCTCGCCTGCTCGAGGTCGGCGATCACGCGCAGCAGCGTCGTCTTGCCGCAGCCCGAAGGGCCGATCAGCGAGACGAACTCGCCCTCGGCGATCGACAGGCCGACGCGGTCGAGCGCGATGACGGGCTTGTCCTTGGCGGGGAAGACGACCGAGAGGTCGGAGACCTCGACGGCGTTGGCGGGTGTGGATGCGGCGGGTGGTGAACTCATCGGCGACGCGACTATGTGGCCTCAGCCGTCGCGGCCGACGGGTTGTTCGGGTGCGTCGTCCAGTTCGCGTAGTCGCCCGACACGCGCTTGCCGGTGCGCGCGTCGACCTCGCCCGGCGCGAGCGCGCGCAGCGTGATGCAGTCCGGCACCGGGCAGACCGAGACGCACAGGTTGCAGCCGACGCATTCGGCATCGATCACCTCGAAGTGGCGCTTGCCGTCCTTCAGCGCGGTGATCGCCTGGTGCGAGGTGTCTTCGCAGACGACGTGGCAGCGCCCGCACTGGATGCAAAGACTCTGGTCGATCACCGCCTTGTCGATGTGGTTCAGGTCGAGGTACTGCCAGTCGACGACCGACGGCACCGCGCGGCCGACGAGGGCGTCGACGCTCGCCATGCCCTTCTGGTCGAGGTAGTTCGACAAACCGTCGATCATGTCCTGCACGATCCGAAAGCCGTAGGTCATCGCCGCCGTGCACACCTGCACGTTGCCGGCGCCGAGCGCAAGGAACTCGGCGGCGTCGCGCCAGGTCGTGATGCCACCGATGCCCGAGATCGGCAATCCGGCGGTCGCCGGGTCGCGTGCAATCTCGGCCACCATGCACTGCGCGATCGGCTTGACCGCAGGGCCGCAATAGCCGCCGTGCGCGCCGGTCTTGCCGGTCGCGGGGTTGATCAGCAGCGTGTCGAGATCGACGCCGATGATCGAGTTGACGGTGTTGATCAGACTCACCGCGTCGGCGCCGCCGGCCTTGGCCGCGCGCGCGGGCTGGCGGATGTCGGTGATGTTGGGCGTCAGCTTGACGATCACCGGCAGCTTTGAGTACTGCTTGCACCAGCGCGTCACCATCTCGATGTACTCGGGCACCTGGCCTACGGCCGAGCCCATGCCGCGCTCGCTCATGCCGTGCGGGCAGCCGAAGTTGAGCTCGACGCCGTCGCAGCCGGTGTCTTCCACCATCGTCAGGATGCGCTTCCACGACGGCTCCTCGCACGGCACCATCAGCGAGACGACGAGCGCACGATCCGGCCAGTTGCGCTTGACTCTTCGGATCTCCTCCAGGTTCAGCGACAGGGGCCGGTCGGTGATCAGCTCGATGTTGTTGAAGCCGATCAGCTTGCGGTCTCCCGCATAGAGCGCCGCATAGCGCGGGCCGTTGACGTTGACGATCGGCGGGTCTTCGCCGAGCGTCTTCCAGACGACGCCGCCCCAGCCCGCCTCGAACGCGCGGTTGACGTTGTATTCCTTGTCGGTCGGCGGCGCCGAGGCGAGCCAGAACGGGTTCGGGCTCGTGATGCCCGCAAAGGTGGTCGTGAGGTCGGCCATGGGCTGCGCTCCGTCGGAAGTGGGGTCAGGCCGCGCGTCAGGCCGGGTCGATCGCGCGGTGGATCGCGCGGTGGATCGCGCGGTGGATCGATTCAGCCGACAGCTTGCCGTGTTGCACCGCCTCGACCGTCAGGTCGCGCCCGCCGAAGCGGCAGTCGCCGCCGGCCCAGACCTTCGCGAGCGACGTCCGCCCCTCGGCGTCGGTCTTGATGCGCCCGCCCTGCAGTTCGATGCCCGATGCGCTGCCGGGGTCGAAGGTCTGGCCGATCGCCTTCAGCAGCATGTCGACTTCGAGCGTCCAGGTATCGCCCGTTTCGACGAGCCGGCCGTCGCGCTCGGCGACCTCGGCGAAGGTCGCCCACGCCAGCCGCCCGTTCGCCGAATGCAGCGCCTGCAGCACGCTCCAGGTGCGGATCAGCACGCCGTTCTTCTGCGCCCACTCCTGTTCGTGCGGCGAGGCGGGCATCTGCGCCTGCCCGCGGCGGTAGACGATCGTGACCTGTTCGGCGCCGAGCTTCTTCGATTGCACCGCGGCGTCGATCGCCGTCATGCCGCCGCCGAGCACGACGACGCTGCGCCCGACGGCGACCTCACCGAGATCGTCGGCCTGGCGCAGGCGGGCAATGAAGTCGATCGCGTTCTCGACGCCGCGCAGGTCCTCGCCGTCCTGGCCGAGCGCGTTGACCCCCGCGAGCCCGACTGCAAGGAACACCGCGTCGTACTCTGCCGTCAGCGTCGCAAGCGCAAGCTCGCGACCGAGCGTCTGCTCGTGGCGAATCTCTATGCCGCCGATCGACAGCAGCCAGGCGACTTCCTTCTGCGCGAAGTCGTCCGGCGTCTTGTAGGCGGCAATGCCGTATTCGTTCAGGCCGCCGGGCTTGGGCTTGGCATCGAACACGACCACGTCGTGGCCGCGCATCGCGAGGCGGTGCGCGCACGACAGGCCCGCAGGGCCGGCGCCGACCACCGCAACACGTTGTCCGCTCGACGGTGCGCGTGTGAAGAGCGGCGCACCGGGCGGCGCCATCAGGGCGTCCGTCGCATGGCGCTGCAGCGACCCGATCTCGACCGGCTTGTCCTCGTTCGTGTTGCGCACGCAGGCCTGCTCGCACAGCACCTCGGTCGGGCAGACGCGTGCGCACATGCCGCCGAAGATGTTCTCTTCGAGGATCGCGCGCGCCGCGCCGCGCAGGTTGTCTTCCGAGATGCGGCGGATGAAACTCGGGATGTCGATGCCGGTCGGGCAGGCCGCGACGCACGGCGCATCGAAGCAGTAGTAGCAGCGCTCCGACTCGATGCGCGCCTGCACCGGCGTGAGCGGCGGGTAGGCGTCGGCAAAATTGCAGGCGAGCTGTTCGGCCGTCAGGCGCCCGCTGCGCACGTCACTCGTTGGCATCGGCGACTCCTGGGAAAGGTGCGGCGTCGAAGTTCACGCCTTGCGCTCGACCGCCCGCGGCGCGTGCAGCGCGGCCTGGCGCTTGAGCGCGTCGAACATCGGCGCGAAGGCAGGGCGTTCGAGATAGCGCCCGGCGCCGCGTTCGGCGCGCAGGTCGCCGCGGTCGTAGACGACCTTGCCGTTGGCGATCGTCACCACCGGCAGTCCCGTCACGGTGCGGCCTTCGAACACGTTGTAGCCGACCTTGGAGACCGATTTCGCGGTCGTGATCGTCTTCCTCGCACCCGTGTCCCACACCACGAGGTCCGCATCGCTGCCGACCGCGATCGCGCCCTTGCGCGGATAGATGTTGAAGATCTGCGCCGCGTTGGTCGAGGTCACGCGCACGAACTCGTTCGGCGTCAGGCGGCCGGTGTTGACGCCGGCGTCCCAAACGACGGCCATGCGGTCCTCGATGCCGGCACAGCCGTTCGGGATCTTCGAGAAGTCGGCCGCACCCATCGCCTTCTGCTCGTCGCAGAACGCGCAATGGTCGGTCGCCGTCGTGTGCAGGTGCCCCGCTTGCAGGCCGGCCCAGAGGGCAGCCTGGTGCTTCTTCTCGCGAAACGGCGGGCTCATCACGTGCGCTGCGGCAATGCGCCAGTCCGGATCGCGATAGACCGAGTCGTCGATCGTCAGATGCCCGGCGAGTACCTCGCCGAACACACGCTGGCCCGCGCTGCGCGCGCGGATGATCGCGTTGAGCGACTCTTCGTTCGACACGTGCACGATGTAGATCGGGCAGCCGATCACCTCGGCAAGGCGGATCGCGCGGTTCGTCGCCTCGGCCTCGACGGCGGGCGGACGCGAGGTCGGGTGCTGTTCGGGGCCGGTCAGGCCCATCGCGACGAGCTTGTTCTGCAACTGGAAGACGAGTTCACCGTTCTCGGCGTGCACTGTCGGCAACGCGCCGAGCTCGAGCGCGCGCGCGAAGCTGTTCACCAGCACCTCGTCGTCGGCCATGATCGCGTTCTTGTAGGCCATGAAGTGCTTGAAGCTGTTCACGCCGTGCTCGTTGACCAGCGTGCCCATGTCGCGGTGCACCGACTCGTCCCACCACGTCACGGCGACGTGAAAGCCGTAGTCGCCGGCCGCCTTCTCGGCCCAGCCGCGCCAGTTCTGGAACGCCTCCATCAGCGGCTGCTTCGGGTTCGGGATCACGAAGTCGAGGATCGAGGTCGTCCCGCCCGACAAGCCCGCCGCAGTGCCGGTGAAGAAGTCGTCCATCGTCACCGTACCCATGAAGGGAAGCTCCATGTGCGTGTGGGTGTCGATCCCGCCGGGCATGACGAGCGCGCCGGCGGCGTCGACCACCGTCGCGCCCGCAGGCGCTGCGAAGTCGGCGCCGACGGCGCGGATCAGCCCGCCCTCGCACAGCACGTCGGCGCGCACGCTCGCGTCCGCGTTGACGACCGTGCCGCCTCGAATGATCACTGCAGTCATGGTGTTGCTTTCCTCAGGCCGGGACCGCTGCGGCGCCGGCAGTCGCGACGGCCGGCACTTCGTTCGCCTTCGTCAGCATCGCGTGCAAGAGCACGTTGCCGCCGGCGACGATCCACTCGGGCTTCGCATCCTCGATCTCGTTGTGGCTGATGCCGCCGACGCAGGGCACGAAGATCATCGCGGTCGGCGTCACCTGCGACATGTAGCAGGCGTCGTGCCCGGCGCCGGAGACGATGTCGCGCGTCACGTAGCCGTGCTTCTTCGCGCCGGCACGCACGACATCGACGCAGCTCTCGTCGAAGTGCACGCAGTCGTACTGGAAGATCTGCTTCAGGTCGTGCTCGAGCCGGCCCGCCGCGGCGATGCGTGCGACGCCTTCCTTCAACTCGGCGTCCATGCGCTTCAGGTCGGCGTCGACCGGGTTGCGGAAGTCCACCGTCAGGAACACGCTGCCCGGGATCACGTTGCGCGAGTTCGGGTAGCTGTTGATCATGCCGACCGTGCTCACCGCATTCGGCGCATGCGCGAGGCCGATCTCGTTGACGAGCTGGATCACCTTCGCCGCGCCGAGCAGCGCGTCGCGCCGCACCGGCATCGGCGTCGGGCCGGCATGGCTCTCCTGGCCGGTCAGCGTCAGTTCGTACCAGCGCTGGCCCTGGGCGTCGGTGACGATGCCGATCGTCTGCCCCTCGTGCTCGAGGATCGGGCCCTGCTCGATGTGCGTCTCGAAGAACGCGTGCACCGGGCGATTGCCCATCGGTTCGTTGCCGAGGTAGCCGATGCGCGCGAGCTCCTCGCCGATCGTCTTGCCCTGCTGGTCGGTGCGCGAGTGGCCGTACTCGAGCGTGAAGACGCCGGCGTACACGCCCGAGCCGACCATCGCCGGCGCGAAGCGCGAGCCTTCCTCGTTCGTCCAGACGGAGGCTTCGACCGGGCGCTCGGTTTCGATGCCGTGATCGTTCAGCGTGCGGATCACCTCCAGCCCCGCGAGCACGCCGTAGACGCCGTCGAAGCGGCCGCCGGTCGGCTGGCTGTCGAGGTGGCTGCCGGTGCCGACCGGCGCCAGCGCATTGTTCTTGCCCGGGCGGCGCGCGAAGATGTTGCCCATCTTGTCGATCTTCACCGTGCAGCCCGCCTCCTTGCACCAGCGCACGAAGAGGTCGCGGCCGTCGCGGTCGAGGTCGGTCAGCGTCAGGCGGCACACGCCGCCCTTGGGCGTCGCGCCGATCTTCGCCATCTCCATCAGGCTCGCCCAGAGGCGTTCGCCGTTGATCTTGAGTTCAGCCATGGCAGTCTCCTGAAAACGATTCAAGGAACTGCCACTTTATGCGACTTCCGGGCCGAAGGGGAGACTGACGGGCCTGCGCCGCGCGATGTCGTGGGTCGGCTGGCGTCTTGCGCACTCCGCGCCGCGCGGGAATGGCTGCGGATCAGGCGCGCAGGTCGCGCGCCGCGGGCAGCGTCGGCAGGCCCGCGCCGGAGAGCCCCTGCGCCTGCCGAACGGCACGCAGCACGGCGCGCGCCGTCACTTCGGCCGCCGCCACGCCGAGCAGCGTGAGGTGCGGCCGCGCCGTCGCGCGGCCGGTTGCGAGCGCGAACAGCGTGTCGCCATCGCTCATCGTATGGACCGGGTTGATGCAGCGCGCCAGGCCGTCGTGCGCCATCTGCGCGAGCTTGGTCGCCTCGGCCTTCGTCAGCGCCGCGTCGGTGGCGATGACGCCGATCGTCGTCGCGCCACCGGCATCGAACTGCGGCGGCATCTCGCCGCGCAGCAGCGCCTGCGTGCTGCCGAGCAAGGCTGTGCCGTCGGTAGTGCGGGCGCCGGCGACGACGGCGCCGTTCGCAGGGTCGACCACGTCGCCGACGGCATTCACGGCGATCAGCGCCGCCACCGTCACGCCGCCGATCTCGATCGATGCGCTGCCGATGCCGCCCTTCATCGCGCGCCCGATGCCGAAGAGTTTGCCGACCGCCGCCCCGGCGCCGGCGCCGACCGAGCCTTCGGCCGGCGGCGCGGCGCTCGCGGCCTGGCACGCCGCATAGCCGGCCGCCGCGTCGGGCCGGATCGTCGCGTCGCCGACCCACAGATCGAAGAGGATCGCCGCCGGCACGATCGGCACCCGCACCGGGCCGACCGGCACACCGATGCCGCGCTCGTCGAGCCAGCGCATCACGCCGCCGGCGGCGTCGAGGCCGAATGCACTGCCACCGGCCAGCAGCACCGCGTGCACCTGCTCGACGGCATTGACCGGCGAAAGCAGTTCCGTCTCGCGCGTTCCCGGCGCCGCGCCGCGCACGTCGACGCCCGCGACGGCGCCGCCTTCGCACAGCACGACGGTGCAACCGGTCGGTCGCCGCGCGTCGGTGAAGTGGCCGACCTGGAGGCCGGCAATGTCGGTCAGGGAATCGTTGAGTGGCATGGCTGCAGGAGGCCGCGGGGGCACGAAGCTTGACGCTCAGTATGCCCGCGACGGAGCACGCCTTGACGCGCTGCCGGGTCATCGCGGCGCCGCAACTTGCAACGGCTGACGGAGCCGGGCCGTTACAAGCGGCGAGGGCGCTGCCTCTCAGCCGGCGATCCAGGCGCCTGCGACCCACCACAACGCCGAACCGACAAGGATGGCGCCGAGGATGCGGTCGAGCTGCCAGTTCGCCGGCGCAATCTTCTCGCCGAGCACCACCAGCGTGAACAGGCCCATCCAGGCCAGGTTCATCGCGCCGACGACGAACATCACCGCCATCAGCGCCCAGCAGCAGGCGACGCAGTAGGCGCCGTGCTCGAGGCCGAGCGCCAGCGCGCCGCGCGCGCCGTCGCGCCACCGGGCCATGAAGAAGGCGAGCGGCGAGCGGCACTTGGCGAGGCAGGCCCGCTTCTGCGGCAGCCACTGGTAGATGCCCGCCGCCAGCAGCAGGCCCGCGCTCAGCAGCGTGCTCGTGCTGCGCGCCATCGGGTCGAGCAGCAGGGCATGCGTGAGCCCCCATTGCATGAGCGCGGCAAGCGTCGCGAACGCGATCCAGCAGCCGATGTAGCCGGTGACGTAGATCGCGCTGGCGCGGTTGGCGCGTTCGGCGTCCCGCCGTGCCGCCAGCTGCGCGAAGACCGCGGCGGACGGTGCGACCGTCGGCAGCATCATCGCCACCATCATGGCCGCCCACATCACGAAGGCCGCCACGAGGGCGTCGGCGCCGCCGCCCCCCATCGCCATCCCGGCGTGGGCGGACGCGCCGCCATCCATGGCCGACATCGACGCATTCATCCGGCCGAGGTAGAGCCAGCTCGCGCCGGCGATGAGCGCCATCGCCATCCAGACCGGCGCCTGACGCAGCCCGGCGCCGAGGTTGAGCTTGGCCGCGCTGCGCATCTCGGCCTTCACTCCGATTGGTAGGCGAAGGGCGACATGAAGCCGTTGCGGCCGGAGAACTTCCACTCCCAGCCATGGTCGGCGAAGTCGAAGCGGCTCGAGCGCGCGACCGTCGCCGGCTCGCCGGGGGCGATGCACAGCGGGTGGCCCTCGATCGTGATCGGCTTGCCGCCCTGGCCGGCGAGGCTTTCGATCTGCGCCTCGGCGACGCTGGGGATGGACAGGCTGCTCTTGCGGCCGTCGGCTTCGTAGCGCATCGGCACGTTCTTCGCGCCGACCAGTTCGCCGATGAACGATGCCAGCACGGCCGGGTGGCCGCCGGCCTTGCCGCCGAAGATGGCGTGCAGCGCAGCGTTCTGCGCCTCGCTCGCCTTGTCGTCGAAATAGGCCGCGACCTGCCACTTGGTCGCCACCATCGTCCCCGGCGCATGCACGGCCAGCGCCACGTTCAGGCCGTCGAGCGAGGTGTCGGCGTAGCGCCCCTTGTCGATGTGCCAGGCGACGAGCGCCTTGCACTCGCCCTCGGTCGGCGGGCTGGTGAAGACGCAGGGGCAGGCGGCCTCGCAGTTGCAGGTTTCGAAATAGGTTCCGCTGAGTTTCCATGCGGTCATGTCTTTGCTCCTGGTTGGGGTATGCAGGGTTCGGCAACAAGTGCTGCGCCGATGCGCTCATACTCGCAGCCAGGCGTTTGCATCGCCGTTTGAACGGCCGTGGAAATCAGCGTCGATGGGCGTGCCGCGGCAGCGATGCCCGCAAACGCCGGACCGGATCGCGCGAGACCATGGCACACGACGCACCACCGCTCACCCTTCACCTGCTCGGCGGCATTTCGCTGCTGTGCAACGGGGTGCCGCGCGCGCTGCCGAAGTCACGCAAGGCAAGGGCGCTGCTGGCCTACCTCGCGATCGAGTCCCGCCCCGTGAGGCGCGACGATCTGTGCGAACTGCTGTGCGAGAACGCGGCCGACCCGCGTGCGGCGCTGCGCTGGTGCCTGAGCCGGTTGCGCCCGCTGCTCGAGACGCCGCAGGGCCAGGCGCTGCGGGCCGACGCGCAATCCGTCGCGCTCGATCTGGCGCTCGTCGCCGTCGATGCACTGCAGGCCAGGGCGCTGCTCGGGCAGCCGGGCAGCGCGATCGCGGCGTCGCACCTGAACGCGATGGAAACGGCGCTCGCGGCGGGCTACCCGGAGGAACTCGACCGCGCGGGCGGCAGCCGCTTTCAGATCTGGATCGAAGGCGAGCGCGAAACGCTGCGAAGGGTGCACCGCCTGGT
>JAMLIM010000021.1 GCA_023954175.1 Rhizobacter sp.
ACTGAGCCTGTGCCACTCGCTTGCGATGGCGATGGGCGGCACGCTGTCGGCGCAGAATATGCAGCCCCAAGGCGCCGAATTCCGGCTCGAACTCCCGCTGGCTGAAAGCGGATGACCACGCCCCTGATCCATCTCGTCGACGATGACGACGCCGTGCGCCGCAGCCTGGCGCTTCTGATCGGCACGGTCGGCCTGGAGGTCGCCGAGTGGCCGCATCCGCAGGACTTTCTTGACGACTTCGATCGTGAATCAATCGGTGCCATCGTGCTCGACGTGCGCATGCCGGGCATCAGCGGGCTGAGCGTGCTCGAACAACTGGTGGCGCAAGGTGTCGACCAGCCGATCATCATGCTTACCGGCCACGGCACGGTGGCGATGTGCCGGCGTGCCTTCAAGTCCGGCGCTGCCGAGTTCCTGGAAAAACCGGTCGACGACGAGCGTTTGATCGAGGCGCTGCACGATGCGGTGCGCCAGCATGTGCGCACGCGCGTGCGTCTGGCTGCTGACCGCGAAACGCGCGAACACTACGCGCGCCTGTCCGAACGCGAGCGCGAGGTGCTGGCGCTGGTCATCGAGGGTCTGACGGCCAAGCAGATCGCGCGCAAGCTCGGCGTGTCGCACCGCACCGTCGAAACGCACCGCGCCAAACTCGCGGCCAAGCTGGAGACAGGGTCGCTGGCCCAGCTGATCAGGCGTTTCGCGGCGCTGGTCGAGCAGGGTGATGCTGCGTAGAACTACCCAGACGCCGGCGTAGCCGTGCGAATGGCCGCGCACTCGCCGGCTTCCTACAGTGGCACGACGGCCTGTATTCGGCCTGCCACCTGAGGATCCCGACAATGAACCCCACCCTGAAATTCACTGCTGTCGCCGTGCTGGCCTCGGCCGCCTCCGTGGCGCTGGCCGATGGCGCGCGCACCGAGAAGAACATGACATTGGCGCTGGCCAACCAGATCGCAGCGGCCGCGGTTGCGGCCTGCCAGGCCAACGGATACGCAGTAGCGGCTACGGTGGTCGATCGGGCTGGCGGCGTACGTGCGGTCCAACGTGCCGACAACGCCGGCCCGCACACCCTCGCGGCGAGCGAACGCAAGGCCTTCACCTCGGCATCGGCGAAGAACGCCACCACAGCGATGATGGAAACGGCCCAGAAGAACCCGGGCGCGGCCAATCTGGTGAACATACCCGGCTTCTTGCTGCTCGGCGGCGGCATGCCGGTGAAGGCTGGCAATGAAGTCATCGGCGCCGTCGGCGTTGGCGGCGCGCCCGGGGGGCACTTGGACGATCAATGTGTGGTCGCGGCGCTGGACACCGTCAAGGATCAGCTCAAGTGAAGGCGCTGTTGGCTGCCATGCTCATTGCCGCGGCCACCCTCGCCACTGCGCAGGTCGGCCCGTCGGCGGTCGAAGCGGCAGCCTACCGTGGGTTGTTTGCCGCCGCCTGGCACGGGGACGCGGAAGCGGTCGCGAGTGCCGAACGCTCCGCACTGAACGCACGAGATGGTCATGGCCGCACACCGCTGCATGTAGCCACCTTCGCGCGCCGACAAGACGTGATCCGCGCACTTGCCAAGGCCGGAGCCGATCTCGGCGCGCTCGACAACGACCGCTACGACGCGGTCACGATCGCTGCGGTGGCCGACGACGAGGCCACGCTGGCGGTGCTGCTGGAAGTTGGTGCGAGTGCCAAGCTGACCACCAGCCGCTATGACGGCACGGCCTTGATCGCCGCCGCTCACCTGGGCCACGACGACGTGGTGCGCCAGCTCATCAAGGCCGGGGCGCCGCTCGACCATGTCAACAATTTGCACTGGACGGCGCTGATCGAGGCGGTGGTGCTGGGGGACGGCGGGCCCCGCCACCAGCGTGTGGTGCAGGACCTGCTGGCGGCCGGAGCCAACCCCCAACTCCCTGACCGCGATGGCCGCACGCCGCTTGCGCTAGCCCGTTCGCGAGGCTACTTGGTGATGATCCGCCAGTTCGAGGAAGCCGGGGCGCGATAACGGGTCACGCGGTTCAGGCGCTGGTGGTGCGGGATCTCCGCGATCGGCCGTCAGACTGATAGCTTTGGCTGCCGCCGCAAAGGCCACGCGACCGACACTCACTGCACGCCGCGCAGCTCACAAATCGGAAGTCGTCGAATCCGCAGTTGTGTCGAAGTGGGTAGCCAGGAAGTCGCCTGTGGCCAACGTCTGGAACTGGCCGGCAGCGTGAGCACCGGGCAACTCCAGGAGTCTGTCTTTCGGCGCTTGGTCACGGCCAGCCAATGTCCAATGCTTGGCGCATCTTTCGACCGGCACTCTCCGCCGGTAGGCGCCAAAGAGGGCCAGTGCGACGCTTTGCATGGTTCGACCAGCGGGGGAGCGACGAGGCGCGCCCGCGCCAGGCTTGGCCGCTGGAGATGTATGTCATCGTCGGCCATGCCTGCGACACAGGGGCCAACCACAGATGCGGTGTGGCTCAGTGCACGAGCGCCTCCGCCAACTGGCGCAGGAGTGCGGCGCCGTCGCCGCGCCAGGCGCTGCCATGCATGCAGGCCAATGTGCCCGGCTCTTGCTGAGCCAGACGCGCGAGCGTGGTCGCCGTGTGCGGCGCGTGCGCGAAGTAGTCCAGCGGTTGGCGGAACGCCTCGCTCGGGCCGAGGATGTCGGACTCGGTGAGCGCGATGTCGCCTCGCCCCCCCTGCGTGAACAGGTCGCCGCAAAAGAGGGTGCCGTTCGACACATCCATCAGCAGGCCCGCGTCCCAGCCGTGCGGCACGTGCGGTGTGTCGAACCACTGCACCGTGTGGCGACCGAGCACGAGCTGTTCGCCGTCGGCCAGCGCACGCGGCGGCCGGTCGGCCAGGTCGTTGATCGACACCATCGCCGCGATCTGGCTGCACAGCGGCACGGCATGCGGCGCCACGCCGAGCAAGAGGTTCAGCGATCCGCACTCGTCGGCCTCGGTGTGCGAGAACCCGACGTAGCGCAGGCGCTCCACCGGCATCAGCGACGCGATGGCATCGCGTACCACCGGGAACAGCTGGCGCGGACCGGTATGAAACAGCAGCGGTTCGTCGTCGACGAGCAGGTACTGGTTGAAGTTGAACGCGGGTCCGCCGAGAACATCGACCGGTGTGTTGATGCGGTAGATGCCCTCGGCGATCTCGTGGACGTTGGTGCCGCTTTGTGGGTTGGTGATCATCGGAACTCCTCGGGTTGACGGAGGTTGGGGACGGGTTGTGGCGCTCGGTGCGCCGGCGCGACATCGCGGCGACGTTCAGTGCCGGCGACAACCGGGTGCGGTCGGTTGGCAGGCCTGCAAGGCGCGCATATCGACCTGCACGATCCGGCCATCATCACCACGCACGACGCGACAGCAGCGCAGCAGCTCTTCGGCCAGCAGACGCCGGCCGCGCATGGCGCGCGTCTTGACGGCCGAGACCGAGACGCCTCCCTCGCTCGCCAGGCGACCCAGCGTGTGGCCGTCGAACTCGGTGGCCAGCACGGTGTCTCGGTACAGGGGCGGCAGCCGCTCGGTCATTGGCCGCAGGCAGGCGGCGAGCGAATGCCGCAGCATTTGATCCTCATCGTCGAGTGGCGCAGCGAGGTCGTCGCTGAGCTCATCTTGCGGGCGATGTCGGCGGTGGTGATCCATCGCCGCGTTGCGCGCCACAGCGTAGAGCCAGCCGACGAGGTTGGCCGGCGCCCGGCCGTCGCGCTCGATCTCCGCCAGGGCCTTGATCATCACGTCGTGCAGCAGGTCCTCGGCCGCGGCGGCGTCCCCCGTCAGCCTGCGAAGGAACGCAAGCAGGGAGCGGTGCAACTCCACGTACAGATCCTGGATCTCTGCTGCCTTGCGAGAAGCTGGAGGGGTCATCGCAAACCTCAGATGCTGGAAGTGCTGGCGGCCCCCGGCGCAGCGGGCGCACAGCAGGCGCCGGTCGAATTGTCGCGCGCCGCGCGCTGGATGCCATAGGTCGTCGCCGGGCCGTGGGTAACGAAGGCCTCCCAGGGGATGGCCTGCGGGTCGTGTACCCAACCCTTGTCGGAGCGGGCGTAGCAGCAGGTCGTGGCCGCCCGGTCCTGCACCGCGAGGTCGGCCGCGCGCAAGCGGGCCGTCAACCGATCGAAATCGTTCGTCGTCTCGAGCTGCAACCCGAGGTGATCCAGGCCCGGCGCGTGGCCGAGTTGGGAGATCGCGAAGTTCAGCCGCGGGTCGTCGAGCATCCACTTGGCGTAGTCGCTGCGCTCTACCGCGGGCGACTTTCCAAACAACGCGCTGTAGAAGCGGGCCGATGCAGCCAGATCCTGGACCGAGAGATGGACATGGAGGCGCTTGGTCATCGGGTTCTCCGTGGGGTGGTCAATGGTTGATAGACGCACGGCACCGCCAAAGGTCGCAACCGTGGGCGACCCTGCGGCCCTTGCCGCTGGACGCGACGCCGTGCGCTTTGGGCGCACCCCGCGGTGCGCGGCGCAACATCGGCGATGATGCTGGGATGATCGATCTCGCCACGCTGGCGCTGTACTTCGGCAAGAGCTTCCTGCTCGTGCTGGCGACGCTGCTGCCGATACTGAACCCCGCCGCGACGGCGCCGATCTTCCTCGGCCTGACCGAAGGCGCGAGCCAGGACACGCGGCGCGAACTGGCGCGCCGCATCGCGCTCAACACGGTGCTGATGATGCTCGGCGCCATGCTCGTCGGTGCCTACGTGCTGGACGTGTTCGGCATCTCGCTGCCGATCGTGCGGGTCGCCGGCGGGCTGCTGATCAGCGCCAACGCGTGGCGGCTGCTGAACACGAGCGATGCGTCGAGCGACAGCCGGCGCGCGCTGGCCGAAGGGTTCACGCCCGAGATGGTGCGCACGCACTCGTTCTACCCGCTCACCTTCCCGATCAGCTGCGGGCCGGGCTCGCTGGCCGCCGCCATCACGATCGGCGTCACGCTCAGCGAATCCCTGCTCGCGCTGTCGCTGGCGCGCTTCGCCGGCGGCGTTGCGGCGCTGGGCGTGATCGGCGCCGTGATGTTCCTCGCCTTCCGCTACGCCACCCAGATGCTGCGGCCGCTGGGCGACACCGGCACCGTCGTCTTCCTGCGGCTCAGCGCCTTCATCCTGCTGTGCCTGGGCGTGCAGATCATCTGGGACGGCTTGAGCGAGCTGCTGCGCAGCGTCGCCTGAAGCGCTGGCGCGCGGCGCGCGGAGCAGGGTCGCGCCGCACCGGGCGCTATGCTTGGCCTTCATTCCCCCACTTCAGACCGATCCACGCCGGCCGGCAAGCCGGAGAAAGCGCCACCCATGACAGCCCGCAGCGATCCCATGTCCCCCGACGGCAGGGTCAACCCGATCGACACCGACTACAAGGTCGGCCAGGACAATGTCGTCGTCAACCTGGGGCCGCTGGGCCTGGACATCCACAACCGGGTGTTCGCGATCTCGGCGCTCAGCGTGATCGCCTTCGTGTTGCTGACGCTGGCCTTCCAGAACCAGGCCGAGCCGGTGTTCACTGCAATACGCGGCTGGCTGACCTCGAACCTGGACTGGTTCTTCCTCAGCGCCGGCAACATCTTCGTGCTGGTGTGCATCGGCCTGGCCGTCTCGCCGTTGGGCAAGGTGCGGCTGGGCGGCACGCTGGCAAAGCCGGACTACGGCTACCTGGGCTGGTTCTCGATGCTGTTTGCCGCCGGCATGGGCATCGGCCTGATGTTCTACGGCGTGTCCGAGCCGCTGTCCCACTTCGGCAGCTCGATGGGTGGCGTCACGATGGAGGGCGGCGTGCGCACGGACTGGGCCCCGCTGGGTGCCGCGGCCGGCGATGCCGGCGCCGCCCGGCAGCTGGCGATGGCCGCGACGATCTTCCACTGGGGCCTGCACCCGTGGGCGATCTACGCCATTCTTGCGCTCGGCCTGGCCCTGTTCTCGTTCAACAAGGGGCTGCCGCTGACCATGCGCTCGGTGTTCTACCCGCTCTTGGGCGAGCGCATCTGGGGCTGGCCCGGCCACATCGTCGACATCCTGGCGGTGCTGGCGACGATGTTCGGTCTGGCCACCTCGCTCGGCCTCGGCGCGGCGCAGGCCGCGGCCGGCCTGAACTACCTGTTCGGCATCCCGCTGGGCAGCACGACCCAGATCGTGCTCGTCATCGGCATCACCGCGATCGCGCTGACTTCGGTGCTGGCCGGTCTGGACGCCGGCGTCAAGCGGCTGTCCGAGATCAACATGGTGCTGGCGCTGGCGCTGCTGCTGTTCGTCATCGTCGTCGGCCCGACGCTCGCCCTGCTGAGCGGCTTCTTCGGCAACCTGGGCGCCTATGTCGAGTACCTGCCGGCGCTGGCCAACCCCTTCGGCCGCGAGGACACCAACTTCTCGCAGGGCTGGACCGCCTTCTACTGGGCCTGGTGGATCTCCTGGTCGCCGTTCGTCGGCATGTTCATCGCGCGCGTGTCGCGCGGCCGCACGGTGCGCGAGTTCATCGTCTCGGTGCTGATCGTGCCGTCGCTCGCCTGCGTGCTGTGGATGACGGTGTTCGGCGGCACCGCGATCTCGCAGGTGGTCAACGACGGCTACCAGGCGGTGGTCGGCGCCGACCTGCCGCTGCAGATCTTCCAGATGCTCGACGCGCTGCCCCTGGCGCAGATCACCTCCTTCCTCGCCATCGTGCTGGTGATCGTGTTCTTCGTCACATCGTCCGATTCGGGCTCGCTCGTGATCGACGTGATCTCGGCCGGCGGCAAGATCGATGCGCCGACCCCGCAGCGCGTGTTCTGGTGCGTCTTCGAGGGCCTGGTGGCGATCGCGCTGATCCTCGGCGGCGGCCTCGTGGCGCTGCAGGCGATGGCGGTCTCGACCGGCTTCCCGTTCACGATCGTGCTGCTGATCTCGACCATCGCGGTGGTCAAGGGGCTGATGTCGGAACCGCGCACGCATTGACGGCCGCGGGCCGGCCGGCGCAGAGCGCGACGCCCATGCACGACGAGCAGCTCGAGATCCTCGACTTCCTGCGCCGCCACGCCCCGTTCGACGGCCTGGCCGAGGAGCGGCTGCAGCAGGTGGCGCGATCGGTCGACGTGCGCTATGTCAAGGCGGGCACGCAGATCGTCGAGTTCGGCCAGCCGGCCGTGGCCTGGCACGTGGTGCGCAGCGGCGCGGTCGAGGTCTTCCGCCGCGACGGCAGCCTGCACAACCGCCTGACCGAGGGCGGCTATTTCGGCGAGGCCGGCCTGCTGCAGCGCCGGCGCGTGCGCTTTCCGGTGCGCGCGCTCGACGACACCCTGCTGTACCTGATTCCCGAGCCGGTGTTCACCGATCTGTTCGAGCACGACGAGCACTTCGCTGACATCGTCGAGACCGAGGACCGCACGCGGCTGCGCCAGGTGGTGTCGCGGCGCGAGGAATCCAACCCGCTGCTGTCGGCGACGGTGGACAGCCTGCTCGGCCGCCAGCCGGTCACGATCGCACCGTCGGCGAGCGCCGCCGAGGCGGCGGCGCTGATGACCGAGCACCAGGTCTCGGCGCTGCTGATCGTCGACGCCGACGATGCGCCGGCCGAGGGCCTGCGCCTGGTCGGCATCGTCACCGACCGCGACTTCCGCAGCCGGCTGGTGGCGCGGGCACGGGGCGTCGAGGTGCCGGTGCGCGACATCATGACCGCCGAGCTGGTCACGATCGACCAGCACCAGCTGGTGTTCGAGGCCATGATGCAGATGCTGCGCAGCAACATCCACCACCTGCCGGTGTTGCGCCAGGGGCAGCCGGTGGGCGTGATCGCGCTGTCGGACGTGATCCGCTACGAATCGCACAACAGCCTGTTCGTCGTCGGCAGCATCGCGCGCCAGACCACGGTCGACGAGCTGGCGGCGCTGACGCCGGCGGTGCACGCCAGCTTCACGCGCATGGTCGGCGAAGGCGCCAGCGCGCGCATGGTCGGCACCTCGATGGCGGTGATCGGGCGCAGCTTCAAGCAGCGGCTGCTCGAGCTGGCCGAGGCGCAGCTCGGGCCGCCGCCGCTGCCGTACTGCTTCCTCGCGCTCGGTTCGATGGCCCGCCACGAGCAGCTGATCGTGACCGACCAGGACAACGCGCTGATCCTCGACGACCGCTTCGATCCGGCGCAGCACGACGCCTATTTCAAGCAGCTCGCCGACTTCGTCAGCGATGGCCTGGCGCGCTGTGGCTACCCCTATTGCAGCGGCGGCGTGATGGCCAGCAACGAGCGCTGGCGGCTGCCGCTGCGCGCCTGGGAGCAGCACTTCACGCACTGGATCGAGCAGCCGACGGCGCAGTCGCTGCTCCACAGCAGCATCTTCTTCGACATCGACGGTGTCTGGGGCCGCACCGAATGGCCCGAGCGCCTGTGTGCGCTGATCGCGCGCAAGGCGCGGAGCCAGCCGCGCTTTCTGGCGTCGATGGCGCGCAATGCCCTGCTGCGCACGCCGCCGATCGGCTTCTTCAAGGAGTTCGTCGTCGAGGCCGATGGCCGGCACAGCGAGGCCATCAACCTGAAGCGCCGCGGCACCGCGCCGATGACCGACCTCATCCGCGTGCACGCGCTGGCGGTCGGCTCGCGCGCGCTGAACTCCTTCGAACGGCTGCAGGACGTGATCGCCGCGGGCATCCTGCCGCCGGGCCGCGGGCAGGACCTGCACGATGCGCTGGAGTTCATCTCGAGCGTGCGCATCCGCAACCAGGCCGACGACCTGGCCGCGGGCCGCGAACCCGACAACAGCGTCGAGCCGGCCAAGCTGTCGACCTTCGACCGCAAGAGCCTGCGCGACGCCTTCAGCATCCTGGCCGATGCGCAGGGCTTCCTGAAGTTCCGCTACCAGTCGGCCCGTGCCGGCTGAGCAGCCGTGAAGCGCTGAGCTCCGCGCCGATGCTGCACGCCGGCCTGCTGCGCCGCTCCCACGACCCGCCCGGCGCGGGCGCCGACCGGGTCGACTGGCCGGCGCGCTTTCGCAAGCTGGCGACTGAGGCCGAGGACGGCCGGCTGCAGGCCTTCTACGCCGCCGGTTGCGTCGACGGCGGCACGGCGCTGTTGGCCGCACCGCTGGTGGCGCTCGACGTCGAGACCACCGGGCTCGATCCGGTGCGCGACGGCATCGTCAGCATCGGGCTGGTGCCGATGAGCCTGGAGCGCATCCACGCCAGCGCCTCGCGCCACTGGATCGTCAAGCCGCGCGTGGCGCTGACGGCCGAGTCGGTGACGGTGCACGGCATCACCGACTCGCAGGTGCAGGCGCTGCCCGATCTGCTGCAGATCCTCGACGAGTTGCTGCAGCAGATGGCGGGCCGGGTGATGGTGGTGCACTGTCGCGACATCGAGCGGCAGTTCCTCGACCAGGCGCTGCGCGTGCGCATCGGCGAGGGCATCGAGTTCCCGGTGATCGACACGATGGACCTGGAGGCGCGGCTGCACCGTGGACGTCGCGTCGGCTGGCTCGACCGCCTGCGCGGGCGCAAGCCGCCCGAGCCCTCGATCCGCCTGGCCGACAGCCGCCGCCGCTACGGCCTGCCGCGCTACCGGCCGCACCATGCGATGACCGACGCGCTGTCGTCGGCCGAACTGCTGCAGGCCCAGGTCGCCCACCACTTCGCCCCCGACACGCCGATCCGCGACCTGTGGCGTTGAGGCGGCGGGGCGTGGTGCGGGCCCCTGAACTGCCGCTCGCCGTCGAACCAGGCGGCGGCCATGTGCTGCGGCCGCCGCTCAAAGGCTGGTCTACCAGACGACGACCTCGGCGATGGGCGTGCGGATCGAGTGCTCGGCGACAGATGTCTGCGCACAGGTGTGCTTGTCGTCGCCCAATGCAATTGCCGTCAACCGATCGCTGAACCGAAGCGCTTCATCACCTCGGGCGAGATGTGCCGCATGTGCAGCGACATGCCCAGCGCCGCCAGATGGCTCGCGTTGCGGCCGAGAATCTGTTGCGACAGTGGCAGGAATTCCTGCTCTTCGTAGCGCGCATGGGCCTGATAGCTTTGCACCAGCGCATGCACGGCGGCGGCGTCGAGTGCTGAATCCTGCCCCTTCGCTGCCGACTTCAGCCCGGGTTCCAGCTTCGACCATGCGGCCTCGATCTGGCGGTGCTCGCCGGTCAAGCGCTTGACGATGGCCGCGACCTTGTCACGCTCCTCGCCGACGCTCGCGCTCTTCAGCACGGCGGGAAAGAGCTCGCTTTCTTCCTGAGCATGATGCTCGTGCACGACATCGCGGAAGAAGCGCAGCGCTGCGGCCGCGCCCTGGCGCGCCTGCGATGCGGCGTCGAGCAACGCGGGCAGGCGCTGCAGATCGTCAAGCTGGGCCAGGATGCCGACATGGCACGAGGAGAAGTCGTCGATCGG
This sequence comes from Rhizobacter sp., assembly GCA_023954175.1. GTDB lineage: Bacteria > Pseudomonadota > Gammaproteobacteria > Burkholderiales > Burkholderiaceae_C > CAIKUF01. The sequence continues at coordinate 10,321 of JAMLIM010000021.1, forward strand.
TGACTTTGATTCTGGTGAGCTCATGTCCATGCTCCGAGGAAAGGAAATTCAAAGACCATTTTTCTCGCCTCTCGGCAACTCGGCAAGACCCCTGATTCCGCTGGGGGCTGCGGCTGGATGCCGTGTCTTGGAGTCGGCTTCAGCCTGCATGCAGAAAGGTCCCGATGGACGGGGCCGGATCGCCCGGCTGCCAGAGCAATTGGCGGTCCAGGACGGCGGAGAGGTCAGGGGCGCGCATCTGGTCAACGTACTTTCCACACAGGGTGCATCAGTCCCCTTCGGTGACCCAACAAGAGGTCTTGATCGATCAAACCCTGCCGAGGAGGCCGCGCTTTCAGCGGTGCGCGAATGCATTGGCTGCAAGACCGAACCCGCTCACGCCCGCGCTGCAGGTCGTGCGTCGGCAGTCGTGTCAGCGCTCGCGTGGCGGCAACTGCACGAGCTTGTCGCCGTCCAGCCTGAAGGCCATCAGGTCTTCGCCGATGAGCAGCGGGCCGTTGTAGGTCTTGCGTGTCATGTCGAAGACCTGCTGCTCGGTCACCGCCGGGATCGTGGGTGTGCCCAGCAGCACGAAGTGGTAGTACACGGCCAGCTGCGGCTGGACGCGGCTGAACACGGTGCCCGCTTCCTCGGGTTGGGTGTGATGCGCCAGGATCACCTTGAAGGCCGGCAGTTTCAGCAGTTCATCGCTGGCCGCCGCAACCTGATGAATCAGCAAGTCGGTGCCCTTGGCGTGCTCGATCAGGTTCTCGCTGAAACGTGTGTCGCCCGAGATCGTCACCGAACGGCCGGCGTGGTCGATGCGGTAGCCGAAGGCGGGTTTCAGCTTTTCGCCATGATCGACTTCGATGGCGGTGACCTTGACGCCGCCCCGGTCGTAGACCACGCCGGGTTTGATTTCGGTGACCACCGTGGCGATGACTTCCGGCTTCAGGCCCTGGTCCGCGATGCGTGCCCTGATGTCCCAGGCATAGGCCAGTGCAAGGCCATCCATCAGCGATTGCGTGCCCACCGGCCCGTAGACGACGAAGGGACCCTTGCGTTGCGCGTAGCTCGCTTGCAGCCAGCCGGTCAGCCACAGGTCGGGGAGGCCGACCACGTGATCGGAATGCAGGTGGGTCAGGAACAGCGCATCCACCTTGCCCAGCGGCACACCGACCTGCAGCAGGCGTTGCGTGACGCCGCGCCCGCTGTCGATGAGCAAGGTCTTGCCGCCCGCCTGCACCAGCACGCCGGGGCCGAAGCGCTTGATGATCGGCGCCGGGCTGCCGGTGCCGAGCAGGGTGACGCGAAACTCGTCAGCGGCCAGCGGTTGCGCCATCGCGGCCGGGAAAGACAAGGCGGCCAGCGCCAGCAGCGCCATCAGCTTGCGCACGGTTGTCGTGTTCACTCGTTGTCCGTCAGCGGCGTGACGTTCCAGTTCTCCGTCAACACCGTGCCCGACGCGCGGATCAGCTTGGCGAGCGGGCAGAACATCGCGAGTTCGGTCTGCAACTGCGCCATCTGCGCGGCGCTGGCCGAGGTGCGCACGTCGATCGTCAGAGTGATGGACGGAAAGGGCACGGCCACGTCCTCCTTCAACGTGACGCCGCGGCGGTCGAATTCGACGTCGGCGCTGATGTGCATGTCATGGAGCTCGATGCCGTTCTTGTGCGCGATCTTGTGGCTGATGACGCTGGTGCAGCCGACCAGCGCGGCGACCAGCGTCTCGGTCGGCGTCTGGCCCTGGTTGGTGCCGCCGCGCTCCAGCGGCTCGTCGATCTGCGTGCTCACGCCCCGTACCGTGGCCCTGGTCAGCGAGTGCGACAGCACTTCGCCTTCCATGCGCCACTTGACCACCATCTTTTCGCGGATCGCGACCATGTCGTTTCCTTTCGTTCGGACCGGGGCGGCGCGTCAATCGACGTGCCTGAAGTTTTCCGAGTAGCGCACCGTGAGCGTGTACGAGCCCTCGTTGAGCAGCCACGGCCGGATGCGGTAGCGGCGCACGCCGCTGCTGTGCATCGGGTCGGCATCGGCGATCGCCCGGGCCTCGGCGAGCGAGGCGGCGCGCACGATGATCATGCCCTCGCCGCTCCACTGCGCCTCGGCGTCGTCGGCGAAGGGGCCTGCCGCGAAGGTGACGCCGCGCGCCTCCAGGTCCTTCTGGTACGCCAGGTGCGCGCCAAGCTGTTCGCCGAGTGCATCGAGCGAGCCGGTCGGCGTCGTCAGGATGACGTACAGGCGTTTGGCCAGCAGGCCCTTGGCGCTGACGTGGTCGATGTGCTCCTGCCAGGTTCCCATGGGGCTTCTCCTCTCAAAGCAAGGCCAGGCTGATCTGCGGGAAGGCGATCAGCAGCACCAGCACTACCAGCATCACCGCCGCGAACGGCAGCGCACCCATGAAGACGTCGTTGAGCGTGATCGACGGGTCGTCGATGGTCGCCTTGATGACGAAGCACGAGATGCCGAACGGTGGCGTCAACAGGCCGATCTCGGCGCCGACCACGGTGACGATGCCGAACCACACCAGGTTGATGTGCAGCGGTTCGAGCGCCGGCAGAAAGAGCGGCACCACGATCAGGATGATCGACGCCGTGTCGAAGATCGTGCCGAGTGCCAGCAGCAGCAGCACGTACAGCACCATGAAGGCGCCGAAGGACATCTGCAGCGTCGCCAGCCACTCGCCGAACATCGTCGGCAGCGCCGCGATGCCGAGCATGCGGCTGTAGATCGACGCCGCGATGATCAGGAACAGGATGTTGGCGGTGATGTGGCCGGTGTCGACCAGCGCCCCCCAGATCGCCTGCGGCGTCAGCCGGCGCTTGATCAGGCCCAGGATGGCTGCGGCCACGGTGCCCGCGGCACCCGACTCGACCGGCGTCAGGATGCCGCCGTAGATGCCGCCCAGCACCACCACTACAAGCAGCAGCACCGGGCCGAGCTTGGTGACGGCGTCCCGCGCCAGCGTGCCCAAAGGCAGCGCCTCGCCAGGGGCGTCGACGCCGCCGACGAAGCGCGGCACGAAGGCGGCAAACAGCACGATCGCCAGACAGAAGGCAACCGCCAGCAGGATGCCCGGCAGCACGCCGGCCAGGAACATCGCGCCCACCGACTGTTCGGTGACGACCGCATAGATGATCAGCATCACGCTCGGCGGGATGATCATGCCCAGCACCGAGCTGCCGGCGACGATGCCCACCGTGAAGCGCTTGCCGTACTCGTAGCGCCGCATCTCCGGCACCGCGACCTTGGAGAACACCGAGGCCGACGCGATCGACGAGCCGGTGACCGCGGCAAAGATCGCGTTGGCCGCCACCGTGGCGACGCCCAGCCCGCCGCGCAGGCCGCGGAAGATGTCGTTGGCGAACTCGTAGACGTCGCGCCCCAGGCCGCAGCGGCTGACAACCAGCCCCATCATCACGAACAGCGGGACGGTGGCGAAGGCTTCGTCGGACACCGAATCGGCAATTGCCAGCCCGAGCAGGTTGAGCCCGAGATCGAAGTCGCCCTTGAGCAGCAGCACGCCGACGAACGACACCAGGCCGAGCGCGACGGCGATGTGCAGGCCGGAATAGATGAGCATCACGATCGCTATCAGCGATGCGATGCCCACGGTGGTGCTGCTCAGCTCCATGCGAAGAATGAAGAGGGGAAGAGGACGGCGAGGCGCAAGCGATCAGTCTTCGCTCGCGCACCGCCACGCGCGCAGCGCCTGCCGCACGCACTCGATCAGGCACACCGACAGACCAAGCACGGTGATCGCCTTGACCGGCCAGACGATCACGGTGAAGACGCCCTGGTTGCCGAGGTACGAGTTGCGCTCGATGGCCTCGACCAGCAGCGGCACCGACCCCCACACCGCCAGCCCCATGTAGAGCGCGCCGAGCAGCAGGAAGACGGCCTCGAGCCGGTGCCGCTTGCGCGGCGCGCGCTGGCCGAGCCATGCGAGGAACGAGTCCGAGCGCGTCAGCTTGTCGTTGCGGATGGCGTCGGCCAGTTGCGAGAAGACGATGCCGACGATCGAGATCTGCACCATCTCGGGCACACCGGCGATGGGGTGGGCGAAGAAGCTGCGGCCGATGGCGTCGGACGTCACCAGCAGGATCAGCAGCAGGATCCAGGTCGAACCCAGCGCGTTCATGCCGACGATGAGCGCGCCGAAGATCGTGCGCGGCGCCTTCACGCCGGGAGTGGCCGCCGGCGTGCCGGGTGCGGGGCTCATGTGCGCCGTTGCTGCTTACTCACGATCCCACTGGCGCTCGATCGGCTGTTTGGCCGCGCGCATCGCGTCCATGTAGTAGGTCAGCATCTGCGTGCCCTGCTCGCCGTTCTTGTCCAGCCCCGCGGCCCATTCCTTTGCCAGGTTGGGCAGTTCCTTGGCCCACTGGCTGCGCTGCGCCGCGGGCAGCTTGTGCACCGTGCCGCCTGCCTTCTTGTAGGCGGCCACGCTGTCGGCGCCCTCGGCGGCGGCGATCTTGGCGAGCAGGTCGCGGTATTCGATGGCGACGTCCATCAGCACCTTCTTGACTTCGGGCGGCAGCTTGGCCCAGACGTCGGCGTTGGCCGTCAGCACCTTGGTATTGACCGCGCCGATGTCGGCCTCGAGCATGTTGGGCGCCACTTCGGCGATCTTGAAGGTCACCGCGGCCTCGGGCCAGAGCATGCAACCCTCGACCACCCCGGTCTGGATCTGGTTGTAGTACTGCACCAGCGGCGCGGCCACGCCCACCGCGTCGAGCGGGCCCAGGTAGCGCAGGTTGAAGCCGGCGCCGGCGATCTTCAGCCCCTTCATGTCGGCCAGGCCCTTCACCACCGGCTTGGTGAAGACCTGGTAGCTGTCGAGCACCACCGAGTTGGTCAGGTAGACCTGGTTGTAGGAGGCAAAGGTCTTCTTGATCGCCGGGAACTTGTCGGCCATCTCGTCGATGGTGCGCGCCACCAGCGCTGGATCGGTGGTGACGAAAGGCGTCGCGTAGGCCACGGCCAGCACGTTCATCTTGTCGCCGTAGATGGCGGTGGTGACGATGGCCATGTCGCCAAGGCCTTTTTGCACGCCCTCGAGCACGCCGTTGGGCTTGACGATCTGGCCGCCCCAGGCCTGGTTCCACTTGATCTTGTACTTGTTGTCCTTGGCCAGGCGCTTGTCGACCTCGGGAATGTAGAAGTCGATGAACTCCTTGATCCACAGCGACTTCGGCGGGTAGCCGTCGATCACGGTCAGGTTGATGGTGCTTTGCGCGTGGACGCCGGTGGTGGCAAGCGTGGCGAGCACGGCGGCGATGGCGGTGACATGAAATCGGGTCATCTGAGTCTCCTTGGTCGTTGGCGGGTTCATGAGGGCGCCGGCGGGTGCAACGTCATCTGCCTCGTTTGCTGCCGTTTGCAGCGGGCGGCGTGGCGCGCGCGAGCGCATCCTTCGCCACCGCTTCACCCGACTCGACGATGATGTCGGCGGTCTTGCGGTAGTGCTCGTTGAGCAGGGCCACTGCCAGATCGGCATTGCGCTCGAAGATGGCATTCACGATGGCCTGGTGCTCATCGTTCTCCTTGCGCTTGGGGTAGACCTTCTGCACCGACAGCTGGCGGTAGCGGTAGGCCTGGTCGGCGAGCTGGTCGCAAAAACCCGTCAGCCAGCGCGAGCCGCAGCCGGCGATCAGGCTGCGGTGAAAGGCGCGGTGCAGCCGCTCCCATTCGGGGTTCTCCTGGTAGGTGTCGGGCGAGATCGAACGCGGCACCCGTCCGAGCCGGTGCAGGGCCAGCACCATGCCCTCTTCCCAGCCGGGGGTGAAGGCCCGGATCGATTCGCGCAGGCCGATCTCCTCGAGCCAGCAGCGCGTGCGCGTCAGTTCCAGCAGATCCGCCACGCTGGCCGCGGCCACATAGAAGCCGCGCTGGTCACGCCGATCGACCAGCCCATCGGACGACAGGCGGTTCAGCGCTTCGCGCACCGGGCTGTTGCCGGCGTCGTAGCGCTCGCTGACGAACTCGATGCGCAGCTTGCCGCCGGGCGCCAGCTGGCCGCGCAGGATGTCGTCGCGCAAGCGCTCGTACACGCTGCTGGCCAGCGTGGGCACGGCGGCGTCGCCGGGGACGGCTTCCTGGTCAGCGCTCGGTTTCATGGTTCAGCGTTTCGCGCATCGCTGTGCCGCCCGGCAGGCGGCGAGATCATCATGGCAGGATTATCGGCAAAATAGTCGAAGTTGCAAGTCTTATCGATTTTTTCTAGAATGCCGCCATTGCCCGTCGACGCCGCCGCCCTGGTCGCGTGCGGCGGCCCGAGATTCCTTCCCGCGGAGCGCGGCCATGCGCAACATCAGCCTCGACAACATCACGACGGCCGTGCTCGACACGATGAAGGACGCCAGCGACGCGCGCTTTCGCGAGGTCATCGGCAGCCTCGTCACCCACCTGCACGCCTTCGCGCGGGAGGTGCATCTGACACATGCCGAGTGGAATGCCGGCATCGACTTCCTGTGGCGCGCGGGGCGCATCAGCGACGACAAGCGCAACGAGTTCGTGCTCACCAGCGACGTGCTCGGGCTGTCGTCGATGGTCGACCTGCTCAACGGCTCGGCGCACGGCACCGAGAGCAGCGTGCTCGGGCCGTTCTACGTCGAAGGCGCGCCGTTGCTGCCGGTGGGCGCGAGCATCGTCGGCGACAACGGCGGCGAGCGCGTGCTGCTGCGCGGCCGGGTGCTCGGTGCCGACGGCGCGCCGCTGGCCGGCGCACTGCTCGATTTCTGGCAGACCGATGCCGACGGGCAGTATTCGCAGGCGCTGCCCGACAAGCCCGAGTTCAACCTGCGCTGCCGCATGCGCACCGATGCGCAGGGCCGCTATGCGCTGCAGACGGTCAAGCCGCGCTACTACTCGGTGCCCTATGACGGCCCGGTCGGCGACCTGTTGCGTGCCGGCGCGCGCCACGCCTTGCGCCCTTCGCATTTCCACGTGCTCGTCACCGCGCCCGGCCATCGGCCACTCGTGACCGAGCTCTTTGCCGAAGACGATCCGTACATCGACGCCGATGCGGTGTTCGGCGTGCGCAGCACGCTCGTCCTGCACTTCGAGCGCCGTGACGATGCCGCAGCCGCCGCGCCGTACGAGGTCGAGGCGCCGTTCTACGACGTCGCGTTCGACTTTCGCCTGGGCGCCGCAGAGGCATCGGCATGAGCGCGCCGGGCCGCCCCCAAGCGCGAATCCCGGAGCACGCAGTGCGAAGGGCAGTCCGGTGAGCGTGGCAGTGGCGACGGTGCGTGCGGACGAACGCGCCCTCGACCTCATCTTTCGCGAGGCGCGCTCGCACAAGGTCTGGCGCGATACGCCGGTGCCGCGCGCCTTGCTGCGACAGGTGGTCGAGCTGGCGCAGGCCGGCCCGACGGCGACCAACAGCCAGCCGATGCGCATCGTGTTCGTCGAGTCGCAGCAGGGCAAGGAGCGCCTGCGGCCGGCGCTGCACGCCGGCAACGTGGCGAAGATGATGACGGCCCCCGTCACGGCGATCGTCGCCTACGACCTCGACTTTCACGTGCATCAGGCGCGTACCTTCCCGCACCGCGACGTCGCCACCGGCTATCGCGCCGACCCGGCCCATGCGCACGAGACCGCGGTGCGCAACGGCACGCTGCAGGGGGCCTACCTGATGCTGGCGGCGCGCGCGCTCGGCCTGGACGTCGGGCCGATGTCGGGCTTCCACAACGACGTCGTCGACGCCGAGTTCTTCGCCGGCACCCCGCTGCGCAGCAACTTCCTGTGCAACCTCGGCTATGCCGACCATGGGGACTTGTTGCCGCGCCAACCCCGCCTCGGGTTCGACGAGATCTGCTCGTGGGCCTGAGACTGCTTCACGCACCGGAGTTCTGAACATGCAAGGTAGCAACAGGGCGTTGATCGTCGGTGGCGGCACGATGGGTTTGGGCGTCGCCGTGGTGTTGCTGGCCGGCGGCTGGCGCGTCGATGTCGTCTCGCCCACCGCGGCCACGCGCGAGAGCCTGCCCAAGCGCGTGATGCAGGCGATGCAGCGTCTGAACAAGCCGTTCGATGCGGCCGCGCTGGGCGTGCACGCCGATTACGCCAGGCTGCCGTGGGCGGAGATCGCCCTCGTCGTCGAGAACGTGCGCGAGGATCTGGCGCTCAAGCAATCCGTGTTCGCCGAACTGGAGCGCCTGAGCGCGCCGCATACGATCCTGAGCAGCAACTCGTCGAGCTTTCCGATCAGCGAGATCGGCAAGGGCCTGAAGACGCAGGCACGCATGATGGGCCTGCACTTCTTCATGCCGGCCTACCTGGTGCCGCTGGTCGAGGTGATCCGCGGTGAGGCCACCGACGCGGCGTTGGCCGAGAAGGTCGGCGACTGGATGTGGGCGTTGGGCAAGCGCCCGGTGCAGGTCAAGCGCGACATCCCCGGCTTCCTCGGCAACCGCATGCAGCACGCGCTGATCCGCGAGGCGCTGAACCTGCTGCAGTCGGGCGTTGCCTCGGCCGAAGACATCGACGCCGCGATCCGCTACAGCTTCGGCTTTCGCCTCGCCGCGGCCGGCCCCCTGCTGCAGCGCGAGCACGCCGGATGGGACATGTCGTTCGCCGTCGCACAAAGCCTGTATCCGGACTTGTCGAACATGCAGACACCGCCCCCGGTGATCGAGGACATGGTCAAGCAGGGCCGCTTCGGCATGAAGAGCGGTCAGGGCCTGATGGCCTGGGACGCCGACTCAATTGCCGAGGAGAAGGCGCGCTACGAGCAGGCACTTCAAACGGTGCTGCAGGTGTTCGAGCGCGAGGGTCTGGACGGAAGGCCGAAGCCAGAAGGTTCTTGAACTGTCGCGCTGCCCCACCTGTGGCGGGGTACGGCGTGACATTGAACGCGATGCCGTGGCCGGCATCGCAAGCTCCCTACACCGGCTGCGGCATGCTGTGCCACCACAGCCGGCACTCGGTGCACAGCGTGGCGTCGAATCGCGCTTGCAGCACGCCGTCGAGCACCATGCGCGGGAGCGGGTCGCCTTCCTTGCGGGCGATCAGATTCGTGCCGGTGGACGCGGCCCAGATCTTGAAGAGTTCCTCGGACCGCACCTGGTACGTCACGTGCCAGTGCGCGATGCCGCTGCCGGGCGCTGAGGCGAGGATTTCGTAGCGCAGCTGCACGTCGTCCTGCAGCTTCACGCGCTGCCAGTAGGCGGCCAGCGCTGCGTGCCCGCGCTGCTCGGCGAACGGCGTGTTGTGGTAGCTCGCGTCGGGCGTGAAGAGCGCGCAAAAGAGCGCGTCGTCGCGCTGCTCCCACGCTGTCTTGTAGCCCTGCATGAACTGCTCGATGTTCATCGTGTGCCTCCTTTCTCTCGGGTTTCCATTCGGGCGACGTTCGCGGCGCGCGCCATTCAGCGCCTGCGCGCGATCATGCCGACGAGCGCCGAGCGCCCCGCGTGGTGACTGCCTTCGCGCAGGTCGGCCTCGTACTCGTCGAGTTCGATGATCTCGAGCGCCGCGAAGGCTTCGCGCAGCATGTCGGCGGTGTAGAGGTGCGACAGGATCGGCGGGCCGCCCGTCTTGTACTCGAGCTGCCTGGGCGTGTAGCCCTGCAGCACGAGCAGCCCGCCGGGCTTGAGCGCGGCGGCCATGCGCGCGAAGAGCCGCTCGCGCATCGCAGGGTCGGCGAACTGGATGAAGATTGCGGCCACCGCGTCGTAGGTGTCGACCGGCCAAGGCCAGGCGTCGCAATCGGCGACGTCGTAGTTCACCGTCACGCCGGCGTCGGCGGCGAGCTTCCTCGCTTTCGCGACGCCGACTTCGGCAATGTCGAAGGCGTCGACGCGCAGGCCCTGGCGCGCGAGCCAGACGCTGTTGCGGCCTTCGCCGTCGGCAACGCACAGCACGCGGCCGCCGGGCGCGAGCAGGTGCGCCTTCGCACGCAGATAGTCGTTGGGCTCGATGCCGAAGATGTAGTCGGCGGTCTCGAAGCGCTTGTTCCAGGTGCCGGCCGGGTCGGTGAATGCGGGTGTGCTCATCGTCATCAATGGTCTCTCGTGGGCGTCGCCGAACACATTCTCAACGGCGCACGGTGCAAGGTCTTTGCCTGCGCGCTGCGCCCGCGGCGACCACGCTGCGAGAATTCTCTTCTCGAACCGGAGCGCCGCCATGATCTTCCGTCAACTCTTCGAGCCGCTGTCGTCCACCTACACCTACCTGATCGGTTGCGAGCACACCGGGCAGGCGGTGTTGGTCGATCCGGTCGTCAACAGCATCGATCGCGACCTGGCCGCGCTTCAAGGCCTCGGGCTCACGCTTGCGTTCACGCTCGACACGCACATCCACGCCGATCACATCACCGGCGCGCTGCACTTGAAGCAACGCGTCGGCAGCCGCATCGCGGCGCCGGCAATGGAATCGCTGCCCTGCGCCGACGTCGGCGTCGACGACGGCGTGCCGTTCGAGCTGGGCGAGATCGTGCTGCACCCGCTGCACACGCCGGGGCATACCGATGGCCACTTCGCGTACCGGCTCGCCCGTCGAACGCCGGACGGCACGCTGGACTGCGCGGCCGATGGCATGTCCGACCGCGTCTTCACCGGTGACGCGCTGCTGATCGATGGCTGCGGCCGCACGGACTTCCAGAACGGCGACGCCGCCACGCTCTACCGCAGCGTGCACGACAAGCTCTTCACGCTGCCGGGCGACTGCCTGGTCTTCCCCGGGCACGACTACCAACAGCGCCACGTGTCGTCGATCGCGCAGGAGAAGGCGCGCAATCCGCGCCTCGGCGGCGAGCGCACGCTCGCCGAATTCGAGCGCATCATGGCCGAGCTGAACCTGCCCTACCCGAAGTTCATCGACCACGCAGTGCCCGGCAATCGCCTGTGCGGCGTCTGCCCGCAGGACCTGCCCGAGCAGATGGCCGCCTATTGCGGGCGCATGACCGACAGCCCGCAGGGCTGATCGCGGGCCGGGACGCAAAGCGCATAGCGATCCATCGATGTCGGAGTTCTACAGAACCTCCACCCTCTGGGTCGTCGACTTCCGCTACGAGGGCCGCGCGCGGCGCTGGTTCAAGGCCTTCGGCGCGGATGTGGATGCCGCGCAGTCGGTGCGGGAGACGCTGCGCGACCTCTACGACGGACGCGCCGAGCTCGTCGCGCTGCGCCCCGCGACGGCGGAAGAGGACGCGCAGTATCTGCGCGGCGATGTGCCGAAGAACGCCTATTGCCCTGTGGGGCCGGGGCGCTGATCCCCGCCATTGCACTGCAGTGCGCCGATCGTGACAGCGCGCGCCACGCTCAAGACGGCCGCGCCGAACCCGATCAGGCGCCGATTCGTGGCGTCGCAACTTCGGCAAGCCGTGCGAGCAAACCCGAGTGGCGCCGGGTCGCAGCGGCGATCGTGCGGTTCAGCACCTCGACCCCGGCGCACAGCGTCACCCGTTTGCGCGCACGCGTGACGGCGGTGTAGAGCAACTCGCGCGACAGCACGCGATTCGCCTGCGCCGGCAGCAATACCCAGACGGCGTCGAACTCCGAACCCTGCGCCTTGTGCACCGTGAGTGCGAACGCCGTCTCGTGCTCCGGCAGGCGCAGCGGCGCGATCGCGCGCAGGCCCCCTTCGGCCTGCGGGAAGTGCACCAGCAGTTCGCCGCCCGCATCGCGCAGCGCGATGCCGATGTCGCCGTTGAAGAGCTTCAACACCGGGTCGTTGCGCCGCACGATCACCGGCCGGCCGACGAACCATGGCGAACGCGGGTCGTGGTCGCGGTCGCCCAGCATCGCGCGCAGGCGGCGCGTCAGCCGCGCGTTGATCGCCTCGACGCCGTGCGGGCCTTCGCGCACTGCGCACAAGGCGCGAAAGCGCGCGAACGCGTCGACGATCGCGGCGGGTGGCGTCGCATCGCCCAGCACGGCGTCGAAGTAGGGCGCGTAGCCGAGCTCGAGCTGTTCGATCGCGGCCGGCGCCGGCGTCGGCCCGACGCTGGCGATCCATTGCACCTCGCGTTGCGACACCGTGGCCGCGCCCTCGGGTTCACTCTCGCTTTCGCCTTCCCTTTCGCATCCGCTATCACTCTCCGCCAGCACGGCCAGCGCCGCCTCGGCGTCGCCGGCGTTGATCGCTGCAGCGAGCCGGCCGATGCCCGAATCCGCCGCGAAGCGGAAGTTGCGCGTGAACCAGACGCTGGCGTCGTGCAGGCTGCTGGCGTGTGCAGGCGCAGGCGGCGCGATGGCATCGCGTGCCACGTCGCACAGATCGGCAAGATCGTCGCGGCACGCGCTCGACAGCGTCGGGTCGGCGCACAGTTCCGCGAACACCGCACCCGACTCGACCGCGGCGAGCTGATCCTTGTCGCCGAGCAGCACGATGCGCGCGCCGTCTGGCACCGCTTCGAGCAGTTTCGTCGCCAGCGCCAGGTCGAGCATCGAAGCCTCGTCGACCACCAGCGCGTCGATCGCAAGCCGCCGGCCGGCGTGATGGACGAAGCCCGACGGCGTGACGCCGAGCAGGCGGTGGATCGTCGAGGCCTCTGCGGGAAGACGCTCGCGTATCGCCGGCGGCAGGTGCGCCGCGCGCTCGCGCACCGCCTCGCTCATGCGCGCCGCGGCCTTGCCGGTCGGCGCGGCGAGCGCGATGCGGCAGCCCGCGTCCTGTGCGATCAGGCAGGCGAGCAGGTTGACGACGGTCGTCGTCTTGCCGGTGCCGGGACCGCCGCTGATCACGGTGAAGCGGCCGCGCAGCGCGAGCGCGGTGGCGAGCTTCTGCCAGTCGACTTCGTTGCCCGACACCGCGCCCGACACTTCGCCAAGCGAGCTCGTGTTCGCGGCGAACAGCATGGCGAGCTGCGCGCGCAGCACCGCACGGTCCGCCGCGGGCATCGGTGGCACCGCGCGCGCTGCGCGCCACACGCGCTCCGCAAGCCGGCGTTCGTAGTCGAAGTAGCGGTGCAGGTAGAGCCTGCCGTCGCCGTCGAGCACGAGCGGCATCTGGCCCGGCGCGTCGGCCGTGCCGACGACGCCCGCGGTAAGCAAGGCGCGGCGCCAGGCTTCGACGCCGGCCGGTGCGCGAGGCAAGGCTTCGCTCGCCGCCAGATCGGCCAGCGATATGCAGACGTGGCCGTCCGACAGCGCGAGGCTCACCGCGCGCGCGGCTGCGGCCGCAGCGTCCTGAATCGCCTCGTCGGCACCGCGCTCGCGCGACCACGCGCGTATGTGCTGCGCAAAGCCCTCGGCGAGCGTGCGCGCGGGCGCGTCGATCGGCGTGCGTTCTTCGCGCGTCATGCTGCCGCCTCGTCGAACAGGGCCGACGCGCGCGCGATCGCTTCGGGCGCCAGCCGCTCGAAGTGCAGGCCGGTCGGTATGCCCTGCGCATCGGCCCAGCCAGGCCGCACGCCGCGCACGAAGAGGTAGATCGCGCCGCCGAAATGCTGCGCCGGGTCGTAGCCGGGCAGGCGGCGGCGCAGCATGCGGTCGAGCGCGACACCGTAGAGCAGCGCCTGCAGGTGGTAGCCGTGCTCGGCCATCGCCGCCCGCACGGGCGCGGCGCCATAGTCGGCCGGCGTGTCGCCGAGGTGGTTCGATTTCCAGTCGAGCACGAAGTAGCGCCCGTCGTGTTCGATCACCAGATCGATGAAGCCCTTCAGGTAGCCGCGCAGCGTGCGAAACGCGAGCGTCGGCACGGGGCAGTCGAGGCTGGCGAGCAGCGCGTTCAGGCGCGTGGCATCGAGCGCGTGCGACGGCAGATGGAACTCGAGCTCGTTCAGGCGCCGCGCGGGCGTGACGTCGGCAAGCCGCAATGGCCGCTCGCTGCCGACCGGCAGCGGCGTGTGCAGCACGTCGTGCAACATGCGCAGCAGCATGCGTTCGCGCTGCGCAATGCCGTGAGCGTCGTGAGCGCTGGGCAGTGGCGACCGCGGCAGCGCCGGGCCGTGCAGCCGCAGCGTGTCGGCAACGGCCTGCGGCCAGGCGGCGGGCAGGCCGAAATCGATGCGCTCGAACAGCGCATGCACGCACTCGCCCGCCGCCGCGCCGCGCGGGAAGCGCAGCACGTCGTCGTCGGCCAGCGGCGCTGGCGTCGCTTCCGATGCACGCGTCGGTACCGCTTCGGATGCGCGCATCGGCGGGGTTTCGGCGGCACGCGTCGGGGGCGCTTCGCTCGCCTGCGCCGACAGGGCGGGTGATCCGAACGATGTCGCGTCGGGCGTCACGACGAACAGATCGTGATCGACCGCCGAACGCTCGTGCGTCGCGCCTTGCGCGAGCGCGCTGAAGCTGCCGATCCACCACCCGGCCGGGATGTGCGCCGGCGCTGCAAGTGCTGCGAGCGACTCCGGCGCGGGGCGCTCATCGCGCACCGGCACGCCCTGCGCGCGCGGCAGTGGCGCGGTCGCGAACGCCGGGCCGCTGCGCACCGCGAGCGCGTTCCAGGCAGCGTCGATCGCGGCCGCGTCGCGCTTGCCGTCGAACCACGCCTGCGGCGTGTCGCCTTGCCCGGCGACGAGCCAGTTGAGCAGGCTGCGGCTGCTTTCGGCCGGGCTCGCCGCCGACCCCCTCAGGTAGCTGCCGGCGACGATCACGCAGCGGTGCATGGCGCGCGTGAGGGCAACGTAGATCAGCCGCAGGTCTTCGGCCGCAGACTCGAGCCGCCGGCGGCGCGCGATGTCGCCTTCGTCGAACGCGGCATCGAGACCCTTGCGGTAGTCGATCACCGTGCGGCCTTCGTCGTCGTGGTATTCGACCCCTTCGATCGCGCTGCCCTGCGGCCGTCGATAGCCGTCCCACACGAAGGGGCAGAACACTACCACGTATTCGAGGCCCTTGGCCTTGTGGATCGTCACGATCTGCACCAGGTTGCGGTCCGATTCGAGGCGCAGCTGCGTCGCATCGTCGGCACCGCGCTCGTCGCCGCGTTGCGTCTGGAACCAGCGCAGCAGCGCGTCGGGCGCGGGGTGCGTCTGGCTGGCCGTGTGCACGCATTCGATCAGGTGCAGTACGTTCGTGAGCCGCCGCTCGCCGTCCGGCCGCGCCAGCAGACGCGCGGCGACGCCCTCGCTGCGCAGCAAGGCGCGCAGCATGACGCCGGCGCCGCGCGCGATCCACGTCTCGCGCGCTTCGGCGAAGCGCTGCACGTGCAGGAGCAGGCGCGCCTCGTCGTCGGCCAGGGCGTCGATCGCGGCCGCGTCGAAGCCCAGCCAGACGGTGGCGAGCGCGGCGCGCAGCAGGCGCTCGCGCGTCGGCTCGAGGATCGCGGCGAGCACGCGCTCGAGCTCTTCGGCGTCGGCGCTTCGATAGACGCTCGCCTGCGACAGCTCGACACTGCCCACGCCCAGGCTGGCGAGCGCCGCGCGCATCCGGCTGCCCTGCGCGTGGCTGCGCACGAGCACCGCGATGTCGCCGGCGGAGAGCGGCTTCTCGCCGTGCGTGATCTCGCCGCGCTGGCCGGCACTGACGAGGCGCGCGATCTCGGCAGCCGTAGCCTGTGCGGCGGCCGCCATCGCGTCCTGCTTCCTCAGCATCGGCGTTTCCGCACCGAAGTGATCGCCTTCTGCGTGAACCGCGTCGTCGTTCGGCAGCATCCACGCCTGCAGCGGCGCCGCGTTCCGGGACGCGGTCGTGTCGACGAAGGCCTTGCGCGGCTTGTCGCCGAAGCCGACCGGCCGGTAGTCCAGGCCGTCGAGCATGAAGGCGCGGTCGTTGGCGCCGAACAGGCCGTTCAACGCGTCGATCAGCGGCGCGCTTGCGCGCTGGTTGTCGGCCAGCGTGTAGTCGGCCGACGCCTGCTTGCGCGCCGCGAGGTAGGTGTGCAGGTCGGCGTTGCGAAAGCTGTAGATCGCCTGCTTCGGGTCGCCGACGAGGAACAGCGGCAACCGCTGCGGCGTGTCGTAGATCGTCTGGAAGATCGCGAACTGCAGCGGGTCGGTGTCCTGGAATTCGTCGATCAGCGCGGCGGGGAAACGCTCGCGCAGCGCGCCGGCCAGCTCGGGCGCCTCGCCGCTCGTGAGCCGCTCGTGCAGGTTCGACAGCATGTCGTCGAAGGCGACGACGCGGCGCCTCAGCTTGGCCTCGCGCACGGCGACGGTGCCGTCGGCGATCAGCGCGCGCAGCAGCGCGAGCCGGTCGCGTTCGAGCCCGGTTTCGATCTGCTCGCGCAAATCGAGCCAACGCTGCGCGACGGCGAAGAAGGGGTGCGCGGGTGCGACGCAGTTCTTCTTCGGCTTCATCTTCGCGCTGCCCAGCAGCTCGACCTTGTCGGGCTGGTTCGCCAGCGCGGCGAGCGCGTCGTCCCCGGCGAGCAACTCGTCCCAGCCCTGCGCCGCGACGGCGACGGCTTCGGGCTTGTAGCTGCCTTGATGGAGCTGCGACCGACCATCCAGCACGCACCGGACGATGCGATCGCGCTCGGCATGCCAGATCGCGCGCGCCGCGGTGTGCACATCGGTGTGCGCGGCGGCAAGTTCGGCGAGCGCGTCACCAGCGCCGGCCGCATCGGACGCGTGGGACACGCCGGCGGGCCAGAGAACGGTCGCCAGCGGCTTCGCCAGATGGCGCTTGAGCAGCGCGGCGAACTTGTCCGGCGAATCCTTGTGCTGCACGAGGCAGGCGGCGAGTGCGGGGGCCAGCGTGTCGCCGGCAATGCGGCGGCGCCAGAAATCGTTCGCCGCCTCGGCGATGAACTCGCTGTCGTCCTGCACAGCTTCGAGCGCGAGCGGCATCTGTGACGTGAAGGGCGTGTCGGCGAGCGCGCGCTGGCAGAAGCCGTGGATCGTGAAGATCGATGCTTCGTCGAAGGTCTGCAATGCGAACTCGAGCTTCACCGCCATGTCGGCGTCCGCGATCCCCGGCCCGTTCACCTTGCGCATCGCGGCGACGAATCGCTCGACGAACGGATCCGCGCCCGTCGCCACGCCGTCGCGCACGAAGGCGAGCGTCTCCGCAATGCGGCTGCGGATGCGCTCGCGCAACTCCGCGGTCGCTGCCTTCGTGAAGGTGACGACGAGGATCTGCTGCACCGGCAGGTCGCGCTCGATCAGCAGGCGCAGATAGAGGCCGCAGAGGTTCCACGTCTTGCCGGTGCCGGCCGACGCCTCGATCAGGTTGGTGCCGGCCAGCTCGCAGCGGTAGACGTCGAATGACGCCGCGGCGCTCATGCCTGCGCCCCCTCGATGTGCGCGCGCAGCGGCGCGAACACCGCTCTCGCGCAGGCTGCGAAATCATCCCAGCCCTCGCCCATCGGGTCCGGCAGCGCGCGCAGCGCGAGGCGGTAGGCCGGGTCCGCCGACTCGCCGAAGGGGTGGCGATCGCTGACCTGCCATGTCGACTGGGCCTTGGCGAAGCTTTCGCCGCCCTCCATGTACGCCCATGCGGACTTCGGGAAGAAGTAGAGCGGCTCCCGCAGCCCGCGCGCATAGAGCAACACGAGTTCGTGCAGCGTCTCGCACGCCGTCGCGCAGGGGCCGAGCACGACGCACCCGTCGCGCGCGAGCCATGTCGTGCGCAGCGCGACGCCGGGCGGTGGGTCGGCGCACAGCAGCAGGTGATGCAGCCAGGCATCGATCAGATCGCGCGCGCGCACGTCGTCGTAGCGATGGCGTACCAGGCCGCTCGCGCGCAGGTCGGCGTAGCCGCCGTGCACACGCCAGCTGCGCCCTTCGTGCGTCAGCTCGACGTGCGAGGCATGCGGAGGCAGGACCGGCGCTGCGGTCAGCGCATTGAGCTGCAGCGCGAAACGCCCGAGGCCCGCGAGTTCACGCTCGAGGAAGTGCCGGCCGAACGCGCCCGCGGGCACCTCGGAGCCGGCGAGCGCAAGCGCGCGCACGCTGTCGACGCTGTGTCCGGCGCACAGCGCGGGCAGCAGACGCGTGGCGAGCGCGCTGCGTGCGGGGATGCCGGCGATGAAAGGCTCGTCGTCCTGCAACTCCTCCTCGGCCCTGGCCAACACAATGCCCAGGCGCCGCCCGAGCAGGTAGCGGCACGGGTTGCCGAAGAAGGTGATCAGATCGGCGAGCGCGACATCGCACCACTCGTCGCCGGGGCGCGGGAGCGGCGTCGCGAAGAAGGCGGGTAAGGCCTCGGGCGCGGCGCTGTCGTCGTCGTCCTCCTCCGGCGGTGCGGCGCGCGGCGGGGTCTCGGGCGGCTCTGTCGTTCGCTGCCGCAGCGCAGCCGCGATCTCGGAGTCGAAACTCCGAAGGCGCGGGTCGACGTCGGCCCTGAAACCGATGTCGGCGAAGCCTTGCAGCGGGTGCTGCACCACGAGCCGCGCGCGCGCCGCGTCCCGCTCGCCTGCGATCGCCGGCAACAACGTGTCGAGCAGCTCGGACACCAGCGTCGAGGGCGGCAGCGGCGCGTTGTCGCGCAGGCTGCGGCCGGTGTAGCTCAGGTAGAAGTGCTCGCGCGCGGCGAGCAGCAGATCGAGGAACAGGTTGCGCTCGTCGACGCGGCGTTGCCGGTCCCCCGGCCGCGCGTCGCGCGTCATCAGGTCGTACTCCGCCGGGCGCGCCTGGGTCGGGAAAGCACCGTCGTTCAGGCCGATCGCGCAGACGATCTTGCAGGGCAGGTTGCGCAGGCTGTTCATCGCCGCGAAGGTGACGGCACCGGTGGGCACGCCACCGCGCGCCGCATCGTCGATCGCGGCGGCGAGCGCGCTGCGCAGCACATCGAGCGGCAGGCGCTGCTCGGGTGTGGCGCGCTGCAGTTCGTCGGCGAAGCGCTCGATCGCAGCCTGCGTCTCGCGCAGGTCCTCGACCTCTTCGCCTTGCGGCGCGAGGAAGTCGTGCAGCAGTTCGGTCAGCAGCGTGGTCCAGTCGGTCGCCGCCAGCGGCGCCGCGACGCGCCGCTGCAGCGCGGCGAGCAGGCCGACGAAGCGCCACAGCGCGCCGAGCGCGACCGCGTCCGACCCTTCGGCGTCGCCTGCCGGCAAACGCGCGCCGAAGGGCGCATCGATGCGCGCCGGCAGCGCGTAGCCGAGGTAGAGTCGATCGAGGCCGTCGGCGAAGCTGTAGCGCGCTTGCGCCGGCAGGCCGAAGCTGGCGCGGTGCCCGGCGTCGAGCGCCCAGTGCACGCCGGCGTCTTCCAGCCAGGCATGCACCTGCGCAAGGTCCTCGGTGGCGAGCCCGAAGCGGCGCGCGACGATCGGCTGCTGCAACAACCCGAACACGGCACTTGCCGCGAAACGGGAACCGGCGAGCGCGAGCAGATCGAGCAGCGCGCGCGCCACCGGGTTGACGCTGCTGCGGCCGCGGCCCGTCACGTGGAACGGGATGCGGCGCTCCGCCGGCGCGGTGCCGAAGATGGCGTCGATCAGCGGCGCGGCGGCTTCGAGGTCGGGCGTGACGACGAGGATGTCGCTGGGCGCGGGCGGTTGCGGCGCGGCGAACAGCGCGAGCAGCCGGTCGTGCAGCACCTCGAGCTCGCGCGCGAGGCCGTGGCAGACGTGGACCTCGATGCTGCGGTCGCGCTCGGCCAGCGAGACCGAGCCTGGCGCGAGCTCGGTCAGGTCCAGCATCGAGCGTTGCACGCGGGCCAGCAGGCTCGCGGATTCGGGTTCGCGCTCGGGATCGGCCCCAGGCTCGTCGAAATGCGCCTCGTCGATCACCGCATCGCCGGTCGCGGCGATCAGCAGTTCGAGCTGCGCCTTCGTCTGCTTGCCCCAGGCGGCGAGCAAGCGGTTGCCCTCCTCGTGGTGCAGTTCCTCGCCCGGCGCCGCGCGCGCCGCCAGGTAGGCGAGGCGGCGGCGGTCGGTCACCTCGAGCCAGTATTCACGGCAGGGGTTGAGCGCGTAGAGCTGCACGTCGACGCATTGCCCGAGCGCATGCAGCAGGCCCAGATGCAGCGGCGGCATCGAAGGCAGGCAGAACACGTGCAGCGCGGCGGGCAAAGTTCCGGCGGCGACAAGTGCGTCGCCGTGGGTTGCGAGCGCAGCCGCGAACGCCTCTGCCGGATGCGCGGCGTCGGCTTCGCTGGCCAGGCGGCGCCACAGCGCGGCCTGCCAGGCTTCGTCGGCCGTGACTTGCAGACTGGCGCCGGCGCCGTGCGCGATGCCCTGACCCGCGGACCAACGGCTCAGCCATTCAGGCCGGTAGGTGATGTACTGATCGAAGAGGCCGGCGACCTGCTGCGCGAGCTCGAAGCGCATCACGGCGTCGCCGCGCGCGAGGTAGTCGCGCAGGCGGGGGTAGGCGTCGAACGCGCCCGGCGCGTCGAACGCGGCGAAGATGCGCCACGCGAGCACGCCGGGCGCGAACGGCGACTCGGCCTGCACGCCGGGCACGACGCGGGCGATCCACCCCCACAGGCTCTGCGCGAGGTAGCCGAAGCGCACGTTGGCGCAGATGCCATGTTGCTGCGCGAGCGCGAGCGTCAGATAGCGTCGCAGCGCGGCGCTCGGGACGATCACCTCGTCGGGTGTGAACACCGGCCCGGCGCCGATGCGCTCGACGAGCAGGCCGGCGAGCCGTTCGGTGCGGTTGGCGAAGTGGATCGTCAGCATGGGCGGAGGTGGGGCTTGCATTGTCGGCGCGATGCCGGCGCTTGCGGGTGTTGCTGGGCAGGGTGCCGGCGCACAAGCTCATGGCGTGATGCGGTGACGTCGTGGCCTGAGCCGGGCGGCGCGCCGCGATCGCACCGGGATCGCTTCGGGTTCGGACCGGGATGTCCGAAAATGTAAGTAGCAAGGAGCCCCCATGTCGATCCACGAAGTTGCCTGCCACGGACGCGGCCGCGAGTTCGAAACGCTGGTGCGGGCACTTCGCACAGGCGGCTCGAAGCTGGCGAAAGCGATGCTCGCGCTGGCCGCGCTGCTCGGGTCGCTCGCGGTTGTCGCGCAGCCGCTGGAAAAAGCGAGCGTGCGCGCCGGCAGCTACGACGTGCCGATCGAGATCGCCCGCCCGCCCGGTGCCGGGCCGTTCCCGGCCGTGCTCTACATCCATGCCAAGCGCGGCTTCGAGGACGAGGACCGGGCGCACATGCGCGAGCTGGCGTCGCAGGGCTTCGTCGTGCTGGCGCCGAACTGGCAGGCCGGCAACATGATCGAGCGTTGGCCCGACCGGCATCATCCGGAAAGCGAGGCCGATGTCGAGGCCGCGCTCGGCGCGCTGCAGTCGCGCAGCGACGTCTGCAAGGGGCCGGTCGGCATTGTCGGCATGTCGCGCGGGCCGTACTACGCGATCCGCCTCGCGGCCAAGCGGCCGCAGGACATCGCGGCGATCGTCGCCTACTACGGCCACTTCCAGAACCCGAACGCGCCCGAGCCGCAGCAGCTGTTCTCGGTCGCGCCCGAAGTGATGACGATCACGGCGCCGGTGCTGATGCTGATCGGCGACGCCGACTTCGAACTGCGCCGCATGAACAACGGCCGCGCGTTCTACGCGCTGTGGGAGCGCGGCGTGCCGGTCGAGTTGCAGATGTACCCGATGGCGCGCCGCGCGTTCGACTTCCGCGCCGACGCGTCGCCCGAGGAGAAGATCGCGACGCGCCACGCGCGCGCGCTCGCGGTGCGCTGGCTGCGCAAGTACCTGAAGGTCGGTGCCGACGGAAGCTGCTGACGGCGCTCGGCGCTAGGCCCACTGCGAGCGGGTGCGCTCGGCGATGTCGACCCGCACCGGGGCTTGCACGGTGGTCGGCGGGATTGCAAATGCCTTGCCATCCGGCGCCGGGCCGACGACTTCGAACTTGGCGGCGACTTCGGGGGTGATGAAGCGCGACAGCGTCGCGTACACATGGCGGTCGCCGTAGGGCGCCTGCTGATGCACGTAGAAGCGTTGCGGCACGAGCAGAGCCAGGTGGTCGCGCGCGCGCGTCATCGCGACGTAGAGCAGGCGGCGTTCTTCCTCGATCTCGGCGCTGCTGCCGGTCGCCATGTCCGACGGCATGCAGCCGTCGACGACGTTGAGGACGTAGACGGCGTTCCACTCCTGGCCTTTGGCCGAGTGGATCGTGGACAGGATGGTGTAGTCCTCGTCGAGCAGCGGCACGCCCGATTCATCGCTGCTCGCGCCGGGCGGGTCGAGCGTCAATTCGGTCAGGAAGCGCTCGCGCGTGGCGTAGCCGGCGGCGATGCGCGCGAGCTGCGCGAGGTCGGCGGCGCGCATCGCCGCGTCGTCGTGCAGCCGTTCGAGCTGCGGCACGAGCCACTGCACGACGCCTTCGATTTCGGCCGGCCAGGGCGAGGCTTCCTGCCGCAGGTTTGCGTAGAGCGCGACGAACGCGCGCCAGTCGACCGCTGCGGCGGGCGGCGGCACGAAGTCCTGCAAGGCGGCCGCGGGATCGGGCGACGCGTCCATCGCGTCGAGCAAGCGGCGTGCGGATGCCGGGCCGATACCGGCGACGAGCTGCGCGACGCGAAACCCCGCCAGCCGGCTGCGCGGGTTTTCGGCCCAGCGCAGCACCGACAACAGATCCTTGACGTGCGACGACTCGAGGAACTTGAGCCCGCCGAATTTCACGAACGGGATGTTGCGTCGCGTCAGTTCGAGCTCGAGCGCCGCGCTGTGATGCGCGGTGCGAAACAGCGTCGCCTGGCGTTTGAGCGCGAGCCCTGCTTCACGTTGCTCGAGCAGCGCATCGGCGACCCAGCGCGCCTGCGCCGATTCGTCCTCGACCGTCACGAGCCGCGGCCGGGCCGACGAGAGCTTGTCGGTCCACAGGTTCTTCGTGAAGCGCTCCGCGGCGAGCGCGATGACGGCATTCGACGCGTCGAGGAGGGCCTGCGTCGATCGGTAGTTGCGCTCGAGCGTGACGACGCGTGCCGGCGGCGCGAAGTTCGAAGGAAACTCGAGGATGTTGCGCGCCTCTGCGGCGCGGAACGAATAGATCGATTGCGCATCGTCGCCTACCACCGTGACGCCGCGGCCATCGGGTTTGAGAGCATGCAGGATTTGCGCCTGCAATCGGTTCGTGTCCTGGTACTCGTCGACCAGCACGTGATCGAAGCGATCGCCGACCGCGCTCGCCAGCGCCGGGTCGCCCATCATCTGATGCCAGTAGAGCAGCAGGTCGTCGTAGTCGAGCACGTGCTGCTGCAGCTTGGCATCGACGTAGGCGCGAAAGAGGCGTTTGAGTTCGTCCTCCCACGCCGAGCACCAGGGGAAGTGCTGCTGCAGCACGTCGGCGAGCGGCGTCTGGCTGTTGACCGCGCGCGAGTAGATCGCGAGGCAGGTGCCTTTTTGCGGAAAGCGCTGCCTGGTGGCCGCGAGGCCGAGCTCCTGGCGCGCGAGGCCGATCTGGTCCTCGGCGTCGCCGCGGTCGTGGATCGTGAACGTCGGCGGCAGGCCGAGGCTCGTCGCGTGCTCGCGCAGCAGGCGCGCGCCGATCGCGTGGAAGGTGCCGGCCCAATGCAGCACCGGCGGCGGTGTCGTCGAGCCGAGGCCGAGCGCCTCGTGCATCAGGCGGCCGGCGCGGCGCGTCATCTCGTGCGCCGCACGGCGCGAGAACGTCAGCAGCAGCAGGCGCTGCGGGTCGGCGCCTGCGAGCACGAGCCGTGCGACGCGAGCGCTGAGCGTGAGCGTCTTGCCCGATCCGGCGCCGGCGATCACGAGCAGCGCGCGCGCGTCGCCGCTGGCGCCATGCTCGACCGCGTCGCGCTGCGCTTCGTTGAGCGACGCGAAGACGTCGGCGCGTCGGGCACTTCGCGGACTGGGGGATGCAGGAGGCGCGGCGAGGCTGGGCATCGGGTAGGGCGGGCATGCGTGGCGACGTGCGCGGCCACGATGCGCAACTGTACATGCATCCAGTCGCGGCCAGGGCGCGGGCGGCCATCGAGACGACCGCGACCGCGGGTGCGTTCCGATTGCCGCGGTGCCTGCAGATCGGGCATCATGCGCGGGCCGCAACGCGGCGCAGATTGACCCACCAGCGCGACCCATCAACGCGACCCACGCATCCGACTCAGGGCGAACCATGAAGATCCGAACTGCCATCGCGACGCTCGCAACCCTCTGTTCGGCGGCTGCGTTCGCCGCAGGTCCGGACTACCTCTTCGTCGACCGGTCGTCCGAGACGCTGATCGATGCTGCCACCGCGAAGTCGATGTTCAGCGAGGCGACGACGAAACGGCTGGCGAAGCTCTATCCGCCCAACATCTGGGGCTTCGCGACGCAGGTCGAAGGCGGCATCACGTCCAACGCCACCTGTGTCGTCACCGCGCGCGTGATGCTGCTGCCGCGCAACAACCCGCGCAACACCAAGCTGCTGCTGTTCAGGCCGGACAAGATGGCGACCGC
This sequence comes from Rhizobacter sp., assembly GCA_023954175.1. Taxonomy (GTDB): domain Bacteria; phylum Pseudomonadota; class Gammaproteobacteria; order Burkholderiales; family Burkholderiaceae_C; genus CAIKUF01. The sequence continues at coordinate 34,484 of JAMLIM010000021.1, forward strand.
GTTCGACGCCAGGCCCCAATCAACGGAGCAACAGTGCCGGGATCTCGCCAAGGCCAAGCTGCACGAGGCGATCGACGCGCTGACCTTCGCGCTGGCGCCGAACTGATCGCGCGCGGCTCGGCAGCAGGCTCAGCCTGCCGCCGCGCCGGGGTCCGCGGCGCGCCGGCTCGGCGCATGCGCCGGGCCTTTCAGCTCCACCGCGTTGCCTTCCGGATCGATGATGTAGAGCGACGGCCCTTCGCCCTGCGCCCCGTTGCGCGTTGCCAGCGGCCCGACCGCGATGCCCAGGCGCGACAGCCCGGCGCGTATCGCCGGTTCATCGAAGGGCTCGACGCGCAGGCAGAAGTGATCGAGGTTGCGTCCCTCGCGACCCGGCGCCGCGCCGCCGGCCTGCCCCAGCCTGCCGCTGACGGGGACCAGATCGATGAGCGAACGGCCGGCGCGCAGCTGCACCAGGCCGATGTCATCGTTTCGACGCTCGATGCTGCAGCCCAGAGCGCCGCAATAGAACTGCAGCATCGCGTCCAGGTCGGCGACGCGCAGCACCAGATGATCGATCCCGCGAATGTGAATCATGGTGGACGCCTCCCGGGCGCGGCTACTCGACAGCGGTGCTTCTGCGGGCCAGCCATGCCAGGCCGACAAAGAGCACGAGCCAGACGACGCTTCGCAGCGTCATCGCGTGAACGCTCTCGATGGCGACCGCTCCCCCCGTCGCGTACAGCGTGCCGATCGCCGCCAGCACGAGCAGGTTGAGCACGAAGATCGCGGCCGCCGCCTGCCGGCCCCGAACGAGGCTGCGCCAGGCCATGACGCCGGCCGCGATGTAGGCGAAGCCCATGGCCGTGTTGTAGATCAGCAGCGGCCTGAAAACGATGTAGCCCGGGTCGGCGCCAAGCAGAACGCGAGTGCCCGCGAAGAGCGTCACGAGACCGAACAGCACCCCGACGAGCGCGAGGATGTTCTGAAGAAGGCGGCTGTTTCGCATGTGATCGACCTCGCGTGGCTGGGTGGCGTGGCGCCGGACCCGTCCCCGGCAGCCGGGTGTCGAAGCTGATCGTGCGGCCCGCCGCCGATCCTACCTGCGCAGCCTGCTGCCGGACCTACGCGTGCAGCCTGCTGCTGCGGGGCACGCTTGCGAGCAGGAACTCCATCTGGTCGGCGAGGATGCGCCGGCCGCGCAGGATCATGTCCTCGTGCAGGCTCGGCACGTAGGGCAGGTACAGCAGCGTCATGCGCGCCTCCTCGGGCATGCGGTTGCCCTTGTGGCCGTTGCACGGGCGGCACGCGGTGATGCAGTTCATCCAGCTGTCGATCCCGCCGCGCGAGGTGGGCACGATGTGCTCACGCGTCAGCAGGTCGTCGTGGAAGCGCCCGCCGCAATAGGCGCAGACGCGGCGGTCGCGCGCGAACAGCTTGGGGTTCGACAGGGCTGGCGTCTGGCGCCAGGCGCGGCTCGGAATGTGGCCGCGCACGGCGACGATCGGGTGCACCTCGATGCGCGACTGCAGCCCGGTGCGCCGCTGCATGCCGCCGCGCAGCACGTAGAAGGGGTTGCCGAGCGTCCAGGCAACACCGTCGCTGGCGTAGATGATCGCCGCTTCCTTGGCCGAGATCCACGACTGTGGCCGGCCACCGACATCGAGTTGCAGCACTTCCACGCTGAAACCTCCATGTCCGCGAGCGTAGCCGATTCTGTGCCCACTGCTCAAGAGCCGAGATCACGCGCTTTGGATGGCCGCTTCGAACGCCGCCGCGAGCCCCTATAGTCCGACGCAGCGCATCGACCGAGAGCCTGAACTGAAGCAGCCCGTAAGCACCCAATCCCGGCGTGGCCAGGCCGGCCGCGCAGCGGCCGGACGCCACGCGACGGGCGCGTTGGTCGCGGTCGCGTGGGCGCTTGCTCCGCTGGGCGCCGCGGCGGCGGATGCCGCCTGTACGGCGATCGATGATGACGCCCTGCGCCTGACCTGCTACGACCGGGCCGCGGGGCGCATCGCGCCTGCGCCCATGCCGACGCCAGCACCGGCTGCGTCGCGGACGGAGGCAGCGACCCCTCCTGCACCGCAGCAGGTATCGGCGCAGGCATCGGCACTAGCGCCCCCCGCTTCGGCGCCGGCAGGGGACGGCACCTCCACGCAGCAGGCGGCAACGACGGAGAAGGACACGACGCTCTCCAAGATCTGGGAACTCGACGCCGCCGACAAGCAATCCCCCTTCAGGCTGCTGACCTACAAGGCGAACTACCTGCTGCCGGCGCGCTATTCGACCAGCCCGAACACGCTGCCGCACAGCCCGAACCCGAACAACACCGTGACGACGCCGCTGGACCTGGACGCGACCGAGGCCAAGTTCCAGTTGAGCGTCCGGCTCAAGGCCGCCGACAACCTGTTCGGCGACAACGGCGCGCTCTGGTTCGGCTACACGCAGCAGTCGAACTGGCAGGTCTACAACGCTTCGCAATCGCGCCCGTTTCGCGAGACCGACTACGAGCCGGAAGCGATCCTGTCGTTTCGCACCGATGCGGACGTCCTCGGCTGGCGCTGGCGGTTGCTCAACTTCGGCTTCGTGCACCAGTCCAACGGCCGCTCCGACCCGCTGTCGCGCAGCTGGAATCGCGTCTACGCGCAGTTCGGCCTCGAGCGCGGCGACTTCACGCTGCTCGTGCAGCCCTGGTACCGGCTGCCGGAGAGCGCGAGCAACGACGACAACCCCGACATCCAGGACTACATGGGGTCGGGCGAACTGCGTCTGATCTATGCCAACGCCGGCCACGCGCTCTCGGCGCAGGCGCGCTACAGCTTCTCGGGCAACGCCGGCGGCCTCAAGCTCGAGTGGGCCTTCCCGCTGATCGATCAGTTGAAGGGCTACCTGCAGATCACGAGCGGCTACGGCGAAAGCCTGATCGACTACAACCACAAGCAGAACACGATCGGCCTCGGGCTGCTGTTGCTGCCGTGGTGAGCGCACTGTTGCAACGCCCTTCCATGCGCGGCACGGGCCGAACAATGCTCGACGCCTGTGGGGTCCTTGCCGCAGGGGCTCGACAATCCTCAAACTCAAACAGGAAGCTTCGATGAAGATGATGCCCTTCACTGCCAGCGCCAGCGCGCGGCTGCTCGTGCGCCTTGGCGCGATCGCCTGCGCCGGCGCCGCAACGCTGGCCAGCGCGCAATCGCAGCCACCCGGCCAGACGACGACCACGATCGGCGCCGTCGGCATCAGCCAGCTCAAGGCCGATCTCGACGGCGGCGGCAAGGCCGGCTGGAACAGCCTCGGGGTGAACCTGAGCGTTGCGCATCAGTTCAGCCCGGCGTTCTCGGCGAGTGTCCGCGCCGGTTACGCGGCGGAGGACTGGCGTTTCGACACGCCCACCGCCTTCGGGGCCAGCGCGCCCTGGGGGCGCATCAACCGCCCGAGCCTCGGCTTCAACTTCAGCTACGCGACGTCGGCCGACGTCGCCTGGTTCGTCGCGCCGCAGTTTCAGTGGGACTACGAGTCCGACGCGAGCGCCGCGGACGGCCTGAGCTACGGCGCTGTGTTCGGCGTGACGAAGGTCTACTCGCCGACGCTGGTCCTGGGCATCGGCCTGGGCGTGTTCCGCCAGATCGACGACACGAAGTACTTCCCGTTCCTGATCGTGAACTGGCAGATCGACGACAAGCTGCGCGTGTCCAATCCGCTGCCCGCCGGGCCCGCGGGCGGCGCCGGCCTCGAACTCGTCTACGCGCTGGATCAGGGCTGGGAGCTGGCCGGCGGCGCCGCCTATCGCGACTATCGCTTCCGGCTCAACGCGGACGCCGCCGCGCCGGACGGCATCGGTCGCAACACCGGCATACCGGTGTTCGCGCGCCTGACGCGCAAGTTCGGTCCCGCGGCGCGCATCGACTTCTATGCCGGGCTGGTCGCCGACGGCAAGCTGCGGCTGCTCGACACGAACGGCGAAACGCTGCGATCGGCCGACTACGGCACCGCGCCGCTGCTTGGCATCACCGGGTCGTACAGCTTCTGAGTGTGACGACCGCAAGCGCCTTGCGATTCGCCGGGCGGTGATCGGCGGGGCCCGACTTCAGGCCGGGTAAAGGCCGCGCCCGCGCGCCATCAGCCGCACGAGGCCGAGCAGTGCGCCGATCGCCGGCGTCTCGACACCGAGGCGCCTGCCGATCTCGTGCACCGCACCGACGAGGGCGTCGATCTCCAGCGAGCGGCCGGCCTCGGCGTCCTGCAGCATCGAGGTCTTGAACGCGCCGAGCGAGCGCGTGATGATCATGCGGTCCTCGCCCGACTGCTCGATCGGGCAGCCGATCCGCGCGCCGATCTCGCGCGCCTCGGCCATCGCCTGCAGCATGAAGTCGTGCACCTGGGGGTCGTCGAGGATGCGGTCGACCGTCGCGCCGGTGAGCGCCGAGATCGGGTTCGTCGTCATGTTGCCCCACAGCTTGAACCAGATGTCGCGCCGGATGTCCGCGCTCGCCTCGACGGCGAACCCGGCGTGGCGCAGCAGCGCGGCGACGGCGTCGGTTCGTGCCGACGCGCCGCCCGCCGGCTCGCCGACGATCAGCTTGTCGCCGAAGCCGTGCAGCACTTCCCCCGGCGCCGGGCAACTGCAGGTGAAATGGACGACGCAGCCGAGCACCTTGTCGAGCGGCAGCGCGGCGCCGGTGGCGCCATCGGGGTCGACGCTCGCCAGGCGCCCGGCGTCGCCGCCAAAGCGCGGCGCCAGCGCCGGCGTCTGCAGGAACCACCACGGCACGCCGTTCATCGCCGGCATGACGACGGTCTGGCGACCGATCAGCGGCGCGAGCGTCGCCGCCAGTGCCGGCAGCGATTGCGCCTTGACGGCAACGACGACGAGATCCTGCTCGCCGAGTTCGCGCGGGTCGTCGCTCGCGTCGATCGCGAGCCGATGCGTCTCGCCCGCCATCTGCAGCGCAACGCCGCGCTCGCGCAGCGCCGCCAGCGTCGCGCCCCGCGCCAGCGCGCGCGGCGGTGTGCCGGCCAGCGCAAGCCGCGCCGCGACGAATGCGCCGACGGCGCCCATTCCAACGATCGTGATCCGCTTCATCTGCACTCCTTTCGCCACGATGGTACGACCCGCACGGCGACCGGCGCCGCAACGCCGGAGCGCCTGCGCATTGCGCGCGAAATCCGGATTGCGCGCAGCGCGCCGTGCACTTCTAGGCAGCAAGCCCTAGAAACAATCGCCAAGGCATGTGTCAGGCGCGCCCGAATCCTGCAAAATAGCACGATCGTTCGTTCAATTTGTTGCAATCCCGATGCGTTGAAACCAAGCCAAGACGTGACCGACCTGACCATCCCCTCCGGGCGCCGGACAAGAGACGACGGCGCGCAAGCCCGCAGCCTGCAAAAGGGCCAGCAGACGCGCGCGACGATCCTCGATGCCGCGCTCGGGCTTGCGTCGCACATGGGTCTCGAGGGGCTGTCGATCGGTGCGCTCGCCGAGGTGACGCACATGAGCAAGTCGGGCGTGTTCGCCCACTTCGGCTCGCGCGAGGAGTTGCAGATCTCCGTCATCCGCGAGTACCACACCCGCTTCGAGGCGGAGGTGTTCCTGCCCGCGCTGCGCCAGGCGCGCGGCCTGCCGCGGCTGCGTGCGATGTTCGACGGCTGGGTGCGCCGTGTCACGCTCGAGATCGATTCCGGCTGCATCTACATCAGCGGCGCGGTCGAGTTCGACGACCGGCCGGGCCCGGTGCGCGATGCGCTGCTCGACATGGTGCAGGCCTGGCAGTCGGCGCTCGAGGTCGCGATCGCGCAGGCGATCGCCGAAGGCCATTTGCGCGACGACACCGACGCGATGCAGATGCTGTTCGAGATTCACGGCCTGATCCTCGCGCTGCACCACGACGCGCGCTTCCTGCGCCTGCCCGGCGCGGTCGACCGGGCGCGCTGCGGTTTCGAGCGCGTGATCGGCAACTTCATCGGCAATGTCGTCGGCGGTCCGGCCGCGAGCGCCCCACGTTCCACACCGGCACGCGCCCGCAGTGCGCGTCGCTGAACCGATCTTTCATCAGGAGCTCATCCCATGGCCAGCTACACCCCACCGTTGCGCGACATGCACTTCGTGCTGCACGAGCTGCTCGACGTCACCACCGAACTGAAGGCGCTGCCCGTGCACGCCGACATCGACGTGGACACGATCAACGCCATACTGGAAGAGGGCGGCAAGTTCGCCGCCGAGGTCGTTGCGCCGCTCAATGCGAGCGGCGACGCCGAGGGCTGCAGGCTCGACCCCGAGACGCACGAGGTGCGCACGCCCAAGGGCTTCAAGGAGGCCTTCAAAACCTTCGTCGAAGGCGGCTGGCCGTCGCTCTCGGCCGACGTGAAGTTCGGCGGCCAGGGCCTGCCGCTGGTCGTGAACCAGGGCTTCAACGAAATGCTCAACTCGGCGAACCAGGCCTGGACGATGTACCCCGGCCTCACGCACGGCGCCTACGAATGCCTGCGCGAGCATGGCTCGGACGAGCAGAAGGCGCTCTACCTGCCCAAGCTCGTGAGCGGCCAGTGGACCGGCACGATGTGCCTGACCGAAGCGCATTGCGGCACCGACCTCGGCCTGCTGCGCACCCGCGCCGAACCGCAGAGCGACGGCAGCCACAAGCTCACCGGCAGCAAGATCTTCATCAGCGCCGGCGAACACGACTTCGCCGAGAACATCATCCACCTCGTGCTCGCGCGCCTGCCGGATGCGCCGGCCGGCTCGAAGGGCATTTCGCTGTTCGTCGTGCCGAAGTTCCTCGTCAATGCCGACGGCTCGCTCGGCGCGCGCAACCCGATTTTCTGCACCGGGCTCGAGCACAAGATGGGCATCCACGGCAACGCCACCTGCCAGATCAGCCTCGAGGGGGCGAGCGGCTTCATGGTCGGCGCGCCGAACAAGGGGCTGGCGGCGATGTTCGTGATGATGAACGCGGCGCGCATCGGCGTCGGCATGCAGGGCCTGGGCCTGACCGAAGTCGCCTACCAGCATGCCGCGGCGTACGCGAAGGAGCGCATCCAGATGCGCAGCCTGACCGGCCCGAAGGCGCCGGACCAGCCGGCCGATCCGATCATCGTCCACCCCGACGTGCGCAAGATGCTGCTCACCGCACGCGCCTACGCCGAAGGCGGGCGCGCGCTCGCGATGTGGACGACGCTGCAGGTCGACAAGGAACTCGGCACCGACGACGACACCGTGCGTGCCGATTGCGCCGACCTCGTCGCGCTCATCACGCCGATCGTCAAGGCCTTCCTGACCGACAACGCCTGGATCGCGACCTCGCACTGCCTGCAGGTCTTCGGCGGCCACGGCTACATCCGCGAAACGGGGGTCGAGCAGTTCGTGCGCGACGCCCGCATCAACATGATCTACGAGGGCACGAACACGATCCAGTCGCTCGATCTGCTCGGCCGCAAGGTGCTCGGTGACAACGGCAAGAAGCTGAAGAAGTTCGGCAAGCTCGTCGCCGACTTCGTCGAGCAGGAAGGCACGAACGAGGCGATGCAGGAGTTCGTCAACCCGCTCGCCGAGCTCGGCGACAAGGTGACGAAGCTCTCGACCGAGATCGGCATGAAGGCCTTCGGCAATGCCGACGAGGCAGGCGCGGCGGCGGTCGACTACCTGCGCGTCTGCGGCCATCTGGTGTTCGCCTACTTCTGGGCGCGCATGGCGAAGATCGCGCTCGAGAAGCAGGGCGACGGCGACCCGTTCTACGCCGCCAAGCTGCACACCGCGCGCTTCTACTTCGCCAAGCTGCTGCCCGAGACGGCGGGCCTGATCCGCAGTGCGCGCGCCGGCGCCGCGCCGTTGATGGCGATGGACGAGGCGTTGTTCTAGAGTTCACTCCCCCACCCTTCATTTCCCCAACGACAACGGAGACACGCATGAAATCATTCCTCGCCGCGCTGTTGCTTACCGCCGCGTCCGCCACCGCGTTCGCGCAGGCCTCGCCTGTCGGGCTGTGGAAGACGATCGACGACGAGACCAAGCAGGAGAAGTCGCTCGTTCGCATCACCGACAACGGCGGTGTGTTCACCGGCAAGATCGAGAAGCTCGCCAACCCGGACAAGCAGGACGCCAAGTGCGACAAGTGCACCGACGCGCGCAAGGACCAGAAGATCCTCGGTATGACGATCATCGAGGGTGTGAAGAAGGCCGCCGGCGAGGACTACTGGGACGGCGGCACGATCCTCGACCCGAACAAGGGCGAGACCTACAAGGTGCGCATGACGCTCATCGACGGCGGCAAGAAGCTCGAGGTCAGAGGCTACGTCGGCATGCCGCTGCTCGGCCGCACCCAAACCTGGATCCGCGTGGAATGACGCGCGCTCCGCAACTCTCTCGGAAGGTCAGGCAATGAATCGATTCCAGGTCCGCAAGGTCGCCGTGCTCGGCGCTGGTGTGATGGGCGCGCAGATCGCGGCGCACCTCGTGAACGTGAAGGTTCCCGTGGTGCTGTTCGATCTGCCCGCCAAGGAAGGCGCCAAGAACGGCATCGTGACGAAGGCCGTCGAGGGGCTCAAGAAGCTCCGGCCCGCGCCGCTCGGCATCCCCGAGGACGCGGCGCTGATCCAGGCTGCAAACTACGAGGAGCACCTGGCGCTGCTCGGCGAATGCGACCTCGTGATCGAGGCGATCGCCGAGCGCATGGACTGGAAGCTCGACCTCTACCGCAAGGTCGCGCCGCACATCGCAGCGCACGCAATCGTCGCGAGCAACACGTCGGGCCTGTCGATCACGAAGCTCGCGGAGGCGGTGCCCGAGGCGATCCGGCCGCGCTTTTGCGGCATCCACTTCTTCAACCCGCCGCGCTACATGGCGCTGGTCGAGCTGATCGCGACGCCCGCGACCGACCCGCAGGTGCTCGACCAGCTCGAGGCCTTTGTCACGAGCAGCGTCGGCAAGAGCGTGGTGCGCGCCAAGGACACGCCCAACTTCATCGCCAACCGCGTCGGCATCGCCGGCATGCTGGCGACGATGAAGGAGGCCGAGACCTTCGGCCTCGCCTACGACGTGGTCGACGACCTGACCGGCAAGAAGCTCGGCCGCGCCAGCAGCGGCACCTTCCGCACCGCCGACGTCGTGGGCCTCGACACGATGGCGCACGTCATCAAGACGCTGCAGGACACGCTGTCGGCCGAGACCGATCCGTTCTACGCGAGCTTCGGCACGCCGGCGGCGCTTGCCGCGCTGATCGAGAAGGGCGCGCTCGGCCAGAAGAGCGGCGCGGGCTTCTTCAAGAAGGTCGGCAAGGACATCCTGCGCCTCGATCCGGCGAAGGGTGAGTACGTGCCCGCCGGCGGCAAGGCCGACGAGATCGTCGCCCGCATGCTCAAGAAGCCGCCCGCCGAACGCCTGAAGCTGCTGCGCGAATCGACGAATCCGCAGGCGCAGTTCCTGTGGGCGATCCTGCGCGACAGCTTTCACTACGCGGCAGTGCATCTGGCCGACATCGCCGAGACGGCGCGCGACATCGACTTCGCGATGCGCTGGGGTTTCGGCACGAGCCAGGGCCCGTTCGAGCTCTGGCAGCAGGCCGGCTGGAAGCAGGTCGCCGAATGGGTGAAGGCGGACATCGACGCCGGCAAGGCGCTCTCGAAGGCGCCACTGCCGGCCTGGGTCTTCGACGGCCCGGTTGCCGCGAAAGAGGGCGTTCACACGCCCGAAGGCTCGTGGAGCGCAAGTGCCGGCAAATACCTGCCGTTGCGCGATCTGCCCGTGTATGCGCGCCAGCATTTCCGCGAGAACGTGCTCGGTGCCGGCGCCGCCGCGCCGCTCGCGAGCGGCACCGAACTCTTCAAGAACGAGGAAGTGCGCGCCTGGACGCTCGACGGCGAGGTGGTGATCGCAAGCATCACCGCCAAGCTGCACCTGATCAGCCCGACCGTGGCCGAAGGCCTGCAGGCGGCGCTCGAGATCGCCGAGCGCGACCACAAGGCGCTCGTGATCTGGTCGCCCGACGATGTGTTCTCGGCCGGCGCGAACCTCGAGGCGCTGATGCCGGTCTTCATGAAGTCCGGCGCCAAGGGCATCGCGCCCGAGCTGAAGAAGTTCCAGGACTTCATGCTGCGCCTGCGCTATGCGCAGGTGCCGGTGGTTGCCGCCGTGCGCGGCATCGCGCTCGGCGGCGGCTGCGAGCTGGCGGTGTATTCGGCCAGGCGTGTCGCGGCGATGGAGAGCTACATGGGTCTGGTCGAGGTCGGCGTCGGCCTCGTGCCGGGCGCGGGCGGCCTGACCTACATCGCGCGCCGCGCAGCAGAGATGGCGGCCGCCGGCAATGCCAACGCCGACATCCAGAAGTTCCTGATCGACGGCTTCACGAGCGCGGCGATGGCCAAGGTCGGCACGAGCGCGATCGAGTCGAGGAAGCTCGGCTACCTGCTCTGGAGCGACGTGATCGTGCCGCACAAGGACGAGCTGCTCTACGTGGCGATCCAGCAGGCGCGTGCGATGGCCGACAGCGGCTGGCGAGCACCGGCGAGGAAGCCCTTCCCGGTCGCCGGCCGCAACGCGATCGCGACGATCAAGGCACAGCTCGCGAACATGCGCGACGGCGGCTTCGTCAGCGCGCACGACTTCCACATCGCTGCGCTGATCGCCGACGTCGTCTGCGGCGGCGATGTCGATGCCGGCTCGCTCGTGACCGAGGAATACCTGATGGCACTCGAGCGCAAGCACTTCTGCGCGCTGCTCGAACACCCGAAGTCGCAGGAACGCATCATGGGCATGCTCTCCACCGGCAAGCCAGTTCGGAATTGATGAAGCTACTGCGCGAACGCCATGCGTCATTGGGCGGTGCTCGGAATCCTCACGTACAGGGGGTACGTTGCGGTTCCTGCGCTCCGTCCGCCTAGCCTGGCGTCCGCTCGCTACGCTTCCTCAACACCGAACTCATCGCCTCTTTGAACGTTGATCATTTCGAAGGATCGCCAGTGAACAAGCAAGTGCAAGACGCCTACATCGTTGCCGCCACCCGCACGCCGATCGGGCGTTCGGGGCGGGGGTACTTCAAGAACACGCGGCCCGACGATCTGCTCGTCGCCGTGATCCGCAGCGCGATGAAGCAGGTGCCGTCGCTAGACCCCGGCGCGATCGAGGACGCGATCGTCGGCTGCTCGTTTCCCGAGGCCGAGCAGGGCATGAACATGGCGCGCATCGCGGTCGCGCTGGCGGGCTTTCCGAAGCCGGTCGGCGGCGTCACCGTGAACCGCTTCTGCGCGTCCGGGCTGACCGCGATCCAGATGGCGGCCGACCGCATCCGTGTCGGCGAAGCCGACGTGCTGATCGCCGGCGGCGCCGAGAGCATGAGCCTGGTGCCGATGGGCGGCAACAAGCCCTCGTTCAACCCCGAGGTGTTCGCGAAGGACGAGAACGTCGGCATCGCCTACGGCATGGGGCTGACGGCCGAGAAGGTCGCCGCGCAGTGGAAGGTGAGCCGCGAGGCGCAGGATGCGTTCGCGCTCGAATCGCACCTGCGCGCCCTCAAGGCGCAGGCAGCGGGCGAGTTCGCCGACGAGATGACGCCGATCGAGGTCGTCGAGCGCTTTCCCATGCTCGAGACCGGCGAGCAGGGCACGCGAAAGCGCACGGTGTCGCTCGACGAGGGCCCACGGCCCGACACCTCGCTCGAAGGCCTGGCCCGGCTGCGGCCGGTGTTCGCCGCCAAGGGCTCGGTCACGGCCGGCAACAGCTCGCAGACGAGCGACGGCGCGGGTGCGCTGATCCTCGCGAGCGAGAAGGCGGTGAAGCAGTTCGACCTGAAGCCGCTCGCGCGCTTCGTCAGCTTCGCCGCGCGCGGCGTGCCGCCCGAGATCATGGGCATCGGCCCGATCGAGGCGATCCCGGCCGCGCTGCGCTATGCCGGCCTGTCGGTCGACGACATGGGCTGGATCGAGCTGAACGAGGCCTTCGCCGCGCAGTCGCTGGCGGTGATGAACACCGTCGGCCTCGACCCGGCCAGGGTCAACCCGATGGGCGGCGCGATCGCGCTCGGCCACCCGCTCGGCGCGACCGGCGCCATCCGCGCCGCGACCGTCGTCCATGCGCTGCGCCGCCGCAATCTGAAGTACGGCATGGTGACGATGTGCGTCGGCACCGGGCAGGGCGCGGCGGGCATCTTCGAAAGAGTCTGAGCATGAGCATCAAGACTGCCGTGCTGAACGGCGTTGCAACGATCGAGATCGCGCGGCCGGAAAAGAAGAACGCGCTGACGATGGCGATGTACGGCGCGATGGCCGAGGCGCTGAACGCGGCGATGGCCGATGCCGCCGTGCGCGCGGTGCTGATCACCGGCCAGCCCGGCATCTTCACGGCGGGCAACGACATCGAGGACTTCATGCAGCGCCGCGGCGAGATCGCCGAGTCGCCGGCGTTCGTCTTCATGCGCGCGCTGCTCGCTTGCGACAAGCCCGTCGTCGCGGCCGTCACCGGCGCGGCGATCGGCATCGGCACGACGCTGCTGCTGCACTGCGACTTCGTCTACGTGTCGGACGAGGCGCGCCTGGCGATGCCCTTCGTCAGCCTCGGCCTGGTGCCCGAGTTCGGCTCCAGCGTCGTCGTGCCGCAACTGATGGGCAACGTGCGCGCCGCCGAGAAGCTGCTGCTCGGCGACCCGTTCACCGCCGCCGAAGCGGTCGAGTTCGGCATCGCGAATGCGGTGCTGCCGGCCGGCGAGGTCGTGAACCACGCGCGGCGCATCGCGGAGCGCTTCAACGCGCTGCCGCCGGGTGCCGTGCAGGAAAGCAAGCGGCTGCTGCGCCGGACGCGTACGCCGGCGGTGCTGGAGGCGATCGCGATCGAGGGCGAGCAGTTCGCGAACCGGCTGCGCAGCCCCGAGGCGCAGGAGGCCTTCATGGCCTTCTTCCAGAAGCGCAAGCCGGATTTCTCGAAGTTCTGAGCGACGCGCAGCTTCGCATGTCCCTGGCGCTCAAGCTCGCCCTCGCGCCGGTGCTGATCGCGCAGGCCGTCGCGACTCGCCGGCGCGCGCCCGTCCTGCCCGAGGCGGCGGGCGACCGCGAAGGCCTGCTGGGCGCCGGCAGCGACCCCTTGCACCTGCTGATCGCCGGTGATTCATCCGCTGCGGGCGTCGGCGTTGCGCACCAGGACCAGGCGTTTGTCGGCCACCTGAGCCGCGCGCTGCAGCGCCGCCTCGACCGGCCGATCCGCTGGAGCCTGCAGGCGCGATCGGGCCTGACGACGCGGCAGGTGCACGCGATGCTGCGCGAGACGTGGGGCGACAAGACGCTGCCCGCGGCGCAGCTCGCGGTCGTGCTCACCGGCGTCAACGACGTCATCGACCAGATCGGTGTGCGCCGCGCAATGGCCGAGCGCGTTGCGCTCGCGGATTGGCTGATCGGCGAACGCGGCGTCGAGCACATCGTCTTCGCGCCGCTGCCGCCGGTGCACCGGTTCCCGCTGTTGCCGCGGCCGTTGCGCGACGTCATGGGCCGCGATGCGCGCCGACACGACGAGGCGATCGCGCGCTGGGCGGCGACGCGGCGCGACGTGTCGCACACGCCGATCGAGTTCGACCTTTCCACCGACGCCATGGCAAGCGACGGATTTCATCCCGGCGAGCCGGTGTACCGGGCCTGCGGGGAAGCGCTCGCAGCGCACATCGCCGGGCTCGCCCGGTTCAAACTGGAGACACACGTATGAGACACCCCATGTCAACCCACTCACCGCGGGCCGAGCGCCGGGCCGCTCCCAAGCCGGCCCGCATCCCCCCGGGGGATCGGCCGATGTATACGTCGGACGAGGGGCTGTCATGAGCAAACTCAACGGCAAGACCCTCTTCATCACCGGCGCATCGCGCGGCATCGGCCTTGCGATCGCCAAGCGCGCCGCGGCCGACGGCGCCAACATCGTCATCGCGGCGAAGACGGCGGAGACGAACCCCAAGCTGCCCGGCACGATCTACAGCGCGGCCGAGGAGATCGAGGCCGCGGGCGGCAAGGCGCTGCCGCTGCAATGCGACATCCGCGACGAGGCGAGCGTACTGACGGCGGTGGAGGCGGCGGTGACGCGCTTCGGCGGCATCGACATCCTCGTCAACAACGCGAGCGCGATCAGCCTGACGCCGACACCGGCGACGCCGATGAAGCGCTTCGACCTGATGTTCGGCGTCAACGTGCGCGGCACCTACCTCTGCACGCAGGCCTGCCTCGCCGAACTGACGAAGAGTGCGAAGGCCGGGCGCAACCCGCACGTGCTCAACATGAGCCCGCCGCTGTCGATGAAGGAACACTGGTTCAAGGGCCACGTCGCCTACACGATGGCCAAGTACGGCATGAGCCAATGCACACTCGGCCACGCGGGCGAGTTCCGGCCGCTCGGCATCGCCGTCAACTCGCTCTGGCCGCGCACCGCGATCGCGACCGCTGCGCTGCAGATGATCCCGGGCGTCGATCTGAACATGTGCCGCAAGCCCGAGATCCTGGCCGATGCGGCGTACTTCATTCTCACCAGCGACGCGAAGACCACGAGCGGCAACTTCTTCATCGACGACGTGCTGCTCGCGCAGCACGGCGTGACCGACCTGGAGAAGTACTCGGTCAAGCCGGGGACGAAGAACTTCATCCCCGACTTCTTCGTCGACTGAGAAGGCGCGGCGACGCGCGCTCGAGGCCGGCCTTCGCTGCGCACCGCCACGCCTGCTCGCTGAATGCGGGCGCGCGGGTGTTCGTTTCGGCTTGACGACGGCGGCGAGGTCGTGCTTCGCGAACGCGGCGACATGCGCTGCAGCACTGCCTCGGCGCCCGAGC
>JAMLIM010000022.1 GCA_023954175.1 Rhizobacter sp.
CGCGCCGAAGTAGCGCTCCTGCACCGTCACGCCGCGGTGCAGGACGACGATGCCGTCGGTGTAGTTGGCCGCGAGCGATTCGCCCCAAGTCATCTCGCGCCCATCGAGCGTCGTGAAGCGCACGCCGTCGAGGTCGCGCCGTTCGGCGCGCGGCAGCAGCGCGACCTGCGCATCGCCGCGCGACACGTTGGCAGTGGGAAACAGCTCGCGCATGTGGCTGAACGACCAGCGCGTGCGCGGGAATGCCCAGGCACTGCCGTCCGCAAAGCCGACCGTGCGTTCGGGCGGCGGCGGAAAGCCTTCCATCCAGCCGAGCGAGGACGGGTCGGACGCGCTGGCGTCTGGGAACAAAGGCGGCGTGTTCGAGGCGGGCGGAACGGTGTTCATCGGGCGGAAGTGCGAGCTTCGTCGTCGGCCGGGCGCGTGACGAACCGCAGGGCCGGACTCGAACGCAGAAGGTTCGCACAAGCGCGCTTCGCCCGCACGGCCCGCGCGACGCGGCAGTCAGCGTCGGCGGTAGCCTTTCACGATTTGGCGCGGCTTTCGTGCTGACCGCATCCACGTGCGAACCCCGCGAGATGAAGGCTCGTGCGTCGATGCCAACGGGACAACTCAGGCCAAACCGCCAAGCGGTCAACGGCGTGCAACTGCCGGGAGTGCCCCGCGGGCGCCCGTGCTCACGGTGCGCGGCACGCGAAGCTCGCGGGGTCGTCGAAGCTGCCGCTTCCGCGGTAGACCGACACCTTGGGGTAGGGGCAGAGATCGCGCTCGCGCCCGATGAAGCCCGTTTCGTATCGATTGCTCGCCCGCAAAGTGTCGGGGGCGACGCCGTCTTCGACCCAGCGGACGAGCGGCGTCACGGCGTCGAAGTAGTCGAGCGCCTTGCCGCCCTCGCAATGCTGCATGCCGGGCACCATGAAGAGCCGGAACATCGATTGCGTTGCCGCGGTACCGCCGCTCGCACGGGTCACGCGGTCGTAGTAGTCGACCAGCCCGAGCGGGCTCACGAACGCGTCGCCCCAGCCGCTGTACATCAGCACCCGCTTGCCACTGGTGCGAAAGTCGCTGAAATCCACGCGCTGCACGTCGTAGAGGGCCCGCGCGGCGTCGAGCCCGGCGATCTGGTTCGCGGGATCGAACTGATACCAGGTGGCGTCGGGGCGGTCCGGCGTGTAGGCGAGATAGCGCAGGAACTGATCCATCAGCACGAAGCCGAAGGTTCGATCCAGCGTCAGCGGGATCTTCGTTTCGTCGCCGGTGTCCAGGCCCGACGGCACGCCGCCGGTGAACCACCACGGCCAGCCTTCGCGGAAGTGACCGTTGCCGTCGACACTGCCGTCGCACAGCCCCGAGCAGGCCTCCGCCCCGCTCGCCGGCAGCCCGAAGGTGATCTGGTGTCCGGCGCTGTCCTGCGCGCCCGAGTAGATGCGAAACGCTGCCACCGCCTCGTCGGGCGTCAGGCAATTCGGCGCGTCGGCCCCGCTGCACTGGAGTTCGAACGGGTTGAAGCTGCACGCCAACGGGTTGCTCACGATGCCGTCGGCCGCACCATCGAGCGCGTCGCAGCGGCCAATGACCGCGCGCTCGATCAGGCGGACCTTGGCGTAGGGCAGCGGCAGCACCTGCAACGTCGTTCGGTTCCAGTGCATGCGCGTCATGTCGCGTGTAAACGCGAAAGTCGGGTCGCCGATCACGAAACCGTCGAACAGTTCGGCGGCACGCTCCGCCATCTTCAGGCCCTGGCGTCCGCCGCCCGAGCAGCCGACGTAGTAGGTGCGGTAGCTGCGGCCATCTTCATACGCGGCGACGATGCGCTGCGCGGCGAGTGTCGCCGCCCGCATGCCGCGCCACGCGAAATCGGTCTCGGCCTGTGGTTCGTTCAAGCCCCAGGAGCCGTCGAGAAAGCGCTGGTAGTAGACCTCGGCGGTCTGGTTGCCGGTGTGCCCGGTGTCGGTCGTCACGACCGCATAGCCGTGCGCGAGCAGGCCGGCGTCGGCGCCCGAGCGGTAGACGCCGAGCGCAGGATCGAGTTGCCCGGCGTACCCGCCGCCGCCCTGCACCAGCAGACGGCTGTTCCAGTCCTCGGGCTGCGGCATGCGGACCTCGAACGCCACGCGGCCATCGAGCGTATGGCCCTGCGCCAGGCAGTGCCTCGGATAGCCGTCGCGCGCGTCTTCATGGTGCGCCTGCTCGAGAACGATGTCGCCGAGCGACTGCGAACGCAGGCGCTGGCAGGCGTCGGGTTCGAAGATGATGGTCGTGCCGCCCCCGCCGCAGCCTGCGACCATGCTCAGCAGGCCGGCGCTTGCAAGGAGGGTGGCTCGCGTGGAGCGCCAGGAGTTCGAGTTCATGAGCCAGGGTCGTTGCGCGCGACGCGGGCCCGTGTCGACGGGCACGATTCCTGCACGCACGTACATTGTGCACAGCAAGGCGCGCCCTGACCATCAAGTCCCGGCCACAAAGGGCGATGCTTCGTCACCAGCTTGCGGTTCATCATGTCGACGACGATCTTCGCGGGCGTGGCTTCGAGGCACGAACGACCCGCAAATTCCGCCTTCCGACGCCATCCCACGAACGGGGGGTTGCTTGTGATTCAAATCAATTCAGAATCGGCTCCTTGTCGCTCAATCGGATGTGACCTTCCGCTTCGCGGTCGTCGTTTGAGATCACGATGTACGCTGGCGATTCGTTCGCTGCCGCGCCAACCGGAGCATGCCCAGTGACCTCACCGCGCCCGATCTCGCCACGCAAGCGCGTCTTCGACCTCGTCGTCACGCTCCTCGCCGCGCCGCTGTGGCTGCCCGTGTGCGCGATCGCGGCGCTTGCGCTGTGGGTGACGGAAGGCCGCCCCGTGTTCTATGTCTCGTCGCGGCGCACGCTGATGTCGCGCACCGAGCGCGTGATCAAGTTCCGCACCATGGTGCGCGGTGCCGACAAGATCCTGAACCGCGAAACGGTGCCGACGACGGACACCCGATTCCTGAACATCCCGCCCGAGCACCCGATCTACACGCCGGTCGGTCGCTTCATCGAGCGCTTCGCGCTGACGGAGCTGCCGCAGCTCCTGCATGTGCTGACCGGCCACATGTCGCTGGTCGGCAACCGGCCGCTGCCCGAGAACGTGATACGTGCGCTGCGCGCCGAGTTCCCCTACGCCGAGGACCGCTTCCTCGCGCGCACCGGGTTGACGGGGCCGGTGCAGCTCGTCGGCCGCTCCGAGATCAGCGACGCCGATCGGCTCGGGCTCGAGATCGACTACTGCCTCGTCACCTTCTTCGGCTATCGCATGTCGCTCGACCTGCTCGTGCTGATCTACACCGTGTTGATTGCGCTGCACCTGCGCAAGCCGTTGTCGGTGCACGAGGTCCGCACGCTGATGGTCGACAGCATGCGCCGCAGCCGCGTGAGCGCGGTCGGGCCGACGAGCCGGCGCGAGTCGATCCGCTTTCGCGCGCCGTTCGGCGTGTGCGCCCTGTCCATCGCCGAGACGCCGTACCGGATCGCGGGTTTCAGCTATCAGGGCATGCGTCTGATCGGCGCAAATCCGATCGACATCGGGACATGCTTCGCCATCCGCGACCCTGGCGCGAGCGCGGGCGCGCTGCTGGCGCGGGTGCGATGGTGCCGCCGACGCGAGGACGGCGAGTTCGATCTCGGTCTGTCCCTGAAACCCGACTACGGCAGCGGCGACAACCTGCTGCGCATCATGAACAGCCTGGCGCGCGGCGACGCGCGCACCGAGATGCTGGCTCCGGCCCGGAGTTGAGACGCCTCGACCGCGTGATGCGTGACGCAGTCGACCGGCAACGGGCCTTCGTTGCGTCGCGCATCCCGAACGATCGCTTAAAGTCGGCACCCGTACCAGCTCTCGCGGCCTCCAGCACATGCTCGGCACCCTGACCCGCCTGCCCACCTTCAACACGCAATGGATCATCCCGACCCTGGTCCGACGCTGGGGCTGGATCGTGGCGTGCACCTTGGCCGTGTTCCTGGCCGGCTTCGCGGCGGTGATCATCCTGCAGCCGCAGTACGCGATCGCGACGACGCTGATCTTCAAGGTCGGGCGCGAACAGGAGCCCCCCCCGCTCATGACGAAGGAGATGTTCATCAGCGGCACGCTTCGGCCGGAGGCGATCGCGGCAAAGATCGAACTGCTGGAGAGCCAGTACCTGATGGCCGAAGTGGTGCGCACGCTCGGTGAGGACTTCTTCAAGCGCAGCGCGCCAGCCGAGACGGTGTTCCAGCGCGTGCGCGCGCTGGCGCGCAGCGTGTTGCAGACCCTGTCGGGCTGGGCCGAAGAGGTGCTGATCTTCATCGGCTATTCGCAGCGCGTGTCGCCCACCGACAAGCTCGTCGCCCGGCTGCGCAGCGACCTGAGCGCCGAGCAGGTCAAGCGCTCGGATGTCGTCGCCGTCAGCTTCACGCACGCCGACAAGGAGGTCGGCGTCAAGGTCCTCGAGACCCTGGTCGCACTCTTCATCCAGCGCAACATCGATGTCTATCGCACGCCGTTCGCACTCGACTTCCTGGCCTCCGAGACGAACCAGTTCCGCAGGACGCTCGATGCGCTCGAAGCGCAGCGCCTCGAACTGCAGCGCAGCAGCGACAACCCGGCGCTGACCGAGGAGCGCACGGCCTGGGTCGATCAGTTGCGCCAGCTCAACGGGCAGCTCGAGACCTCGATGTCCGAAGTCCGTCGCCTGCAAGCGGAAGTTCCCCTCGACCGCAGCACGGTCGGCAATCTCGAGCGGCGCGTGACCGGCACCAAGGCGCTCAAGCGCAGCGCCGTGGCCGAGGGGCTGGACACGCGCCTGACGGAGCTCGAGTCCCGCTACCAGCAGCGGCGCGACGTGTTCCAGGAAGACAGCGAGCCGATGAAGGCGCTGGCGCAGGAGATCGAGCGCGTCAAGCAGGCGATCAAGGACAACAACGTGCTCGTCACCGTCGGCGAAAACAGCGAGCTCAACACGACGCGCATACAGATCGAGCGCGAGATGCTCAGCAAGCGCATCCTGCTCGAAGGCGAGAAGGCGCGCGCCGACTATCTCAGGCTCGCGGCGGCCGATGTGCAGACGCGCCTGATGCGCATGGCCGAGACGGCGAAGAAGATGCGCGAACTCGACCGCGAGATCGCCGCCGTCGAAAAGGACTACCTGTCCTACCGCGGCCGCATGGAAGACATGCGCATGTCCGAGGCGATGGACAAGGCCCGGATTTCCAACGTGGCGGTGTTCGCGCCACCGGTCGCGTCGATCGAACCGGTGCGTCCGCGCAAACTGTTGTTCGTGCTCGGCGGTCTGCTTGCCGGGTTGTTCGGCTCGATCGGCGTCGTGCTGACGCTCGAACTGCTGCGGCCTTCGGTGCATTCGCGCCAGAGCCTGGCGACGGTCCTCGGCGTGCCGGTTCTCGGGCGTTTGCCGGAGGTGGCGGCATGAAGGCCGCCCTGCAGACCGGCGACGCCACGCGCCGCATGCTGCGCGATGCCGGCTTTGCCGACGAGATGCGCAGGCTGCGGCTCGATCTTGCCGCCGCGTATCCGCAGCTTCGCACCTTGATGGTGATCGGCGCGGCCGGGGGCGAGGGCGTGAGCACGGTGGCGCAGGCGCTGCTGCAGCAGTTCGCCGACAACACCGGGCGCAGCGCAATCTGCGTCGATCTGGCATCGCGCGTTGGCGCGCCGGACAACGGCGATGCGCTCGCGCACTGGCGCGCGCGCATCGACGAGCTGCGCACGCAGCACGAACTCGTGCTGATCGACGCCCCGCCGGCGACGCGGGAATCGATCGGGCTGGCGCTCGCGCCGCACGTCGACGCCGTGCTGATCGTCGTCGAATGCGATCGCACGCGGCTCGACACGCTGGACTTCATGCGCGAGAAGTTCGAAGCCGCCGGGGCGCGCATCGCCGGCTCGGTGCTCAATCGAACCGGGCGCTGGCTGCCGTCGTCCTGGTGGCGTCGCGTGCGACGCCGTCGCACGGGCCGCGACCAGGCCAGCGGCTAGGCTTGCCCGTGGGTCGCGCCGCCGGCATCCTCAACCTGTTCGTGCTGGCCGGCGCGCTGACGCTGCTGTTCGTCGCCGGCGGGCCGATGATGGTGTTCGTCGCGCCGGCGCTGCTCGTGGGCATCGCGCTGCTGCGCTTCACGCAGGTCACGCTCGCGCTCGTGACGATCACGAGCCTGCTGTGGATCATCGGCGCACAGCGTTTCGGCGGCATCGCCCTGCTCGGGCCGGCGCAGATCGCCTGCGCGCTCGCGTTGCCGGCGCTCGTCGCGCGCGCGCTGCGCCAGGGCGAGGGGCTGAGCTGGGCGCCCCACATGGTCTGGCTTGCGGTCTATGTGTTGCTGATGTTCGCCTCGCGCGTGTTCGCGCAGTCACCCGAGATGTGGGACATCGGCGTGCAAAAGCACGTCATGCTGCTGCTGCCCTATCTGCTGCTCGCCAATCTCGCGACGACACGCGAGAACGTGCGGCTGCAGGTGCTCGTGATCTATCTGACGGTCGTTGTCTCGGCCGTCATCGGCATTGGCGAATTCCTGCTGCCCGGTGTTCAGTTCTCGATGGGCGAGGTGACGCTCGGCGCGCGCATCGACGATGTGTCGCTTCAGTCCGGCGCCATCAAGCGCGTGACCGGCGGCATCGGTGACGGCAACTGGTTCTCCTACACGATGGCCAGCGCGCTGCCGCTGGCGCTGTACTTCCTGCGCCGCGCGCGCTCGGTGCCTGCGCGGGTGGTGATCGGCGCGAGTGGGCTGCTGTGCCTTGCGGCCCTCGTGCTGAGCTACACGCGGACCGGCCTGGTGGGCCTTGCCGCGGCGATTGTGCTGCTCGTCTGGCTGCGCCGCATTCCGCTGCTGCCGCTGGTCATGAGCGGGGTCGTGGTTGCGGTCGCGGCCCCGCTGTGGATGCCGCCGGGTTTCGCCGAGCGCATCTTCTCGTTGCGCTACTTCGAGGAGGGCAGCACCCCGATCCGGGGCGAGATCACCGCCACCGCGGTGCAGCTCATCGCCGAGCGGCCGTTGACGGGCTGGGGCTACGCGCAGTACGGCCCGCAGTTCATGCAGCGCACCGAAAGCGAGATCGGCCTGATGATGGTCGAGCGCGATCTGAGCGGTGAAGAGGACGCCCACTTCCTGCGCGCCCACAACATGTTCCTCGACACCGCGGTGCAGTACGGCCTGCCGGCGATGATCGCCCTCGTGATGTTCATGATCGGGCTGCTGCGCGAATGCGCGCAGGTCGCGCGTACCGGCGACGCCGACGACCGTGACCTCGCACTCCTGCTCGCCGCATCGCTGCTCGCCTTCTACGTCTGCGGCATGGGCGGGCACTCGCAGGAACTCAAGATCTTCTGGCTCGTCGCCGGGCTCGTCGTCGCGTTGCGGCGCGTCGTGCTCGAACACCCCATCGCCGCGCCAGCGCCGGTCGCGCTGCCACCGGCCCATACTTCCCGATCATTTCCCCAGACATGACTCCACCCCCCGAAACTGCCGAGGCGCGCATCGCGCGTGAGAGCGAATACTGGAACGAGCAGGCGCGCCGCACCGAATCGCATGCAGGTCAGGCCGAGCTGCGCGTTGCGATCACCGACCGCCACGACCATGCGATGCCCTGGCTGCCCTATCTGGGCGTGCCGGTGCTGGTCGAACGGCTGCTGGCGGAGTTGCAGCCGCTGGCCGGGCGCCGCGTGCTCGACCTCGGTTGCGGCACGGGCTTTCTGTCGACGCTGCTCGCGCTGCACGGCGCCGAGGTCCATGCGGTCGACGTGTCGGACGGCGCACTGCGCATCGCCGCCGAGCGCGCGCGCCTGAGCGGGGTCGGCGACAAGGTCCACGTGTGCTGCATTCCGGGCGAACGGCTGGACGCGTTCGAGGACGGGTTCTTCGACGCCGCCGCCGGCAGCTTTGTGCTGCACCATGCCGATCTCGACGACGCGCTGCCCGAGCTCAAACGCGTGCTCAAGCCCGGTGCGCCGGCCGCCTTCATCGAGACCTGGGGGCGCAACCGGCCGCTGATGCTCGCGCGCGCACTGGTGCCGGGGCGGGCCGGTGTCGAGAAGAGCTCGAGCGACGACGAGGCGCCGCTCGGGCGCGCGCAGGAGCGCAGCATCGAGGCGCACTTCCCGGGCGCCCGATTCGAGTTCCCCGAACTGCTGTGCGTGCGCATGCTCGGCGTGTTGCCCTTCCTCAAGGGCCCCGGCGCGCACCGCTCGCTCGCCGCGCTCGACCGCTGGTTGGGTGCGATCCCGGGGCTGCGGCAGTACACGTACTTCGCGCTCGTGGCACTGCGACGCGGCGGGTGACGAGGCGCGGTACGCGATGAACGACGCGACCGTTCGGGATCTCGACTTGTCGGTGCTGATCGTCTCGCATGGGCATGACGAGTTTCTTCCCGCCTGCGTTGCGAGCGTCGCCCGGGCGCTGGCGGCGGACGGCGTGCGTGCCGAAATCCTTCTGCTCGACAACATCGCGCCGCGCGACCTGACGCCCTTGCCCGATACGCTGCCCGTCGTGCTCGGCCGCCGCACGAACGACCGGCCGCAGGGGCTCTCTGCGAACGTCAACCGGCTCGCCGCCGCGGCCCGCGGCCGGCGCGTGCTGATGCTCAACCCGGACACCGAGTTCCTCGGCGGCAGCTTCGGCGACGCGCTCGCGTACATGGACGCCCATCCGGGCGTCGGCGTCCTCGGCGCGCGCCTCGTCTACCCGGACGGCACGCTGCAGCCGAGCTACCGGCAGTTTCCGAGCCCGCCGCAGTTGCTGGCGCGCGGCCTGGGTGCGGACAACTGGCCCTGGCAGCCGCGCTTTTATCGCCAGCGGATGATGGCCGAGGTGGCGCTCGACCGGCCGACCGAGGTCGACTGGCTGTTCGGCGCCTTCATGCTGTTCGACGCCGAGAGCCTGCACCGGCTCGGCGGTTTCGACGAGGGCTTCCGCCTCTACTACGAAGATGTCGACATCTGCCGCCGCTTTCGCCGCGCCGGTTTGTCCACCGTCTATTTCCCCGCACTGCGCTTCACGCACAAGCACATGCGCGCGAGCGCGAAGCGGCCATTCAGCCAGATGTGGCGCTGGCATGTGGCGAGCGCGCTGCGCTACTTTGCGAAGGCTGCGGTGCAGCCCTTGCCGCGATGAGCGCGATCACGCAGCCCGCGCCCGGGCGGCTTCGCGCCTTATTGCTTGAGGGGCCAGGGCGCTTCGGCGTAGTAGATCGCGATCGCCTTCATGCGGCGCTTGGAAAAACCCGAGAACCACATCCGCGCGCGGCCGTCCTCGATCAGCACCGACGGGGCGACTGTCTCGGCATCGTTCGGGCCGTCCGCCGAGGCGCGCACAATCGGCTCGGGGCGGAACTCCCACGGCCCGAACGGCGTCGGCCCGCGCGCGAGGCCGATCATGTGCGGGTCATCGCCCTGCAGCGCGGAGAAGAAGAGGTAGAACATGCCATCCGGCCCCTTCACGATCTCGGGTTCGCCGGCGTACTGCTTGTAGAAGGCGGGCATCTTCGCGCCCTCGAACAGCTGGCGGTCGTGCTTGCGCCAGGTGCGGCCGTCGGTCGACGTCGCGCCCAGCAGGTAGACGCCCGGCTTGACCTTGCAGTTGTGCCAGCAGTGCCCCGCATAGACCATGTAGAGCGTGCCCTTGTCCTCGACCACGCTCGCGCTGAAGATGGCGTCGCTGTCGTACCAGCCCGGCGTGCCCTTCATCACCGGCTCGGGCGAGACGAAGCGGAACTGGCGCGCGTCGTCCGATTCGGCCAGGCCGAGGTAGGCCGGAAACGAGTTCATCGAGCCGCCACCGCGATCGTTGTAGCCCGACACGTAGAGCCAGTAGCGCCCCTTCCACTTCATCAGGAACGGCGTTTCGTGCGTGTCCGCCCAGCGGCTCGAGCCGGCGCGCAGGGCCTGCCCCTTGAGCGCGTCATCGCCTTGCGCGACGAACTGCCAGGCAAAGCCATCCTTCGATGTGGCGAGGCAGGTCTCGGGGCGCTTGCGACGTGGGTCGAAGCAGCTGTAGGCCATCAGCAGATGGTCGCCGTCGCGGATCACGCTCGGATCGCCCGTCGCCGGGTATTGGCCGGGGAACACCGGCGTCGTGTAGCGGGTCCAGACCGACCAGGCGGGCGCGCTCGAGCGTTCGATGCGCTTGGCGTCGAAAGCCGGCAGCTTGGACTCGCTTTGCGCGAAGTGGGCCGCCGCGCATCCGGCGATCAAGGCGCCGAGCGTGTAGATCGTGTAGCGTGCCCAGCGAGGCAAACTGAATCGTCGCATCGAAACCGACTCCTACTGAATAGGCCCTTGCAAGCGTAGCGCATCATGAGTCAGGCACCCAGCGGACCCTTTCGACCAACCTTGACGAGCGTGCAAGGGATGCGCGGCCTCGCGCTGCTGCTCGTCATCCTCGTGCACCAGAGTTTCGTCGAGCAGAAGTACGGCCACGTCGAGCCGATGCTCGTCAAGACGCACCTCGAGCAGTTCAACCATGCCGCCGTCGATGCCTTCCTCGTCATCAGCGGCTTCATCATCGCCTACACGACCTTCGAGGCCTTCGGGGGCACGCGCAACGCGGCGTCCTTCATGTACCGGCGGCTGACACGCATCTATCCGCCGTGGTGGATCTACAGCGCGCTGCTGCTGCCGGTGTTCTTCCTCTATCCGCAGTTGATCAATTCTTCCGAAGGCAACCAGGTGAATCTGCTGGAGAGCTTCTTCCTCTTCCCGAGCGAGCACCTTCCGCTGATCCCGATCGGCTGGACGCTGACCTTCGAGCTCTACTTCTACGTCGGCTTCGCCTTTCTCGTCGCGCTGCCACGCTCGCGGCTCGGGCCAATGATCGCGCTCTGGGCCGTCGTCATGCTGGGCCTGATCGCGATGCGCGCCGCGGGCTATCAGGGTGGACCGGTGTTTCGCATGGTGTCGAATCCGATCTGCCTCGAATTCCTGCTCGGCGTGTGCGTCGCGATGGCGTTGCAGCGCCGCCCGGCGGAGCGGCCGCGCCTGCTGATCATCGCCGGCCTCCTGATGTGGCTGGGCGGCTACGCGGCGTATGTCTATTTCGTCGGCGACTGGCTCGTCAATCTCTACTCGCGCGTCCTTATTGCCGGGGTGCCCGCCGCTTTCCTGATCTACGGCCTGGTGTCGCTCGAGGCCACCGGTCGCAGCAATCCGATGGGGCGACTGAAGTGGCTGGGCGACACCTCGTATTCCACCTATCTCTGCCACGTCATGATCGTCGTCGGCATCGGACGCTTGTGGTTCGTCTGGGGGCTGCCGGGGCAGCTCGCCCACTGGACGTGGCTGATCGGCTCGGTGGTGATTGCCGTGTTCGTTGGCGGGCTGTCGTACAAGTACATCGAAAAGCCCATCCTGCGCTGGGCCAAGCGCCATGACCCGACGGTTGCGCGGCCGCCGGCCGCTGTGCGCAGCACCACATGAATCGGCGCGCCACGGCCACAAGCGTTCTCGTCTATCACATCGGTTCGCTGGGGGATACGCTGATGGCAGCGCCCGCGCTGTGGGCGCTGCGCGCGCACTGGCCGGCAGCGCATGTGGCGCTGCTGACCAAGCGCACCCAGTTCGGGCACGTCGTGCTCAGCGGCTCGCTGTTCGAGGGCGCCGGCCTGTTCGACGAGGTGCTGCACTACCCGGGTTCGCGCTACGGTGACGACACAATCAGCCAACGGCTGCAGCAGATCGGGCTGCTGCTGCGCCTGCGTGCGCGCCGTTTCGATGCTGTCGTCTACCTCGCTCCGAGTGAGCGTCAACCTGCCCAGGTCTCGCGCGACGAGCACTTCTTTCGTCTCGCCGGCATTCCGATGCGCGTCGGTTTCGCGGGTTTCCCCGAGCCGCCGAGCCGCACGCGGCATCCCTTGCCCGAATTGCCGACCGAGGCGCAGGCGTTGCTCGAGCGTTTGCGCGGCGCGGGCATTCCGGTGCCGCCCCTGGCCGAAGCACGCCGCGATCTGGGGCTCGACGCGAGCGAGCGAGCCGCCGTCGACGCATGGCGCGCTTCCCAGCCCGAGAACGACGGCGGTCGCCGCTGGCTCGCGCTCGGCCCGGGCAGCAACATGCCGGCCAAGCTCTGGCCGTCGGCGCGGCTCGCGGCCGTCGCGGCGGCGCTGGTTGACGAGTTCGACCTCTGGCCGGTGGTGTTCGGCGGGCCGGAGGACGAGGCCGTCGGCGCCACGCTGGTGCGCGATCTGGGCCGCGGCTACAACGCGGCCGGCGCGCTCGCGCCACGCGCGGCCGCGGCGGCGATGCGCGCCTGCGCGGCCTATGTCGGCAACGACACCGGGACCATGCATCTGGCCGCCTCCGAAGGTGTGCCCTGCGTCGCCGTCTTCTCGGCGCGCGACTTCCCGGGCAAGTGGCATCCGATCGGCGTTGGCCATCGCGTGATCCGCCTTCGCCCCGACTGCGAGGGCTGCATGCTCGAACGCTGCGAGCAGCACGCCATGCGCTGCCTGCTCGACATCGGCGTCGCAGAGGTCTTGGCTGCGGCGCGCGAGACACTCGCACGGCGTCTTGCGGCACCCACCGCAGCCCGGGACCGCGAGGCTCGGGCGACACCATGAGCGCACTCGCTTCGGCGCCGGCCGGCAAGGAAATCGTCAACCTGCCTTGCGAGGTCTGCGGGGACACGTGCAGCGCGCCCTGGTTTCGCCTGCGCTACCCGCAATACCAGCATCCGGGCAGCTTCGAGCTGCGCCGCTGCGCGGGTTGCTCACTGGTTTTCAACAGCCCGCGGCTGGTGGACGCGGCGCTGGCAAAACTCTACGAGCGCAACTACTACCTGTTTGCCGAGGCCGAAGCCGACGCCTATGCGCGCGTGAGCCAACTGCACCAGGACACGGTGGCGCGCCTCGAAGCGCTTGCACCGCGCGGGCGCATCCTCGAAGTCGGCAGCGCCAAGGGCTACATGCTGTCGCTGCTGCGTGACCGCGGCTGGGATGCGCAGGGCGTGGAGTTGTCGACCCACGCAAGCCGCTTCGCGACCGACCGCCTGCAGGTGCCGACCTTCACCGGCACGCTCGAGCACTACGTCGAGCAACCTGCACTGCAACCGTTCAGCGTCGCCTACAGCACCGACGTGATCGAACACGTCCCCTCGCCGCGGCGCTTTCTCGAGGCGATGCATCACGCGCTCGTACCGGGCGGACTGCTGCTGATCGGCACGCCGAACGTGGCGGCAGACGGCATCGACGAGTTCGGCCCGCACTGGCTCGGCTTCAACCCGTTTCACATCTGGCTCTTCTCGCGCGACACGCTGGCGCGCCTGCTCGATCGCTGCGGCTTCGACCTCGTCGAGGCGTGGACCTTCGGCAACCTGCAGCCGCAGCGCGAGCCGCAACTGCCTGTCTGGCGGCGCCTGACGCGCGACAGCCTCGCGCGCCTGGGCTGGCTCGGCGCCGCGCGCGCGTTGCGCCAGCACCTGGCCGGCGCCGAGCCCGCCGCGGCGCTCGAAGCCCATCGACGTGCGGCCGGTGCCCGCCTCGACGCGGCGCAGCCTTTCGCGCAGACGGCGGATGGCCAGCACCCGCGTGCGCTCGCGTGTCGCGGCGACAACCTGGTCATCGTCGCCCGTCGCCGCGCCGACCGCGGCGCGCGCTGATCCCGATGCCGAGCCGGACCGCGCACAACGCGCTGCGGGCCGCCAGCCAGGCGGCCGTCACCACGCTCGCCGGCTTCATCTACTTCGGCTTCCTGATGCGCAGCGTCGGCCCGGTCGCGATGGGCGGCTGGCTGGCGTGGATGGCGCTCGGCATGCTCGCCTGCCTGGCCGATCTGGGGCTGCGTGAAGCGCTCGTGCGACGCACCGCGATCGCCGATGCGCAGCACGATGCGCAGGCTCGTACAACGCTGCTGGACACGACCGTGATCGCGGTCTCGGTGGCGATGGCATTCGCGCTCGTGCTGATGCTCTGGGTCGCGCCCTTCGTCTTCAATCTGGGCGCGGCGCGCGACACGCCGGTCTCGATCATCTGGGGCGTGTTCGCGGTGGTCTGGGTGCAGCGCGTGGCCGACGCGCACGCCGCCGCGCTCGAAGGCCTGCAGCACTACGCGATCGTCGCCCGCAACAACGTCATCGGCGCGCTTGTCGGGCTGGGCGCAGGCTTCGTGCTCGTGCCGCGCTACGGCATCGAGGTGGCGGCGCTGCCGCTGATCGCGCAGTACGCGCTCGCCGGGTTCGCGCACCTGCTCGCGCTGCGCGACCTGATGCCCGGCCGTGGCTGGCTGCCGCGCCACTGGAGCACCGCGACCTGCCGCGCGAGCCTGCGCTACGGGTTGTCGGTGCAGGGCGTGGTGGCGACCTTCATCGTCATCGAGTCGCTCGTCAAGCTGTTGCTCGCGGCCGGCGGCGCGCTCGCGCTGGTGTCCTACTTCGACCTTGCGAGCCGTGTCGGGCGCGGCCTGCGCGCGCTGCTTGTGGCCGGCAACCGCGTGCTCGTGCCGCGCCTGGCGCAGGTGCACGAACAGACGCGCCGCGACGACGACGCAGGCGCGCGCGACGCCGCGCAGCGCGAGCTGACGCGGCTGTACCTGACTTCGTTCCAGGCCCTGCTGTTCTTCGCGTTGCCGGTGTTCGCGCTCGCCATCGCCGGCGCCGGTGTGCTGTCGCTGCTGACGCGCGGCGTGTTCGACACCCATCTCGTGCACGTCTTCGTGCTCGTGCTGCCGGCCTGGTTCGTGTTCTGCATCGCCGATCCGGTGATCAACCTCAAGATGGGCGCCGGCCGCATGGGCCTCGTCCTCACCGCCCACGGCGCCATGCTCGTGCTGTTGCCGCTGCTCGCGCTCGCCGCCTTCGCGGAAACGCTGCCGGCAATGCGCGGCATGGCGATCATCGCCGCGGCGAGCGGGGCCATCGTGCTGCCCTGCGGGTGGCTGCTGTGGCGACACCATCGCGACGAGCGCCTGCCGCTCGCCGCGTTGTCGCCGGGACGCGTGCTGCTGGCGATCCTGCTTGCGGGCGGCAGTGCAATCTTCGTCGCGAGCCGGACCCACAGCGTGCTGGCCCTCGGGCTCGGATGGGCCGGGGCGGCCGCCTGCACACTGGTGGCGATGCGCCTGCTGCCGGCCTGGAGCCGGCTGCGCGCGATGCTGCGCCGCGCGCCGCTGCCGGGCAACGCGCCGCCTGCAGACGGCGTGCTGCGCGTGCTCGTGCTGCACAGCTCGGCGGCGCAGTACGGCTCCGACAACGCGCTCGCCGAGCTGTTGTGCGGGCTCAAGCGGCGCCTGGGTGCGCGCTTCGAGGCGATCGTCGTGCTGCCCGAAGACGGGCCGCTCGTGGCGCGGCTTCGCGCCGATGGCATCGAGACGGTGCAACAGCCGCTCGCGGTGTTGCACCGCTCGCTGTC
Organism: Rhizobacter sp.; assembly: GCA_023954175.1. Classification (GTDB taxonomy): domain Bacteria; phylum Pseudomonadota; class Gammaproteobacteria; order Burkholderiales; family Burkholderiaceae_C; genus CAIKUF01. The sequence continues at coordinate 15,356 of JAMLIM010000022.1, forward strand.
ACCACTGTTCTGGCTGCGTTTCGCCTGGTCGCTGTGGCGCGGCAGCCGCAGGCTCGCCGCGCTCGCGCGCGAGCGCCGGGTGCAGCTGGTGCACAGCAACACGAGCCACGTGCTCAACGGCGCCGCCGTGTCGCGCCTGGCGGGCATCCCGCACCTGTGGCATGTACGCGAGATGAACCTCTGGCGCGGCCGCATCGGCCGCATCGTGGCGGCGCGCGTGGCGCGCGCGCAGGAAGTGGCCTTCGTCTCGAACGCGACGCGTGAGGTGTTCTGTGCCGCCGGCCACACGCCGGCACGCGCCTGCGTGCTCTACGACGGTGTGCGCACCGACTGCTTCGATCATGGCCTGCGCGACGCCGCACTGCGCGCCGGCTGGGGGTGTGGCGACGCGCACTTCGTCATCGGGCTCGTCGGCCGCATCGTGTTCTGGAAGGGCCAGCGCGAGTTCATCGAAGCGGCGCACGCCGTCCACCGCGCCTGCCCGCAGGCACGCTTCGTGATCGTCGGCAGCGCGCTGACGCCGGCCGATCGCGCCTACGAGGCCGGCTGCCGTGCCCGCGTCGACGCCCTCGGACTTGCCGGCGCGCTGCACTTCGCAGGCCAGAGCAGCGAGGTGGCGCGCGTGATGGCGTCGCTCGACGCGCTCGTGCTCGCGACGACGCAGGGCGAGCCCTGGGGGCTGGTCGTGCTCGAGGGCATGGCCTCGTCGCTGCCGGTCGTCGCGACGGCGGCCGGCGGGCCGCTCGAGATGCTGCGAGAAGGCGAGGGCCTGCTCGTGCCGCCGGGCGACGCCTCGGCCCTGGCCGGCGCCCTGATCGGCCTCGTCGGGCAACCCGATGCCGCACGCGCGATGGGCCGGCGGGCACGCGATGCGGTGACGCACCGCCTGAGCATCGAGCGCACGCTCGACGACGCCGAGGCGCTCTATCGACGCGTCGCTGCGCGCGGGACGGCTACCGACTCGGCTGGACGGTGATCGTGTCGCGGATCTGGTAGTTGAAGGTCAGACCCATGTTCCGATAGATCGGCAGGATCTGGTTCACGTAGCGCTCGAAGAACTGCGCCACGCCCGCGATCTGCGTCTTCGGGATGAAGACGACGTCCATCGGCTGGAGCTGGAACGACTCGACGCGCATCGCCTGGGCGTTGTCGCAGGCGAGCGGATTCGCGTCGCTGCAGGGCGCGGCGGCCGCCTGCGTCGTCCGCGACTTCGGCGAGTTGGCGAAGTCGAGCAGGATGAAGTCCGGCTCCGGACCGCCCGTCTGGCGGATCACGACGACGCTGTCACGCTGCGCGTCGAGCGAGAAATCGCCGGCCGAGACGATCGCCTGCAACACGCTCATCGGGCCGTTCATGCGCACCTCGCCGGGGCGCGCCACTTCGCCGGCAAGATAGGCGCGCTGCGGCTGCACGTTGCGCACGATGATGTCGATGCGCGGGTTGCTCAACACCGGCTTGTAGGCCTGTTGCAGCTGCGCGCTCAGCTCGACCGGCGTCAGCCCGGCCACCTGCACCTCGCCCACCCAGGCAAGCGAGACGTGGCCGTCGGGCCGCACCGTCAGCGACTCGTTGAGCTCGGGCGCGTAGCCGAAGCGCACGTCGATCGTGTCGCCCACCTGCAGTCGGTACAAGGACTTGCCGGGTTCGACCTTCGGTGCCTTGCGCGACCAGGTTTCAGCCGGTTGCGCGGTGGCGGCGAGCGACATGTTGCGATCGTCGGGCATCGTCGAGCAGCCGCCGAGCGTGACGAAGCACAGTAGCGCCCAGACGACATAGCGATACGCCAGCAGATTCCCCACCCTTCAGCTCCTTCATTTCGGCGCGCGCGCCACGCAAGGCATGCGTGCCAACCCGGCGGCCTCGTGCGACCCGAGGCCCGCGCCGATCGCGGATCAGTATATCGGCGACCCCACGCGTCGCCTGCGTGCCAGCCCGCCTGCACCGACCCGTGCGGTCATATTGCCGCAAACTCAGGTGCGCAGCGCGCGCACCGTGGCGGCGATGGCGTCGCCCTGCGCAACCGGGGCGTGCCAGGCCCCGAACGCGCACCACGCGCTGCCGTCGACTTCGAGCGAGTCGAGCAACTGCTGCGCGATCCGCGCCTTGCCGGCGGCGAGGGCCGCGACGCGCAGCACGGCCGGCGGCATCGGCCACAGGCGCGGCGCGCGGCCGGCCGCGCGCGCAATCACGGCCAGCCAGTCGCCGATCGAGTGCGCCGGTGAATCGCTGAAGACAAAGGCGCGGTTCGCAGGCGCGGGCAATGACGCGGCGTGCAGCAGCGCGTCGGCAAGGTTGCCCGCGTAGACCATGCTGCGGCGGTTGCGCACCGAGGCCAGCGGCAGCGGCAGCCCGGACAGCGCGAGGCGCACGAGGCGCGCGAAGTTCGCGCGTTCAAGCTCGCCATAGACGAGCGGCGGGCGCAGCGCGATCCAGTGCCCGCCGCTTTGCGCCGCGGCCTGCTCGATCGCCCGCTCGGCGTCGCGCTTGCTGGCGCCATAGGGCTCGGTGGGGGCCAGCGGCGAGCGTTCGTCGATGGGCGTCGCGCTCGCCTCGCCGTTGGCCTTGATCGAGCTTGCGAACACGACGCGCGCGCCCTGCGCAAACGCAGCCCGCGCGAGCGCCGCGGTGGCATCGACGTTGACCGCACGCAGCCGGCCCGGCGCGGCGCGCGGTTCGTGGGCGATCGCGGCGAGATGAAACACGGCGTCGGCGCCCTCGAGCGCGTTCCCCCAGGGCACGCCGGGCCGCGCGATGTCGCCGATCACGCAGCGCTCGCAGCCGGCGGCCAGCGGTGTCGCAGCGTCGCGCACCAGGGCGCGCACCGCAATGCCGCGGGCGAGCAGCTGGTCGCACAGCACGCGGCCGATGAAGCCGCTTGCGCCGGTCACCGCGGCCCGCCGCAACGCCGCGCCGGATCGCGTGGGCGGCGCGCTCACGGCGCGGGTTTCCGGTGCAGGTTCATGTGATGTGCTTCGCGTTCGGAGAGCCTCTGGCCTGGCGCCTCGCCGGGAATGCGCCGCCGCGCCAGGCGGCAAGTATCCCAGCTGCGGGTCGCGGCGCGTCCGCACGCTGGCGTCGCGGTTCGGGCGCGTCGCCCGCCGTGCAGAATCGGTGCCCCAGCGACAAACCCGGCAAGGCGCCTGCGTGCTTGATCCCGCATGCACGGGGCCGTCAAACCGGGAGCCCCAGATGATCCAGCTTCACTACTTCCCCGGCAACGCCAGCCTGATCCCGCACCTGCTGCTCGAAGAGCTCGGCCTGCCGTTCGAGCTCAAGCTCGTCGATCGCGCCAACCGGGCGCACAAGGCGCCCGCGTACCTGAAGATGAATCCGAACGGGCTCATCCCGGTCCTCGTCGATGGCGATCTGGTGCTCTACGAAACGGCGGCGATCTGCCTGCATTTGCTCGACACGCATCCGCAATCCGGCCTTGCGCCGGCGCCTGGCACGCTGGCATGCGCTCACTTCACGAAGTGGCTGATGTGGCTGACCAACACCCTTCAGTCGACGCTGATCATCTATTTCTACCCCGAGCGCTGGGCCGATGACGAAGCGGCGATCGCGCAGGTCAAGGCCCATGCCGAAGCGAAGATCGGCGCGCTGCTCGATCAGCTCGACGCCGAACTCGCGCGCGGCGGCCCGTGGCTCGGTGGCGCCGGGTTCAGCGCGAACGACCTCTACGCGATGGTGCTGTGCCGCTGGACGCGCGGCTTCGCCCGCCCCGCGCGCAGCCTGCCGCATCTCGGGCCGTGGCTCGACCGCGTGCTGGCGCGGCCGGCCGTGCAGCGTGCGTTCGCGACCGAGGGCCTGGCCGCGCCGCTGGTGTAGGCGGCGCCGCGTGCCGGGTTCCGGCTAGAGCTTGCGCGTGTTGCGCAGCTTCTCGAGCCGAACCGCAATGCGCTGGCCGAGGTCGAAGATGCGGGCGCGCAGCGCGGCCTGTTCCGCCTCGTCCTTCGCCGACTGCAACTGCTCGCGCAGCGCGGCGACCTGCTTGAACATCTCGACCTCGGCCGGCACGTAGCCGGCGTCCTTCAGGATCTTGTAGCCGAGGCGAAGCTCTTCGGGGGTTTCGAAGTAGCCGTCGCCGAAGGCCAGCGGCTTGCCGTAGCTTCTGGCCCTTGCAAGTTCGCCGCTCCGTTGCGACTCACGCAGGCGCTGTGCGATGTGCTCGTCGATCGTGGGCATGGCGGAGATCTCCAATGCACGGGTGGCGTCAATGTCGCGCCGCGGCGCGCCGTCGTCAAGCGCGGCAACGGCCGGCCACAGTGGCTACGATGCGGCCTTGCCCCTTCCCGCCGAGGTTCGCCATGCCCCTGCCGCTGCGCCTGACCGTCAACCGCAAGCCGATCGAGATCGAGGTCGAGCCGCACACCCTGCTCGTCGACCTGCTGCGCGGGCCGCTCGCGTTGACCGGCACCCATGTCGGCTGCGACACCGCACAGTGCGGCGCGTGCACCGTGCTCGTCGACGGCCGTGCGGTGAAGAGCTGCAGCCTGCTTGCGTTGCAGGTGCAGGGCGCCAGTGTCACGAGCGTCGAAGGCCTGGCGCGCGAGGACGGCACGCTGCACCCGGTGCAGGAAGCCTTCATCGCCTGCCACGGCCTGCAGTGCGGCTTCTGCACGCCGGGGATGATGATGTCCGCGCTCGGCCTGCTGGCCGACAACCCGCAGCCCGACGCGGCGGAAATCGCCGAGGCGCTCGAAGGCAATCTGTGCCGCTGCACCGGCTACGTCAACATCGTCGCCGCCGTGCAGCAGGCCGCCGGCGCGCTGGCGGCGAACGGGGGCAAGCCATGAACGCCCCGATCGAAGTCGGCCGCTTCGGCAGCGGCAAGACGGTGCGCCGCATCGAAGACCCCGCCCTCGTCACCGGCCGCGGCCAGTTCACCGATGATCTGACGCGCCCCGGGCAGGCGCACCTCGTCTTCCTGCGCTCGCCCCACGCGCATGCGCGCCTGCTGTCGGTCGATGCGGCCGCGGCACGCGCGATGCCCGGCGTGCTCGCCGTCTTCACCGGCGTCGACCTGGCGGCGGCCGGCGTCAAGCCGATCAATGTCCCGCTCCCCTTCCCGCGCCCGGACGGTTCACCCGGCGCGACGGCCGCACGCCATGTGCTTGCGGTCGACCGCGTGCGCTACGTCGGCGAGGCCGTCGCCGCCGTCGTCGCCGAAAGCCGCGAGGCCGCGCACAACGCCGCCGAAGCGATCTTGGCCGACTACGAGGACCTGCCCGCCGTCGTCGATGTCTTTGCCGCAATGGCGCCCGGCGCGCCGGTGCTGTGCGACGCCGCGCCCGACAACATCGCGGCCGAGATGCGCCACGGCGACGCCGCGGCGACCGATGCCGCCTTCGCCCGCGCGGCGCACGTCGTCGCGCTCGACCTCGTCAACCAGCGCCTCGCGCCGAGCACGATGGAGCCGCGCGTCGTGCTGGCCGAGATCGATGCCGGCCGGATCATCGTCACGCTCTCGAGCCAGATGCCCACCGCGGTGCGCGACGGCATCGCCGCGGCGCTGCCCGGCCTGACGGGCGAGCAGGTGCGCGTGCGCGTCGGCGATGTCGGCGGCGGCTTCGGCATGAAAACCGGCCTCTACCCGGAGGAGGTCGTCGTCGCCCACGCCGCGCGCAGCCTGCAGCGGCCCGTCAAATGGTGCGCCCAGCGTCTCGAGGAGTTCGCCGCCTCGGTCCACGGCCGCGACCAGGTCGGCCGCGCCGAGCTCGCGCTCGACGCCGACGGCAAGGTGCTCGCGCTGCGCCTGCGCTCGTTCGCCAACGTCGGCGCCTACGCGACGCTGACGGGCGTCGCAATCCCGCTGATGATCGGGCCGTGGGTCACGACGAGCATCTACGACATCCCGGTCATCTCGCTGCACCTGACCGCCGTGATGACGAACTGCATGTCGACCGGCGCCTACCGCGGCGCCGGCCGGCCGGAGGCGATCTACACCGTCGAGCGACTCATGGACGCCGCCGCGCGGGAGATCGGGCTGGACCCGGCCGAGCTGCGCCGCCGCAACATGATCCGCCCCGCGCAGATGCCCTACACCAACCCGATGGCGCAGGTCTACGACGTCGGCGAGTTCGAGAAGATCCTTGACCAGGGCCTGGCACTTGCCGACTGGAGCGGCTTCGAGGCGCGCCGCGCCGCGTCGAAGGCGCGCGGCCTGCTGCGTGGGCGCGGCATCGCGACCTTCCTCGAATGGACCGGCGGCATGGCGCTGGCCGAGAACGTCACCGTCAACGTGCTGCCCGAGGGCATCATCGAGCTCGTCTCTGCCACGCAAGCGATGGGCCAGGGCATCGCGACGAGCTACGCGCAGCTCGCGGTCGACACCTTCGGCGTGCCGATCGAGAACATCCGCATCGTGCAGGGCGACACCGACCGCGCCAACGGCTTCGGCAGCGCCGGCTCACGCTCGCTCTTCACCGGCGGCGCGGCGGTGCAGGTCGCCTCCGAGCGCACCATCGAGCACGCCAAGGCGCTCGCCGGCGAAGCGCTCGAAGTCGCGCCCGCCGACATCGACTACCGCGCCGGGCGCTTCTCGGTCGTCGGTACCGATGTCGGCATCGGCCTGTTCGATCTCGCCGCGCAGCAGGCCACCGCGCGCATCACTGCACAGGGCGACGCCACGGCCGGCGCGCCGAGCTGGCCCAACGCCTGCCACGTCTGCGAGGTCGAGATCGACCCCGCGACCGGCGCCGTCACCGTCGCCGCCTACGCGTCGGTGAACGACATCGGCCGCATCGTCAGCCCCACCATCGTGCGCGGCCAGATCGAAGGCGGCGCGGTGCAGGGCATCGGCCAGGCGCTGAGCGAGCAGGTGATCTACGACGCCGACAGCGGCCAGATCGTCACCGCCAGCTTCATGGACTACGCGCTGCCGCACGCCGACACCTTCATCGGCTTCAAGACCGCGTTCGACACCTCGGTGCCGTGCACCACCAACCTGCTCGGCGCCAAGGGCGTCGGCGAGCTCGGCACCATCGGCGCGACCCCGGCCGTCGTCAACGCCGTCGTCGATGCGCTCGCCAGCGCCGGGCTTGGGCGCGATGCGGAGCGGGTGCAGATGCCGCTGACTGGGGAGCGTGTGTGGCGTGCTCTCGCGGGCGACTTCGGGGCGAAGGTGATCGCGTGAAGGCTGCCGGCGCAGCGCGCTGGCGTCGCTTCGGCGACGTATAGCGGGGGTGTAGAGGGCGAACTTCCTGCCGTTGACGCCGCCCAGGTGGAAGCCGGGCTCGCTCGCGTCGAGTGCACGTTCAGACCGCCTCCAGCATCGCACCGAGCTTCAGCACCGTGCCCCAGTTTCGCGTGGTGACTCGACTGCCCGCCCTGCCGAGCAGCGCCGCTCCCACCTTGCTCTCCAGCAGGCCGGCGGGGCAGTACAGGTAGGCGGCCTTCGCGGTGACGACCAGGCGCTCCGGCGCCTTCGCGAGCGGCAGCAGCGGGGCCAGCGATGCGAGCGCCGCCGCGTCCTGCCCGAACGCCACCAGGAAGCGCGAATGCTCCGCCTCGGGCGGAACCATCGGGTTGCCTTCGATGATCGCCGCCATCTCCGCGGCCGACTTGACGATGACGGGCGTGAGCACGCCGAACCTGCGCTCCACCTCTGCAGCAATGGCCTGGGCATGCCTTGCCCCCGAGCGCCCGGCGCTGGCAAAGACGGCGTTGCCGCTGTTGAGCAGCGTCCGCACGTCGGTGCAGCCGAGTTCCTCGAGCAGCCGCTTGAACCCGGCCATCGGCACACGCTTGCCCTTGCCCACGTTCACGCCACGCAGCAGAACGGTGAAGCGGGGCATGCCTGCGCGGCGCCGACTCAGCCGGCCGCCTTGGGCCGGTGCAGCGCGCAGAGCTTGTTGCCGTCGGGGTCGCGCACATAGGCCAGGTACATGGCACCCAGCGTGCCTTCGCGCAGCCCCGGCGCGTCCTCGATCGACGTCCCCCCGTGCGCCACCGCCGTGTCGTGGAACGCGCGCACCTGTTCGGGCGTGGCGCACTTGAAGCCGATCGTGCCGCCGTTGGCAAAGCTCGCCGGCTCGGCGTTGATCGGTTCGCTGACGCAGAACGTGCCGCCGTCATGCCGGTAGAAGAGCCGGACGTGCCCGCTGCCTGCCGTGTTTCGCAGCGGCCCGCCCGCCCCGAGCACGCCGAGCACCGCGTCGTAGAAGCGCTGCGAGCGGTCGATGTCGTTCGACCCGACCATCACGTGACTGAACATTCGATACCTCCTGAATTCCGGGTTTTGGTGAATGGTGGCGGCAGACGGCCGGCGGTCGCGGGCTCGCAGTACAGCACGATGCCGAGGGCTGCCGTGCCGACGGCGCCGACACCGATTCCCACCGCGTACGCGCTGCCGGCGCTGCAACCGGTGCGCGTCATTCCCGAAGGATCTTCTTCATGGCCTTGCCCTTGGCGAGTTCGTCGACGAGCTTGTCGAGCTGGCGGATCCTGCGCATCAACGGGTCTTCGACCTCCTCCACGCGCACACCGCACACCACGCCCGTGATGAGTGAACTGTTGGGATGCATGGCAGGCGCCTCGGCGAAGAAGGTCTCGAAGTCGATCTTGCGCTCGATCCGGTCTTCCAGCGCCGCCTGGTCGTAGCCGGTCAGCCAGCGCAGGATTTCATCCACCTCTTGCTTCGTGCGGCCCTTGCGCGTGGCCTTCCCGACGTACATCGGATAGACCGCAGCGAACGGCATCGCGAAGATCCGGTGTCCGGGCATATGGTGCCTCCTGCTACGTGCTCGCGTGTGAGGCCACTACCGGCCGCCGTCAACGCCGTCGCCGATGCACTCGCCGGCGCGGGGCTCGGGCGCGATGCGGAGCGGGTGCAGATGCCGCTGGCTGCCGAACGTGTGTGGTTGACACGGACGGGGTGAGTCCCTATGCGAGTGGATAGGTGTCGCGCACGCGTGCACCTGCCGACCTTCATGGCTTCCGTTCAGACGCTGAAACAAGTCTCGCCACAATGGGCTTGGCCTCGTCGACCATCTCCTGCGGACCGAAGTGCGCCTCCAAGCGCTCGATTCCTCTGGACAGTGAAGGGCCAAGTTCTACGCTGGCCTGATCCAGACTCAGCTTCGACTTCTCAAGAGAAGCCAAGAGGTCACGGGACGAACCTTTGACGCCATGGTCCAGGAGGGAATAGAACAGGCTCCTCTGAATTCCGATGTGCGCGGCGACGCGATTTCCGAGCGTGCGGCCAGAGCCGACCCCGCTTCGCCGCCAGAAGAAGACAACCAGGGCAACGACGACCACGACTCCGACTATTGCGGCCGTAGGTATCAAGACTCTGCCCGACTCATGAAGACACTCCTATGAACAGCCGATCTGCTGGCAGCGGCTTGCCGAAGGCAAGGTTTGGTGCAAGGACGGGTTACGCCTCCGGTTCGTGACAAACCGCTTCGACGTTGTGCCCGTCAGGACCAATGACGAAGGCTGCATAGTAGTTCGCGTGGTAGTGCGGGCGCAGACCAGGCGCACCATTGTCTTTGCCACCCGCCGCCAGAGCCGCGCGATAGAAAGCTTCGACTTGCTGGCGACTCTCGGCCACGAACGCCAAGTGAAGATGCGCCGGCTTCTCCTCGGTTTCATACAAGCACAATGAGACCTTGCCCTTTGGTTGGCTCAGCTCGACACCATTTGGCGGCCACTCCTTCACATCCGTGACGCCGAGCGGTTGCAGCGCGCTGATGAAGAAGGATCTGCTTTCCGCGTAGTTGCTGACGCCGAACTTGACGTGGTCAAACATTGGCTCTCCTGAAGCGTGCTGTAGTTCTCAGGCCGGATCACCCTCGGTCAGCGAATGGCTGTTCTGCGTTGTCAGGAGGTGCACGGTTCGCCTCAGCCAATCGATCAGTCGCTGGCGTTGGCGGGGGAGTCCATATGCGAAGTGTTAGAAGGCGCCTTTCTTCTTGCGCCAGGATTCAAGGATGAACAGAGCCACCGTGTGAGCTGAATGAATTGCCAAACGTGCGTGGCGCGGTTCAAGCTTGTACCCCTTCATTCCTGCACCGTGAGCTGAACTTGCATGGGTGCGGAGGGCGCCGATCCCTTCAGTAATGGATATGAGGCCCGAGAGAATCTGCCGGAGGTCTTGATCTTCCACGGTACTGGGGTCGAACCCGAGATGCTTCCGAACGAGCGTCCAAACCGGCTTCAGGTCTTGCTTCGCCGGTGCTTCGAGCCCCTCTTCAGAGATGTAAACCTTGCATACTGACTCGAGGATATTGCTGGCGGCGGAGACGGCTTCGCGTGGGTTGGTTTCAACGTTGGACAGGGCGCGATTGAACTCGGAATCTATGGACGCAAGGTCGCTATCCTTGATGAACTCTTCCAGCGTGCGGGACGGGGCGCCGAGCGCCCCGACTACCTTGCCACCCTTGATGTACTGAAGCTCGCATTGCGCCAATATCTTCCCGATCCGTTCGCGATCTTTCAGCCGGTCATGATCCCAGGTGTTTTCCGGATCAAGCGGTGCTTCCATGTAATTCTCAATGAGTCGCCCCAAGACTTCCAAAGGCTTTGTAGTTTCGTCCTTGTTGGTGATGCGCAGCCACGCTTGGGCTTTGGCCGGCTTGCTTCCGGCCGGCGGGTCTCCGGGCGCACCCGCATAGGTGAACAGGCTATCCAGAGTGGCGTGTGACTCTCGTGTTGCGGCGATTTCGGCGCAGACCGACAAGACTGGAGCCGGGATCAGGCGGCGCATTGTCTTCAAGCCTTCAAACGTTCGAGCTAAGCGGGCGACGACGGCAGGACGCCAGGCCCGGGCCGCGGAGAAAGTAGCGGGCCACAGACCGGGCCTGGTGGCCTGCCGATGGCGCTCCGCTTGAGCGAGGTGTTAGGCGTCACCGCGGTTCGGCATTGCTTGTCATGACTTCTGGTACGCCAAGACGCTGGACTCATCCAACGCGGCAGTAATGCTTGGTGTCTGGCCTGCGATGTACTGTTCAAGGTCGACTTCGAATGGGAGTAGTGCCGACAACTCCGTTTCCCAAGTCTGTGTTTCGAACATCCATGTTGCGAGCCCCCCGCTGTCGTCGACGCCTGCGGTCGCCGTGAGGTCGAGTTCGATTGCGATGTCGATGTCGCTGCCGTCTCTTGCTTCGCCGCGAGCGCGGCTACCAAAAATCCACGCGCGAGCGACAAGCGGCTTAGATTTGCACCATGTTGCGAGGCGCTGCTGAAGGGCAAGAATTCTACTCATCCTTGATCTCGCCAATCTGGGTAGAACGGAATATCGCCCCAGCTGCCGCTAACTTGCGTTGTGGTCTCCTGTAATGGAGGGTCGATCACCCTTGTGTCTCTTGCTCCACAGGAGGAGCACTTCAAGCGACGAACATCCTCTTCGTACAAGACATTGTGGACACGCTTCGGAAAGTGCTTCTCTCGAGTAGTCGCCAACCATTCGACGGTCACCTCAAAGTCGCGTTCGCAGCCCTTACAAACTAGCTTGGCACCTGGGCGGATGATCGTCGGATAGAGGGACATGGTGCGAGGGCCTCACAGATTGGCGCCACGAGAATAGTGCGAGTGTCGCGCGGATGAGCGGTGGATCTCGTGAGTTGGTGGGGCTTGTGACGCCTTGTATTTTCTGCCTACCGACTCCGCAGAAGAATCGGTAGTTGAGCCGGCGCTGACGACGCCTGCGGCTACCGACCCATCAGCACGGGCGCGACGAGAGTGTTCCCGCGTTGTCGAGGTAGCACAAAGGTCCGCAAGCGCGCGGACCTTACCCACCACGCGCCGATTCGGATTGGAATTGAGCCGCACGGCTCAAAGCGCGAATATCTTCCCCGGATTCATGATGTTCTTCGGGTCGAGTGCGCGCTTGATGCTCTTCATCAGCGCGATCGCGCCGTCGCCCGCTTCCTCGACGAGGAAGCCCATCTTGTGCAGGCCGATGCCGTGCTCGCCGGTGCAGGTGCCTTCCATCGCGATCGCGCGGCGCACCATCTTTTCGCTCAAATCTTCCGCAATGGCGCGTTGCGCGGCGTCGCCTTCCTTCACGAGGTAGGCGAGGTGGAAGTTGCCGTCGCCGACGTGGCCGACGATGTAGTAGGGCAGGCCGCAGGCGTCGGCGTCGCGCACCGAGGCGTCGATGATCTCGGCCAGGCGCGAGATCGGCACGCAGGTGTCGGTCGTCACGCTGCGGCTGCCGGGGTTCGCCTGCATGCCGGCGAAGTAGGCCTTGTGCCGCGCCGTCCACAGGCGCGTGCGTTCTTCGGGCGTGCTCGCCCATTCGAAGTCCTCGCCGCCGGCATCGCTCGCCAGCGCCTGCACCGTCTCGGCCTGCTCCTTCACGCTCGCCTCGCTGCCGTGGAACTCCATCAGCAGCATGGGTGATTCGCGCAGGCCCAGCTTCGATTGCTTGTTCACCGCGCGCACCGCGTTCACGTCGAGCAGTTCACAGCGCGCGATCGGCACGCCCATCTGGATGAGCTGGATCGTCACCTCGACCGCCTTCGCGATCGTCGGGAAGTGGCAGATCGCCGCGCTCACCGCCTCGGGCAGCGGGTAGAGCTTCAACGTGACTTCGGTGATCACGCCGAGCGTGCCTTCGCTGCCGACGAAGAGGCGCGTCAGGTCGTAGCCGGCGCTCGACTTCTTCGCCCGCGTGCCGGTGCGGATCACCTCGCCGCTCGCGGTGACGACGGTGAGCGCGAGCACGTTCTCGCGCATCGTGCCGTAGCGCACCGCGTTCGTGCCGCTCGCGCGCGTCGCGGCCATGCCGCCGATCGTCGCGTTCGCGCCGGGGTCGATCGGGAAGAAGAGCCCGGTGTCGCGGATGTCGGCGTTGACCTGCTCGCGCGTCACGCCGGCCTGCACGGTGACGGTCAGGTCCTCGGGGTTGACGCGCACGATGGAGGTCATGCGCGACACGTCGATGCTGACGCCGCCCTGCACCGCGAGCAGATGCCCTTCGAGCGAGGAGCCGATGCCGAACGCGATGACCGGCACCGCGTGCTCGTCGGCGAGCTTGACGACGGCGACGACGTCGTCCGTGCTCTCGCAGAAGACGACGACTTCGGGCGGCGTGACCGGGAACGGCGATTCGTCGCGGCCGTGCTGCTCGCGCACTGCGGCGGCTGTCGAACAGCGCTCGCCGAAGCGCGCCTGCAGCGCGGAGAGCATCGCGGCGGGGACGGGGCGGATCGCGGCCTCGGGCAGGGCGTGGGCGGGAAGGGGTGCGTTCATCGTGGGCCTCCAGTTGCCGCGCGCGGGGCGGGCATCGTCCGATTCTAGGGATGTGGGCTGCGCGTGCACGCTGGCTGCGCGCTGGGTGCGGTCAGCGTCCCGCGCCTCGCGCAATCGCCCCGCAAACCCCCGCAATCGCCCCGCAGGCGGCTCGCGTGGACGGCTCGCTAAACTGGCCTTCGAGTTTTCACCGAACGGAGTACGCATTGAGAATCGAAACCATCGCCGTGCACGGCGGCCAGACGCCCGACCCGACGACCAAGTCGGTCGCCACGCCGATCTACCAGACGGTCGCCTACGCGTTCGACAACACGCAGCACGGCGCCGATCTGTTCGACCTGAAGGTCGCGGGCAACATCTACACGCGGATCATGAATCCGACGAACGCGGTGCTCGAGCAGCGCCTCGCCGAGCTCGAGGGCGGCATCGGTTCGCTCGCCGTCGCCTCCGGCATGGCGGCGATCACCTACGCGATCCAGACGATCGCCGAGGCGGGTGACAACATCGTCTCCGGCGCGACGCTCTACGGCGGCACCTACAACCTGTTCGCGCACACCTTTCCGCAGCTCGGCATCAACGTGCGCTTTGCCGATCACCGTGACCCGAAATCCTTCGAGCCGCTGATCGACGCGCGCACGAAGGCGATCTTCTGCGAATCGATCGGCAACCCGCTCGGCAACGTCACCGACTTTGCGAAGCTCGCCGAGATCGCGCACCGCCACGGCATCCCGCTGATCGTCGACAACACCGTGCCGAGCCCGTTCCTGTGCCGGCCGTTCGAGCACGGCGCGGACATCGTCGTGCATGCGCTCACCAAGTACCTCGGCGGCCACGGCAACAGCATCGGCGGCGCGATCGTCGATTCGGGCAAGTTCCCGTGGGCGCAGCACAAGGCGCGTTTCAAGCGGCTGAACGAGCCCGACGTGTCGTACCACGGCGTCGTCTACACCGAGGCGCTTGGCGCCGCCGCCTACATCGGCCGCGCACGCGTCGTGCCGCTGCGCAACATGGGCGCGGCACTCTCGCCGATGAACGCCTTCCTGATCCTGCAGGGGATCGAGACGCTCGCGCTGCGCATGGAGCGCATCTGCGACAACGCGCTCGCGATCGCGAAGCACCTGCAGGCGCACAAGAAGGTCGGCTGGGTCAACTACGCCGGGCTGCCCGATCACGCCGACCATGCGCTCGTGCGCAAGTACATGGGCGGGCGGGCGTCGGGCATCATCAGCTTCGGCGTGACGGATGGCCTGGCGGGCGGCACGCGGTTCCAGGATGCGCTGAAGCTCTTCACGCGCCTCGTCAACATCGGCGACGCCAGATCGCTCGCCTGCCACCCCGCATCGACGACGCACCGCCAGCTCGGCCCGGACGAGATGGCGAAGGCGGGTGTCAGCGTGGACATGGTGCGCCTGTCGATCGGCATCGAGCATGTGGACGACCTGATCGCGGACCTCGACCAGGCGCTGGCGGCGGTCTGAACGCGGAGCGACGGAACAAGGAGCAACGAGATGGCCAACCGCATTTCAGCCGTCGCGACGCGCACCGGCGACGACGGCACGACGGGCCTGGGTGACGGCACGCGCGTCGCGAAGGACTCGCTGCGCATCGAGGCGCTGGGCGATGTCGACGAGCTCAACTCGACGCTCGGCGTGCTGCGCGCCGAGCCGCTGCCGGACGACGTGCGCGCGCTCCTCGTCATCATCCAGGACGAACTCTTCAACCTCGGCGGCGAGCTGTCGATCCCCGGCTATGAATTGCTCAAGGGCGATGCGTTGGCCAGGCTCGACGAGGCGCTCGCGCACTACAACGCGAACCTGCCGCGGCTGAAGGAGTTCATCCTGCCCGCCGGCACGCGCAGCGCCGCGATCGCGCACGTCGCCCGCACGATCGCGCGGCGCGCCGAGCGCGCCGTCGTCGCGCTCGGCCGCGCGGAGGACGTTCGCCCCACGCCGCGCCAGTATCTGAACCGCCTGAGCGATCTGCTGTTCGTCCTCGCGCGCGTGCTCAACCGCGCGAATCTCGACGGCCTGGCCGGCGACGACGTCTACTGGCAGAGCGACAAGTTGAAGCGCGACGCAACGTAGCCTCTTCGCGCGCGCGGCCGCGCCCGCGGCGCCCGCAGCGATTTCGCAGGGCTTCGCGGATTGGCAGCGTTCAGCGCGCCGCGCGCCGCGCCTCGACGGCGCTGCTCAGCGTCTGCAGCACGGTCAGCGAATCGTCCCAGCCGATGCACGCATCGGTGATGCTCTGGCCGTAGGCGAGCTTGCCCGGGTCGTCCTTGCCGGCGTTGAACTTCTGCGCGCCCGGCTGCAGGTGGCTTTCGACCATCACGCCGAAGACGCAGCGCCCGCCGGCGCGCAGTTGCTCGCCGACATCGCGCGCGACATCGATCTGGCGCTGGTGCTGCTTGCTGCTGTTGGCGTGGCTGCAATCGACCATCAGCGTGCAGTCGAGCCTGGCCGCCTCGATCTCCTTGCACGCCGCGGCGACGTGCGCGGCGTCGTAGTTCGGCGCCTTGCCGCCGCGCAGGATGACGTGGCAATCCTTGTTGCCGCGCGTCTGCACGATCGCGACCTGGCCGTTCTTGTGCACCGACAGGAAGTGGTGCGGCCGCGCCGCGGCCTGGATGGCGTCGATCGCGATGCGGATATTGCCGTCGGTGCCGTTCTTGAAGCCGATCGGCGCCGACAGGCCGGAGGCGAGCTCGCGGTGCACCTGGCTCTCGGTCGTGCGCGCGCCGATCGCGCCCCAGCTGATGAGGTCGCCGATGTACTGCGGCGAGATGACGTCGAGGAACTCGCTGCCCGCCGGAACGCCGAGCCGATTGATCTCGACGAGCAGCTGGCGCGCGATGCGCAGGCCCTCGTCGATGCGGAAACTCTGGTCGAGGTAGGGGTCGTTGATCAGGCCCTTCCAGCCGATCGTCGTGCGCGGCTTCTCGAAGTAGACGCGCATCACGATCTCGAGCGTGCCGGCGTACTTGTCGCGCTCGGCCTTGAGGCGCCGTGCGTAGTCGAGCGCCGCCGCCGGGTCGTGGATCGAGCACGGCCCCATGACGACGAGCAGCCGGTCGTCCTTGCGCTGCATGATCTGGCGGATCGCGCCGCGGGTGCGGCCGATCAGCTTCTCTGCCGGCGTGCCGGCGATCGGGAAGAAGCGGATCAGGTGCTCCGGCGGCGGCAGCGGCGTGACGTCCTGGATGCGCTGGTCGTCGGTCTGGCTCGTGCGTTCGGTGAACGCGTACCAGCCCTCGGGCGCGGTGGCGGCGGATTTGGCGGTCATGGGTTCGGGCTCCTGTCGCTGTGTTGTCGATGTTTTCGGTGCGCTGAAACGAAAAAACCGCCGGGCTTTCGGGCCCGGCGGTTCCTGGAAGTCGTTGCGCTGCTTCGTCTATGCGCCTGCCTCTCCATCCGCCGGGCGGTGCGAGAACCAAAAGTTCGCAAAGAAATAGGTGCGCGAAACAGGCATGGGCGCGAATGTAGCACGGCCCGGCGTGCGTGTGAAAACGGGCCAAGCGGCCTCTTCGAACGTGCGCTCGGAACTCATGCCGTGCCGCCCACCGTCATCTTGTCGATGCGCAGCGTCGGCTGGCCGACGCCGACGGGCACGCTCTGGCCGTCCTTGCCGCAGACGCCGACGCCGGTATCGAGCCGCATGTCGTTGCCGATCATCGACACGCGCGTCAGCGCGTCGGGCCCGTTGCCGATCAGCGTCGCGCCCTTCACCGGGTACTGGATGCGGCCGTTCTCGACCCAGAACGCCTCGCTCGCCGAAAACACGAACTTGCCGCTCGTGATGTCGACCTGGCCGCCGCCGAAGTTGGTCGCGTACAGGCCGCGCTTCAGGCCGGCGATGATCTCTTCCTTCGTCCGGTCGCCGCCGAGCATGTAGGTGTTCGTCATGCGCGGCATCGGCAGCGCGGCGTAACTCTCGCGCCGGCCGTTGCCGGTCGAGGCGACGCCCATCAGCCGCGCGTTGAGCGAGTCGTGCAGGTAGCCCTTGAGGATGCCGTCCTCGATCAGCACGTTCTTCTGCGTCAGGTTGCCCTCGTCGTCGATGTTGAGCGAACCGCGGCGGTCGGCGATGGTGCCGTCGTCGAGCACCGTCACGCCCTTGGCGGCGACGCGCTGGCCGATGCGGCCCGAGAACGCGCTCGAGCCCTTGCGGTTGAAGTCGCCCTCGAGCCCGTGGCCGATCGCCTCGTGCAGCAGCACGCCGGGCCAGCCGGGGCCGAGGACGACGCTCATCATCCCGGCCTTGAGCGGGCGCGACTCGAGGTTCGTCAGCGCCGCGTTCACCGCGTCGTGCACGTAGCTCTCGATCACGCTGTCCTGGAAGTAGCCGAGGCCGAAGCGTCCGCCGCCGCCGCCGTTGCCCGATTCGCGGCGCAGTTCACCCTCCACCATCTGCTCGGCGATCACCGTCACCGACAGCCGCACCAGCGGGCGCACGTCGGCCGCGAGCGAGCCGTCGGCGCGCGCGACGAGGACGACGTCGTACTCGCTCGCGAGGCCCGCCATCACCTGCTTGATGCGCGGGTCCTTGGCGCGCGCGAGCTGCTCGACCTTTTCCAGCAGCGCGACTTTCTGCGTGCTGTCGAGCGTCGCGATCGGGTCGGTCGGCGCGTACAGGCTGCGCGTCCTGGCGATCGTCTGCTTGCGGCCCGTGATCTTCACGGTGCGGCTCTGGCCGGCGGCGGCGATCGTGCGCACCGTTTGCGCCGCGTCCATCAGTGCCGCCTCGGAGATGTCGTCCGAGTAGGCGAAGGCCGTCTTCTCGCCCGCCACTGCGCGCACGCCGACGCCCTGGTCGATGCCGAAGCTGCCCGACTTGACGATGCCTTCCTCCAGCCCCCAGCCTTCGCTGCGCGTGTACTGGAAGTAGAGGTCGGCGTCATCGATGCGGTGCGTCGCGATCGCCTTGAGCGCGCGCGACAGGGCGGCGTCGGTCAGGCCGAAGGGTTCGAGCAACAGCGCGCGGGCGGTGGCCAGGCGTTCGATCGTGGGTTCGCGGGAAATCATGGTGCCGTCCTCGGGGAGCGATCGCCCATTCTAGGAGTGGCCCCGCGATCGGCGGGCGACAAGGGAATGGCCAGCGCCGCCGCCAGCGCATCGAACACGACGCCCAGTCGCGGCGTGCCGCGCAACTCGCGCTGCGCCGTGATCCACAGCGGCAGGCTGGGCAGGCCAACCTCAGGCAGCACCTTCACCAGATCGGGTTCACGCTGGGCGACGCATTGCAGCCCGACACCGATGCCAAGCCCGCCGACAACCGCCTGCCACGCCACGATCTGGTTGTCGCAGCGAATCGCGAAGAACTCGCGCGTCACCTCGAAACCGGCAGCCCGGAAGCCGCGCAGCATCTGGTCCGAGCGGTCGAGGCCGATCCAGTCGTGCTGGTCGAGCGTCGCGCGGGTCGGCTCGCCGCGCAGGGCGACATAGTCGCGCCGCGCGTAGAGGCCGAGCGGCAACTCGTCGAGCTTTCGCGCCACCAGCGCACTCTGCGCGGGCCGCACCATGCGCAGTGCGATGTCCGCCTCGCGCTCGAGCAGGTTCTCGAGCGTGTTGCTCGGCACGATTTCGATCTGGATTTCGGGATGCAGCTGCCGCAGCGCGCGCAGGGCGTCTGGCAGCAGATAGGCGCTGACGACCTCGCTCGCCGTGACGCGCACCGTGCCGCGCAGCGACGTCGCCCGACCCGCCGCAGTGAGCGACCACTCTCTGGCATGAATGCGCATCTGCTCGGCCGGCAGACGCAACGCCTGCCCCGCCTCGGTCAACCGCACGCCGCGCCGGGAGCGCTCGAACAGCACGCTGCCTGTCTGTGCCTCGAGTGCCGTTACCTGGCGGCTCAGCGTCGGCTGGCTGCTGCCGAGCGCCTCGGCCGCGCGGCTGAGCGAGCCGCACTCCGCCACCGCCAGGAAGACGCGCAGCAGGGACCAGTCGGGCTCGGTAGACGCCAGAGAAGAGGCCCGAGAAGGCGTCCGGGAAGGCATCCGAGAAGGCGCGGTTTTGATATTCACAGATGAATGATAGCCATTCCATCATTCATCTTCCGCTGGAGGATGCGGAGGCCAACAATGCCGACATGTTCACTCGATCCCGGAGTCTCCAATGCCCTCCACGGTCCTGATCCTGGGCGCCGCCGGTCACATCGGCCAGGCGCTGTCGATGGCTTTCGCCGACGCCGGCTGGCGCGTGCTCGCGCAGGCTCGCAAACCGCTGCCGGACCGGATCTCGGCGCGGCCCGGCATCCACGCGTTGCGCTGCGACGCGCTGGACGGCGCCGCGCTGGCTTCGGCGGCGCGCGAGGCGGACGTCGTCATCCACGCCCTGAACCCGCCCTACACGGAGTGGGACCGGCTGGCCCTGCCACTGATGGATGCGGCCATCGCCGCCGCCCAGGTCAACCACGCGCTGCTGATGCTGCCGGGCAACGTCTACAACTTCGGTCGCGAACTGCCGCCGGTGCTGACGCCCGCGACGCCGGAGCGCGGCGACACGCCCAAGGCGCGCATCCGCATCGAGGCCGAAGCGCGCATGGCCGCCGCGACGGGCATCGACAGCGTCGTCATCCGGGCCGGCGACTTCTTCGGTGGCGGGCAGGGCGGCACCTGGTTCGATCTGGCCCTGGCGTCGAAGATCGGCGCCGGTCGCTTCGTCTATCCCGGCCCGACGGACGTCGAGCATGCCTGGGCCTACCTGCCCGACCTTGCGCGCAGCTTCGTGAAAGTCGCCGACCAGCGTGCGCAGCTCCAAGGCCACCACCGTTTTCACTTCGCCGGCCATGCCGCCAGCGGCGACGACATGCGCAGTGCGCTCGAAGCGGTGGCGGATCGCGCCCTGCGCGTGGCCGGCCTGCCATGGTGGTTGATGCGGCTCGGCGCACCGTTCGTGCCGATGTGGCGCGAACTGCTCGCGATGCGCTACCTGTGGCAACGGCCGCACCGCCTAGAGGACGCGGCCCTGCGCGAACTCATCGGCAGCGTGCCGAACACAGCGCTCCCACAGGCGGTGGCGGAGGCGTTGGTCGACGGCGGGTTGCTGGCCAAGGCGACGCAGCCGGTCCCCGCCTGACTTCAGGGCGAGGTGGCGTTGTCGCCGGCGGCCTTCAGCGCCAGCGCACGTTCATACAACGCGTTGCGCGGCGCGGCGGTCAGCCGCACGGCGAGCGCAACCGCCTGCTTGAGCGGCAGTGCCTCGAGCAGCACGCGCAGCGTCGCGTCGTGCGCATCCGCCCCGGCTGCGGCCTTCGCCTCGGGCGCATGAACGACGAGCACGAACTCGCCGCGCACCCGGTTGGCGTCTTCCGCGAGCCAGCCGGTGAGCGCTGACGCGTCGAGCGTGACGACCGTCTCGAACTGCTTCGTCAGTTCGCGGCACAGCGTGACGCGGCGCGCAGGCGCGGCCTCTCCGAGCGCCCGGCACAGGGACTCGATGCGGTGCGGCGCCTCGAACAGGATCTGGGCGTCGGCTTGCGCCAGCAGCGCTGCCAGCGCGCGGCCCCGTTCGCCCGCAGTCGTGGGCAGGAAGCCGGCAAAGCGAAACGACGACGCTGTCGCGTCGCCGGCGACGCTGAGCGCTGCCAGCGCGGCGCTCGGGCCGGGAATCGGCAGCACGCGGTGGCCGGCCTCACGCACCGCGGCGACCAGGGCGGCGCCCGGGTCGCTCAAGCCGGGTGTGCCGGCGTCGCTGACGTAGGCGACGCGCTCGCCGCCGGCAAGCCGTGCGAGCACGGCCGGCGCCGCTTCGCGCTCGTTGTGCTGGTGAATCGCGACGAGCGGCTTGTCCAGGCCCAGGTGGCGCAGCAGCGGCGCGCTGTGGCGCGTGTCCTCGCAGGCGACGGCATCGACGATCGAGAGGACATGGATCGCACGCAGGCTGAGGTCGGCGAGATTGCCGATCGGCGTCGCGACGACATAGAGCGCCGCTGCGGGATACTGCTGCGCGCCGGCCGCGTCGGCCGCCGCGCGCAGCAGCAAAGAGGCATCGATGGTCACGACGAAGCGCCAGGGAGATGAAGCCGAGGCCCGCGCACTCGCGCATCTGCTTGCGCACGGGCTCCAACTCGTGGAACGCAATTATCGGGTCGCGCGCGGGCCGAACCGGCGTGGCGGCGAAATCGACCTCATCGTGCGCGAACGCGACGGCACGCTCGTTTTTGTGGAAGTGCGGCGCCGCACGAGCGCGTCGCATGGCGGTGCAGCCGCAAGCGTGGGTGCGGCCAAGCAGCGCAGCCTGGTGCTCGCCGCGCAGCACTACCTGATGCGCTTCACGGCGTTGCCGGCGTGCCGGTTCGATGTCGTCGCGATCGACGGTGACCAGATCACCTGGCTGCGCGGGGCTTTCGACGCGGGCTGAAGGTCGAGGTCCGACGTCGCCCGAGCTGCGTGCGCCGCGGGCCTTCGAGAGTCGACCGTCGGAAACGACGAAGCGCCCCGTGGGGCGCTTCGCTGCGATCAGCCCGCCGAGCGGGCCGCGCGATATCAGTTCAGGTCGGCGTCTTTCCAGGCCTTGGAGCCGCCGATGGCGATGCCGGCTTCGATGCCGTTCTTCGTCAGCGTGAACATGTCGATGTCGTTCATGACGCTCGAACCGACGGTGCCGCCGGCCGACTTGTTGTCCGCACCCGCCGCTGCGCCGGCCGCGCCGCTTGCGCCCCAGCCGTTGGCGATGAACGAGTTCATGGCCTTCTCGGTCTTGAAGACGAGCAGCAGGTCGTTCTGCGTTGCGCCGAGCTGGAAGCCGGCGCTCGCGCCGCCGATCGACATGTAGGTGACCTTCTTGGTCTTGTTGTCGTGCACCACGCCGGCGCCGCCGGAGCCGCCGACGATGAAGCTCAGACCGTAGGTCGTGAACACCGCATAGCCGGGCGCCTTGGCCGTGGCGGCCTTGAGCTCGGGCTTGGTCGTGTAGAACTTCTCGAGCGCGGCGTTCGTGTTCTTCATGATTTCGGCCTGCTTGGCGGCCTTGTCCGCGGCAAACGCACTGCCGGCGGCGAACGACAGCATCAACGCGCCGATGCCGAGTATTTTGTGGAACTTCATCGAATCACTCCTGAGGATGTGCTTTCATGCACGGGTTGAAGGTCTTGGCACTTGACTCACGGCGGTACGTCAAAGGGCAATCAGCGGCTCGTAATCCATCCGTCGCGCCCAATGCGACCTCCCCGCGCCTTGCGGCTGGAACGGGGCGAACGCAACAACGCGGAGGGATTGCATTGCGACTTTCGTGCCCGGACGTGAGCGCTCATACTGCGCGCGGGAGATTAGCCGGACGTTAAACGTTGCACTTCGAACGGGGGAGACACCATGAGTCAACGCAAGACCGCTATTGTGACAGGATCGGCCACCGGCGTCGGTGCCGCCAGCGCACTGCTGCTGGCGCAGCGCGGCTACGACGTGCTGATCAACTATTCGCGCAGCGAGGCCGAGGCCCAAGCCGCGGCGCAGGCCTGTCGCGAAGCCGGTGCCGATGCGCTGATCGTGCGCGCCGACGTGAGCGATGACGCCGCGTGCCGCGCGATGGTGCGCGCCGCCGTCGACCGCTGGGGCCGCGTCGACGCGCTCGTCAACAACGCAGGCATCACCTCGTTCGCCGGCGCCGCCAACTGGGACGCGGTGGACGCCGCGACGTTCCAGCGCATCCTCGGCGTCAACACGCTCGGCATGTTCCAGATGGTGCGCGCCTGCACGCCGCATCTGAAGGCTTCGGGCGCGGGCTGCATCGTCAACGTGTCGTCGATCGCCGGGACGCTCGGCATCGGCTCGTCGGTGCCCTACATCGCGTCCAAGGGCGCCGTCAATGCGCTGACGCTCTACCTCGCGCGCGCGCTCGCACCCGAGATCCGCGTCAACGCGGTCTGCCCGGGGCTGATCACCTCGCGCTGGTTCAGCGACGGCATTGGCGAGGAGGGCTACGCAAAGCTGAAGGCGAACTACGAACAGACGACCCCGCTCGGCCGCGCCTGCACGCCCGAAGACGTGGCCGAGTCGGTCGTCTGGCTGGTGGACGGCGCACGCACGACGACCGGCGAGCTGCTGCAGCTCGATGCCGGCATCCATCTCGGCGGCCGGGTGACGGTGCCGGGGCGGGGCTGAGCCGCAGTCCCAGCGCACGAGGCGACAGACGACAGGCGATAGACGACAGGCGAGCGGCGGAACCTCGCGCGCGAAAGCCGTGTCTTATCATGCGTGCCCATGCTCGAGCAACGCATCCAACAGCAATTCTTCGACAGCGCCGATCTCAAGTACGCCGCTGCCGAATTGCTGGCCCGGCCGATTGCCAATGCGGTGCAGGCGCTCGTCGGCTGCATCACCGCCGGGGGCAAGGTGCTCGTCTGCGGCAACGGCGGTTCGGCGGGGGATGCCCAGCATTTCGCGGCCGAATTCGTCGGCCGCTTCGAGCGCGAGCGCCCGGGACTGGCGGCGGTCGCGCTGACGACCGACACCTCGATCCTGACCGCGATCGGCAACGACTACGATTTCAATTCGATCTTCTCCAAGCAGGTGCAGGCCCTCGGCGCGCCCGGCGACGTGCTGCTCGCGATCACG
This sequence comes from Rhizobacter sp., assembly GCA_023954175.1. Taxonomy (GTDB): domain Bacteria; phylum Pseudomonadota; class Gammaproteobacteria; order Burkholderiales; family Burkholderiaceae_C; genus CAIKUF01. Next base: position 39,105 of record JAMLIM010000022.1, read on the forward strand.
ACCAGCGGCAACTCGGGCAACGTGCTGGCCGCGGTCGACGCGGCGCACGCGCGGGACATGACGGTCGTCGCGCTCACCGGGCGCGATGGCGGCCGCATGCGCGAGGCGCTCGGCGAGACCGACGTGCACGTCTGCGTGCCGCACGAACGCACGGCGCGCATCCAGGAAGTGCACCTGCTCGTCATTCACTGCCTTTGCGACGCGGTCGATCTGCTGTTGCTCGGCGAACAGGACAACTCATGACCTTCAAAGCCCCTTCACTCCGCCTGACCGCACTGTGTGCGGCGCTCGCGGCGTCCGCCTGGCTCGCCGGCTGCGCGCCCCTCGTCGTCGGCGGCGCGTTTGCCGCGACGACGATGATGGCGACGGACCGGCGCACCGCCGGCACCCAGATCGACGATCAGTCCAACGAGTTGAAGGTGAGCAGCGCGATCAACGGCGCGATCGGCGATCGCGGCCACGTCAACGTGACGAGCTACAACCGCGTCGTCCTGTTGACCGGCGAGGTGCCGACCGCGGCCGACAAGGCCGCCGTGACGAAGGCGGCGACCCAGATCCCGACCGTGCGTTCGCTGGTCGACGACGTCGCCGTGATGCCCAACAGCTCGATGAGCACGCGCTCGAACGACACCATCATCACCGGCAAGGTCAAGGCGGCATTCGTCGACGGCAAGACCACCTTCAACGCCGTCAAGGTCGTGACCGAGCGCGGCGTCGTCTACCTGATGGGCATCGTCACCGAGCCGGAGGCGAATCGCGCCGTCGAGCTCGCCCGCACGGTCGGCGGGGTCGTGAAGGTCGTGCGCGTGTTCCAGATCATCACGCAGGCCGAGCTCGATGCGATCGAGTTCAAGGCCAGCTCGCCCGCGGGCGCGGCGAGTGCGCCGGCAGCGTCCGGTGCACCGGCGCCCGCGCCGGCCCCGGCGCCAGCCCCGGCCGCGCCGGCGGCAACCAGCGCGCCGGCGGCGTCGACATCGCCCGTCAAGCCCTGATCCCGACTTGAGCGCGCCCTGATTGCGCCCCGCGCGTTCAGCGCAGCCGCGTGATCAGGCTCGAGGTGTCCCAGCGCCGCCCGCCCGCGGCCTGCACGTCGGCATAGAACTGATCGACGAGCGCGACGACCGGCAGGCGCGCGCCGTTGCGCCGCGCCTCCGCGAGCGCGAGCGACAAGTCCTTGCGCATCCAGTCGACCGCGAAGCCGAAGTCGAAGCGGCCTTCGATCATCGTCGGTCCGCGCTGTTCGAGCTGCCAGCTCTGCGCCGCGCCCTTGCCGATCACGCCGAGCACCTCGGTCATGTCGAGCCCGGCGCGCTCGCCGAAGGCGATCGCCTCCGACAGGCCCTGCACGAGCCCGGCGATCGCGATCTGGTTCACCATCTTCGCAAGCTGCCCGGCGCCGCTCGCGCCGAGCAGCGTCACCGCCTTGGCGAACGCGAGCGCGACCGGGCGCACGCGCTCGAAGGCCGCGGCGTCGCCGCCGCACATCACCGTCAGCGCGCCGTTGACGGCGCCGATCTCGCCGCCCGAGACAGGGGCGTCGATGAACTCGAAACCGCGTTCGCGCGCCGCCGCGCTCATTTCGCGCGCGATGTCGGCCGACGCCGTCGTATGGTCGATGAAGACGCTGCCCGGCTTCATCGCATGAAAGGCGCCGTGCGGGCCGGTCGTCACCGCGCGCAGGTCGTCGTCGTTGCCGACGCAGGCGAAGACGAATTCGGCGTCCGCACCGGCATTCGAAACCGCGGCCTCGGGGGTCGCCGCGTGCGCGCCGCCGTTCTCGGCAACCCACGCTTCGGCCTTCGACGAGGTGCGGTTGTAGACCGTCACCCGATGCCCGGCGCGCGCGAGGTGGCGCGCCATCGGCGCGCCCATCACGCCCAGGCCGAGGAAGGCGACGCTGCGCGCCGGGATGGTTTCGTAGGTCCTGTCGTTCATGGTCTGCGTGGGGAATGAAAAAGGCGGCCCCGACAGAGGCCGCCTCGTTGCAACGAAGCGTCGTGACGCCGAAGCGCCCGACTATACGAGCGACATGTGCTCGGTGCCGGCGGCGAGGTCGGTGTTGCGCGCGCGCTCGCTGTTGAGCTTGATCTGCAGGCGCAGGTCGTTGAGCGAATCGGCGTTGCGCAGCGCGTCCTCGATCGTCACGGCGTAGTTCTCGTAGAGCTCGAACAGGCTCTGGTCGAAGGTCTGCATGCCGATCTCGCGCGAGCGCTTCATGATCTCCTTGATCTCGGGCACGTCGCCCTTGAAGATCAGGTCGCTGATCAATGGCGAGTTGAGCATGATCTCGACCGCCGCGATGCGCCCCGCGCCTTCCTGGCGCGGCAGCAGGCGCTGCGAGACGAGGCCCTTCAGGTTGAGCGACAAGTCCATCAGCAGCTGGGCGCGGCGTTCTTCGGGGAAGAAGTTGATGATGCGGTCGAGCGCCTGGTTCGTGCTGTTGGCGTGCAGCGTTGCCATGCACAGGTGGCCGGTCTCGGCGAAGGCGACGGCGTGCTCCATCGTCTCGCGGTCGCGGATTTCGCCCATCAGGATGACGTCGGGCGCCTGGCGCAGCGTGTTCTTCAGCGCCGCGGCCCAACCGTCGGTGTCGATGCCGACCTCGCGCTGGGTGACGATGCAGTTCTTGTGCGGGTGCACGAACTCGACCGGGTCCTCGATCGTGATGATGTGCCCGTAGGAATGCTCGTTGCGCCAGTCGACCATCGCCGCGAGCGAGGTGCTCTTGCCCGAGCCGGTCGCGCCGACGAAGATCACGAGCCCGCGCTTGGTCATCGCGATGTCCTTGAGCACCGGCGGCAGCGCGAGCGAGTCGATCGTCGGCAGCGTCATCGGGATCGTGCGCAGCACGAGGCCGACGTTGCCCTGCTGCACGAAGGCGTTGACGCGAAAGCGCCCGATGCCCTGCGGCGAGATCGCGAAGTTGCACTCCTTGGTGCGCTCGAACTCGGCCGCCTGCTTGTCGTTCATCACCGCGCGCGTCAGCGCCAGCGTGTGCTGGCCGGTCAGCGGCTGCGGCGAGACCTTGGTGATCTTGCCGTCGACCTTGATCGCCGGCGGGAAGTCCGCCGTCAGGAACAGGTCGGACCCGTTGCGCGACACCATCAGGCGCAGCAGGTCGTTGACGAATTTGGAGGCCTGATCACGTTCCATGATGTGTCCTTTGGGTGTTACGTGCGTTCGAGCCAATAGCCTGGCTCTCGATGCTGGTGCGCAACCGCGTAGATCTGTGGACCACGTGCATCCTCTTCATAGACCACCGTGTAGGGGAAGCGATCGAAGTGGTACACGCGCAACCCGAACGCGCCGTGCGCGCCTTGCCTGGTTCTCGATCTGCAGGTCTCGTACGCGTTCGAACTCGGCGAGGAACGCTTCGGCTACCGCGACGTTCGCGTGCTCGGCGTAGTAGACGGCGGCATCGCCCAACTCGGCCTCAGCTTCTGGGTGAATCCAGCAGGTCACGCCAATCGAGCTCGAACCCGGGCGAGCGCTTCATCGCCAGGGACCATCCGGGCGCGGCCAGAACGGACCTCCTCGCGGCGGCTATCGGCGAGCTGCATCCAGGCCGCCTGCGCGGGCGACTTGGGCTCGAAACTCGCGATCAGGCGCTCCAAGAGGCGGGCCCGATCTTCCGGCGGCAGGCTCAACGCCTGCGCTTCAAGGTCTTCGACGGGAATGGACATGTTCAACCTTTCGCTGCTTGCGCCCCGAAGATGCCACAGGGCAGGACCAGTTGTTGAACTTCGGGTTGCAACGAGGACCTATTTCGACTGGAGGTGTCTGAAGTCATGCTCAGTGAGCGATGTTGTGCGGAGTAGTTTCCGAGAAAGCAGATCGGCGCGAATCGCGAGGACAAAGACCGCCATGGCGTGCTCCTTCTCGACTCCAACGCAGAAGCCACGCAAAGAACAGATGAGTTCCTTGTAGTGGGCCTCCTTCCGCAAATACTGATCTGCGAGCCGCTTTCGCAATTCGTTCGTGAACCAAGCCATGACGGCACCAAGCAGCGGCGCTGCGAACTTCCAAGCATCGGCGGAGCTGAGCACGTCTTGCATTCGATAGGCCCAACCTGTTCCAGGTTACCGCCCTGCGCCCCCAGCCGGAAAGCGACGCAGTGATGCGCCGCTACCCGGGGAAGTTCTCGGGGAACTTCGCCTTGCTGCGGGCCTCGGCCGGCGAGACGATGTTGCGCCGCACCAGTTCGGAGAGGTTCTGGTCGAGCGTCTGCATGCCGAGGCTGTTGCCGGTCTGGATCGACGAATACATCTGCGCCACCTTGGCCTCGCGGATCAGGTTGCGGATCGCGGCGGTGCCGAGCATGATCTCGTGCGCCGCGACGCGGCCCGAGCCGTCCTTCAACTTGCACAGCGTCTGCGAGATGACGGCCACCATCGACTCCGACACCATCGCGCGCACCATCTCCTTCTCGGCCGCCGGGAAGACGTCGACGATGCGGTCGATCGTCTTCGCCGCCGAACTGGTGTGCAGCGTGCCGAACACGAGGTGGCCGGTCTCGGCGGCGGTGAGCGCGAGGCGGATCGTCTCCAGGTCGCGCATTTCACCGACCAGGATCGCGTCCGGGTCTTCGCGCAGCGCCGAGCGCAAGGCGTTCGAGAACGACAGCGTGTGCGGCCCGACTTCGCGCTGGTTGACGAGGCACTTCTTCGATTCGTGGACGAACTCGATCGGGTCTTCCACCGTCAGCACGTGGCCGTATTCGTTTTCGTTGAGGTGGTTGACCATCGCCGCAAGCGTCGTCGACTTGCCCGAACCGGTCGGCCCGGTCACGAGCACGAGGCCGCGCGGCTTCAACGCCAGCTCGGCGAACACCTTGGGCGTGTTGAGCTGCTCGAGCGTCAGGATCTTGCTCGGAATCGTGCGGAACACGGCGCCCGCGCCACGGTTCTGGTTGAACGCGTTGACGCGAAAGCGCGCCAGGCCCTGGATCTCGAACGAGAAGTCGCACTCGAGCGTCTCCTCGTAGGCCTTGCGCTGCGAGTCGTTCATGATGTCGTAGACCATCTCGTGCACCTGCTTGTGCTCGAGGGGTTCGACATTGATGCGCCGTACGTCGCCGTGGACCCGGATCATCGGCGGCAGGCCCGACGAAAGGTGCAGGTCGGACGCCTTGTTCTTGACCGAAAACGCCAGCAGTTGGGTGATGTCCATGGAACGATGTCGGTTGATTCGGCGCCGGCTTGAGCCGTTCGGGCGCCCGCCGCGCCCGCGCCTGCGGCGGCGCGCCCACGGTCCGCGGTCGAAGCCGTGGGCGATACTTGCGGCCCATTATGGCGACGATCGCTTCCCGGCTCCACCAGGTTCGCGCGCGTATCGCGCAGGCCTGTGCCGCGGCCGGCCGGCCCGTGCAAAGCGTCACACTGCTCGCGGTCAGCAAGACCTGCGCCGCGCCGCGCCTGCGCGAGGCCTTCGACGCCGGCCAGCGTGCCTTCGGCGAGAACTACGTGCAGGAGGCGCTGGACAAGATGGCGCAGCTGGCGGACCTGCGCGCCGACATCGAGTGGCACCTGATCGGCCCGCTGCAAAGCAACAAGACGCGCGTCGTGGCCGGGCAGTTCGACTGGGTGCACTCGGTCGATCGGCTCAAGCTCGCCGAGCGCCTGAGCGCGCAGCGGCCGGCGCATCTGGCGCCGCTGCAGGTCTGCCTTCAGGTCAACATCAGCGGCGAAGCGAGCAAGAGCGGCGTCGCGCCGGCCGATGTGCCGGCACTCGCCCGCGCCGTCGCCGCGCTGCCCGGCCTGCGCCTGCGCGGGCTGATGGCGATTCCGGAGCCGGCGGCCGACTTCGAGGCGCAGCGCATGCCGCATCGGGCGTTGCGCGATCTGCTGTCGGCGCTGCAAACCGAGTTGCAGAGTGTCCCCCTCGACACGCTCTCGATCGGCATGAGCGACGATCTCGAAGCCGCGGTCGCCGAGGGCGCGACGCTGGTGCGCATCGGCACCGCAATCTTCGGCGCGCGTCCAGCCGTCGGGTGACCTGACCGCGCGCCGGGCCGCGCCGGCGTGACTTCCGACCGCCGCCAGATCGGCCTCGCGGCAGCTGCACTCGGTAACATCGCGCCCCATGCCCGCTTCCATGCTCGTCGCGCTGCACCGGCTGCCGGCCGAGTTCTGGTACACCCTCACGCGCCTGGGCGAGATGCAGCTGCTGCTGCCGATCGGCATGGCGCTGATCGCCTGGCTCGCCTGGTCGGGCGAACGTGCGCGCGCAGCGGGTTGGCTCGCGCTGCTCCTGGCGGCGGTCGGCATCACCACCGCGAGCAAGATCGCCTTCATCGGCTGGGGCATCGGCAGCGCGCGCCTCAATTTCACCGGCTTCTCGGGCCATGCGATGCATGCGGCGGCGGTGTTTCCGCTGCTGATGGGCTGCGTTGCCGCCAGCGGGCCGCGCTGGCTTCGGATCGGCGCGGTGGCGTTTGCGTTCATGCTGGCGGCGCTCGTCGCGCTCTCGCGCATCGTCGTCGGCGCCCATTCGCCGAGCGAGGCGCTGCTGGGTTTCCTGCTCGGCGCGCTCGCGAGCGGCCTTGCGCTCACGCTCGGGCGCCCGCCGCATTCGCACCTGCCGCGCTGGCTGCTGGCGACGGTTGTCGCCGCGCTGCTGCTGAATTCGTCGGCCCTGCCGACCATGGAGACGCACGGCATGGTGACGCGCCTCGCGCTGGAGCTCTCGGGCCGCGACAAGCCCTACACCCGTCACATGATGCTGCGCGAGGAGAAGCTGCGGCGGCAAAAGGCGCAGCAGCTCGTCGCCGCACCTGTCGTGCCTGTCGTGCACGGCGCGCTATAGCGCGAGCGCCGCGGTGTTCTTCACTTCCTCCATCACCGCGTAGGTGTGCGTCTCGCGCACGCCGGGCAGCGACCACATCACCGAGCCGATCAGTTCGCGATACGCCGCCATGTCGGCCACGCGCGTCTTGATCAGGTAGTCGAAGCCGCCGGCGACGAGGTGGCATTCGAGGATCTCGGGCCGCACCTGCACCGCCGCCTTGAAGGCATTCATCACGTCCGGCGTCGTGCGGTCGAGCACGACCTCGACGAAGACCAGCATCCCGGCGCCGAGCTTGTCCGGGTTGAGCCGGGCCGTGTAGCCGAGGATGAAGCCCTCGCGCGTCAGGCGTTTCACCCGCTCGAGCACCGCCGTCGGCGACAGGTGCACCTCGTCGGCGAGCTTGAGGTTCGAAATCCGGCCGTCCTTTTGCAGCACGCGCAGGATCTTGAGGTCGATCTTGTCGATGCCGGAGGGGTCGGTTCTCATGCTTGATAAACCTCGCTCGATGGGACGGAAGTCGGAGAATAATCCGGGCGTCGAACAAATGCGCCAGCAAATACGCTAGCGACTTTCCGAAACTCTGCCCACCCTGATGACGATTGCGCCTTCCGCCGTGACCGCAACCCGCCTGCCGTGCCCCTGCCGCAACGAATCGCCGGTTCCTGCCGGCCTGCTCCCGGGCCTGCATTGACGCCGACCCAGCGGCATCGCCTTGCCCACGCGCTGCTCTGGCTGATCCCGGCGCTCTGGTCGTCGAACTACATCATCGCGCGCGCCGCGGACGGCGTGATCGCGCCGCATGCGCTTGCGTTCGGCCGCTGGACGCTCGCCTTCGTGCTGATGCTGCCGTTCGCCGGCGCGACGCTCGTCGCGAGCTTTGCCGGCTGGCGCCATGAGTGGCGGCAGATGCTCGTGCTCGGCGGGCTCGGCATGTGGATCTGCGGTGCCTTCGTCTACATCGGCGCGCACACGACGAGCGCAACCAACATCGGCCTGATCTACGCGGCGACGCCGGTCGCGATCGCGCTCGCCGGCACGCGCCTGTTGCACGAGCCGCTGTCAATGGCGCAGCGCGCCAGCATGGGGCTGGCGCTGGCCGGTGTGCTGTTCGTCATCGCCAAGGGCGAGCCGGCCAACCTGCTCGCGGTGCGCTTCACGATCGGCGACGGCTGGATCCTCGTCGCCGCCGTGTCCTGGGTCGCCTACACCGTGCTGCTGCAGCGATGGCACTCGGCGCTCTCGGCCGTGCCGCGGCTGGCCGCGATCGCGCTCGGCGGCCTCGTCGTGCTGCTGCCGTTCACGCTGGCCGAGGCGTGGTTCAGCCCGGGCCCGCCCCTCACGGCCAAGGCCTGGGGCTTGATCGTGCTCGCCGGCGTCGTGCCGGGTGTGCTGTCGTACCAGGCCTACGCCTACATGCTGCGCGAACTCGGCGTCGCGCGCGCAAGCCTCGTGATGTACCTCTCGCCCGTCTATGCCGCGTTCACCGCCTGGGCCGTGCTCGGCGAGGCGCCGCGCTGGTATCACGCGGCGGGCGCGGCGCTGATCCTGCCGAGCATCTACCTCGCGACCCGCGGCGCTGCACCGGCGCAGGTCGGCGCCCGGCGTTGAAGGCGGCGCGCTGCTTACACTGACGGCATGGAAAGCATTGCATTCATCGGCGGCGGCAACATGGCCAGCGCGATCATCGGCGGGCTGATCGAGGGCGGCCTCGCGCCGTCCGCGGTCCTCGTCGTCGAGCCGTTCGAGGCGCAGCGCGAGAAGCTGCGCACCGCGTTCGGCATCGCCCCGCTCGCCGCGGCCGACGCGACGCTTGCGCGCGCCGGCATCGTCGTGTGGGGCGTCAAGCCGCAACTCTTCGGCGAGGCGGCCGCGCCGTGCGCCGCGCACGTCGCTCAGGCACTGCACCTGAGCGTGATGGCCGGCATCCGCAGCGACGCGATCGCGCACGCCGCAGGCACCGAGCGCGTCGTACGCGCGATGCCTAATACGCCGGCGTTGATCGGCAGGGGCATCGCGGGGCTGTACGCGCGCGCCGCCGTCTCGGCCGACGACCGCACGCGTGTCGAGCAGGTGCTGGCGCCGACCGGGCGCACGCTGTGGGTGCGGCAGGAGGCCGATCTGGATGCGGTGACGGCCCTCTCGGGCTCCGGCCCGGCCTACGTCTTCTATTTCGTCGAGGCGATGATGGCCGCGGCGAAGGAGATGGGGCTCAGCGCCGAAGAAGGCCGACAGTTCGCGCTCGCCACCTTCGCCGGCGCAACCGAACTTGCCGCGCGTTCGAGCGATCCGG
>JAMLIM010000023.1 GCA_023954175.1 Rhizobacter sp.
CGTGCCGCAAGGCTTCAGAGCAGACCCGGCAGGGTGCCGACGCTGCGCCGTTGCATGGCGCGCGCGGCCGGGTGCGAAGGTCCGGTGCGCGGGCTGCTCGTTGATATCTGATGCAAGGCATATTTCGAAAGTGGCATAGCCGCTACGCGTGGCAGCACTTGGCCGAGCCGGAGTTGCCTGAACACCATCACGCTCGTCCGGTTCTGACCGAACCGCACCCGCTGCCAACTGCCCCGCGCATGGGCATCGTTGTCTTGCACTTCGGGTAGCTCTCGCAGCCCCAGAAAGCCACACCGCCTTTGCGCGGCGTGCGCTCGACCATCTTGGTCCCGCAGTTGACGCAGGTTGGCCGCCAGTAGTCGCCGTCAAGGGCAATAGCCAACAGCGCTTGCTGTTGCTCCTCGGTTCGCTGCGCGATAAGTGCGAGAAGTGCCTCCACATCGAGCAGATTGACGCCATTTGCTTTCGCGAATTTGATCGCATCGTCGGTGAACGTCGAAGTCGTGGCGAACTGCCCCCGCGAGACTCCTTTTGCCGCCATCACGCCTCGCAGCTCGCGTACCTTGTCAACGCCGACCCGCTTGCCTTGCCAATGCTTGCATTGGACAACGCTCACTGGCGCACCAGGGTTGCTGCGCGAGTACAGCCAGATGTCGATGCCCTCGTCTGCCCCGTGTGTTTGAGACTTCGTTTCGAAGCCCGCCTGAGCAAACAGCGCCTCTATGAGCGCCTCAAAGCGACGCCACTCGATCACTTCAAAGACAGCAGCATTCCATGATTGGGGAACAACCTCAGGTCTTGCGCTTCGGGCCTTCGACTGCACGACCATGCGCTCGAATTCGGTTGCGGTCCGATCCACCGGTGGCAGCGCCTCCTCGGGGCGGCGAAAGGGCCGCGGGTGCACGTTCTTCTCGGGTCGGACAACAGCGGCGGCCTTCGGTTGTCTCCCTCGAACCTGCCACCAAAGCAGTCCGCAACCCGCGGCAAACAAGAGCCATCCGAACGTGACCATCGGCCTGAGTGCGGCGCCGAAGGGCGACTTGCCGAGAAACAGGGGAACAATCCCCAGCAGCAAGCCCAGGCCAATGAGCTTCGGAGCGAGCTCGTTCAGATTTCGTCGCTTGCTGGCCTCAGATCGTCCGCGTCGTGCCATTGGTTCGCTTTCAAGTCCCGGGGCATCCTACCCAGCGACACAACGGAACTGATCCGAAGCGACTGGAGATAGCTCGCTGACGTGAAAAGCGACCGCTCGCGGGCCGACGAATCGTCAAAGCAGTTGATTCGCCGCACCGTGGCAGTGCTTGTACTTCTTGCCTGATCCGCACGGGCAAGGGTCGTTGCGTCCGACCTTGCCGGCGTTGCGGATGGGCTCGCGGCGCATAGCGGCGGGGGTGCCGCCCATCGCCGCGTCGATCCTGCGTTGCTCCAGACAGTGGGCGTGGATCTTTCGTGCAGTCGCGCCCAGGCCGGCTGCCAGCCGCTTGTGCTCTTCGAACGAGAAAGCCGCCTTCTTCAGCCGCTCCCAGCCTTCTTCCGTGCCGTACAGGATGATCGTGGACAGCCAGTCGGGATGCCCGACCGTGATCGGGAGCCACCCTGCAAGGTCGAGACTGGCGCCCTTCATGTAGCCCATGCACCATTCGTCGATGACAGGGACCGGGTCGCCTTCGCGGACGTTCTCCATCAGCAGCGGCTCGTATTCGTCCGGCGTTTCGACAAGCGCCGCTGCCACTGCGTTCATGTGGCGCATCAACAGTCCCATGATCCGCTGTGCCTGCTCCATGCTGGAGAAGACCGGGCTGTCCTCGCCCGTTTCCGTGTCCCAGACCCATCGCATCCACTCGCTCGGCAGGATGGTCCTCGGCCCCGACACGATCGCCGCGAAGAAGCCATCGAGCATGGAGATGTCCATCGACTCGTCGATGCCCTCGGCATCAAGCAGGAAGCGATCGAGTTCCTCGAGTTCGTCGTCTGTCAGTGGATCCTGGCTCGACATGGCTATCGCTCAGCTGAAAGCAGGTGCAGCGTCGGTGATTCGTTGGTCGACTTGTTCCGATCAAGGCGTGACCGCCGCCGACCGCACCGGCGCTCCGGCCAACATTTCGGGAGGGGTGGTAGGCCGTGTTGGACTTGAACCAACGACCAACGGATTATGAGTCCGCTGCTCTAACCAACTGAGCTAACGGCCCGCTCGCGGGGATTGTAGGCACCGGTCCCTCGCATCCGATTCGCATCCTGTGCGCCGATATACACGCGCGGTACCAGCCCGACGGTAGCGCGGCAGCCTGCCCTGCTCTCGCGCGCGCCTCGCAAATCCATCTGTCGCTGCGCGGCCGATCGCAAAGCCGTGTAACCTGCCGCCCACGGATAGCTGGAGGAACAGGCATGCCGCACTACAAGTTGACGTACTTCGATTTCGACGGCGGCCGCGCCGAACCGATTCGCATCGCCTTTCATGCCGGTGGCATCGCGTTCGAGGATCACCGTCTCTCGTTCCCAGAGTTCGGCGCGTTGCGCGACAAGCTGCGCTTCAAGGCGGTGCCCGTGCTCGAGATCGACGGTTCGATCGTCACGCAGTCCAACGCGATGTGCCGCCATGTCGGCAGGCTTTCGGGCCTGTACCCCGAGGACGCGATGCAGGCCCTGTATTGCGACGAGGTGCTGGACGCGGTGGAGGACATCTCGCACCACATGGGCGCCACCTTCGGCCTGAAGGATGAGGCGCTGAAGATCGCGCGCGAGCAGTTGGTGAAGGGCCCGTTGTCGACCTTCATCAAGGGGGCGGATGAGCTGCTTGCGCGCGGTGGCGGCAGCTACTTCGCCGACGGGCGAATGACGGTCGCCGACCTCAAGGTCTTCGTGCAGACCCGCTGGCTGGCCAGGGGCACGCTCGATCACGTTCCGACCGATCTGGTCGACCGTCTGGCGCCGGCACTGGCCGAGCACCAGGACCGCATCGCCAAGGACCCGCGCGTCGTCGCCTACTACGCGCGTTGATGTGCACTGAGATGGCTTGCGGGCATCGACGGAAGCTGCCATGACGGCGACGCGCACAGAGCACGACACGTTTGGCGACATGGGCGTTCCCGCCGATCGCCTGTGGGGCGCGCAGACGCAGCGCTCGCTGCAGCACTTCGCGATCTCGACCGAACGCATGCCGCATGAGCTGTTGCGCGCGCTCGCCCGCGTCAAGCGCTGCGCGGCCGAGGTGAACGCCGGGCTCGGTCTGCTCGATGCGGCCAAGGCGGCTGCGATCGTCACCGCGGCGGACGAGGTGCTGGCTGGCCGCCACGACGACGAGTTCCCGCTCTCGGTCTGGCAGACCGGATCGGGCACGCAGACCAACATGAACATGAACGAGGTGCTCGCCAATCGCGCCTCGCAGTTGTTGGGCGGCGCGATCGGGATGGATCGGCTCGTGCATCCGAACGACGACGTGAACCGCGGCCAGTCGTCGAACGACGTTTTCCCGACCGCGATGAGCGTCGCCGCCGTGCTCGCGATCGAGACGGCGCTGCAGCCCGCGCTCGCCGCACTGCGCGAGACGCTTGCAGCGAAGGCAGCCGCGTTCGCCGACATCGTGAAAATCGGCCGCACGCACCTGCAGGACGCAACGCCGCTCACGCTCGGGCAAGAGGTCTCGGGCTGGGTCGCGCAGCTCGACCACGGCCTCGCGCACCTCGACGCGGCACTGCCGCACCTGCGCGAGCTGGCGCTCGGCGGGACGGCGGTCGGCACCGGGCTCAACACCCATCCCGACTTTGGCCGGCTCGTCGCCGCGGCGCTGAGCGAGGGCTGCGGCACGCCGTTCGTCAGCGCGCCCAACAAGTTCGAGGCGCTCGCCGCGCACGACGCCATCGTGCATGCGCACGGGGCGCTGAAGACGATCGCCGCGTCGCTGATGAAGATCGCGAACGACGTGCGCTGGCTCGCGTCGGGGCCACGCTCGGGGCTGGGCGAGATCCGCATTCCGGAGAACGAGCCCGGCAGCTCGATCATGCCGGGCAAGGTCAACCCGACGCAGTGCGAGGCGCTGACGATGGCCTGCACGCAGGTCTTCGGCAACGACGTCGCGATCAACATCGCAGGCGCGTCGGGCAACTTCGAACTGAATGTCTACAAGCCGGTGCTGATCCACAACCTGCTGCAAAGCGTGCGCCTGCTGGGCGACGGTGCGCGCAGCTTCGAAGAACACTGTGCGCGCGGCATCGAGCCGGTACGCGAGCGCATCGCGGAGCTGGTGCAACGCTCGCTGATGCTCGTGACGGCGCTGAACCCGCACATCGGCTACGACAAGTCCGCGGCGATCGCGAAGGCGGCACACACCAAGGGCAGCACGCTGCGCGAGGCGGCGATCGCTTCCGGCTGGGTCAGCGCCGAACAGTTCGACGCCTGGGTGCGTGCCGAGGACATGGTCTCGCCCCATCCGCCCGACACAGCGCCGAAGTAGAACTCCGTTGCGGTGACGCCGCCTGCGCGGCATGCGCCGAAAGATCGCGTACGGCCGCGCGCCAGATAGAACCAGAACCGGGGCTGCCGGCGTTCGCACGGGCGCGGGTAGAAGAGTCAGGTTGCATTTGTGTACCTTTTGTGGTACACACCATCTTGGATCCAAGGATGATCGATGGCAGAGCACGCGCCACACAAGATCCCGCTCGTCTTCTATCGCAGCGACAACGGAAAAGAACCAGTCCGCGACTGGCTCAAAGGCCTGGACAGCGCAGACCGGCAGGCGGTCGGTCAGGATTTGATGCGGGCGCAGTGGCGCTGGCCCGTGGGCATGCCGCTGTGCCGCGCCATGGGGCAGGGGCTTTGGGAGATACGCACGGACTTGCCAAGCAAGCGCATCGCACGCGTGTTGCTGTGCCTCGATGAGGGTGTGCTCGTGGCACTGCATGCATTCATCAAGAAGACCCAGAAGACACCGGACAACGAGTTGGCATTGGCGCGCCGACGACACCTGGAGTTGAAATCATGAGCAAGAAGCATCACGGCACGAGTCTCGACAGTTTCCTCGAGGAGGAAGGCATCTTCGAAGAGAGCCAGGCATTCGCGATCAAGGAAGTCGTGGTCTGGCAACTGACCGACGCGATGGAGAAGCAATCGCTGAGCAAGGCGCGCCTGGCCGCCTTGCTCAAGACCAGCCGGTCGCAGGTCGACCGGTTGCTCGACCCGACCCGCGACGTGACCCTCTCGACCCTCCAGCGCGCCGCAGCCCTGGTGGGCCGCAAGGTGCAGATTGAGTTGGTGTAGAGCGATCCGTCGGTGCCTTTGACGCGTTCCTGCGGCTACCGCGCCTAGTAACGACGACGGCAACGCGGCGAAGCCGCACCTGATGTCGTTGCGGTCGCAGGTCTGCGCGCTACTTCTGGCTCAGCGCGTTGCCGACGAGGCGCGAGGTGATGTCGACGATCTGGATCATGCGGTCGTAGGCCATGCGCGTCGGGCCGATGACGCCGAGCGTGCCGACGATCTGGCCATCGACGACATAGGGCGCGGAGACGACCGAGAGCTCCTCGAACGGCACGACCATGCTCTCGCCGCCGATGTAGATGCGCACGCCCTCGGCGCGGCTGCTGACGTCGAGCAGCCGCATCAGTTGCGTCTTGTGCTCGAAGAGGTCGAACAGCTTGCGCAGGCTGCCGAGATCGCTCGAGAAGTCCTGCACCGTCAGGAGGTTCCTCTCACCGGAGATGACGACCTGCTCCTGGCTGTCGGCCACCGCCTCGGAGCCTGCCTGCACCGCGGCCTGCATCAGCGCCGCGATCTCGCCGCGCAGCGCGTCGACCTCGCGCTTCAGGCGCTCGCGCACCTCGTCGAGCGTGAGGCCGGCGTAGTGCGCGGTGAGGTAGTTGCTCGCCTCGACGAGCTGCGCCGGCGTGTAGTCCTGCGCGGTGACGATGACGCGGTTCTGCACGTCGCCGTCGGGGGCGACGAGGATCACGAGCACGCGCCGCTCCGACAGCCGCATGAACTCGATGTGGTGGAAGCGGCTCGCCTTGCGCGGCGCCGTCACGACGCCGACGAAGCTCGACAGGTTCGACAGCAGTTGCGCCGCGCTCGCGATCACGCGCTGCGGCTGGTCGGGATGCAGTTGCGGCGCGGGCTGCGCCGGATCGTCGCTCAGGCTGCGCGGCTGCGCGGTGAGCATCGTGTCGACGAACAGGCGATAGCCGCGCGCAGTGGGCACGCGCCCCGCGCTGGTGTGCGGGCTTGCGATCAGGCCGAGCTCTTCGAGATCGGCCATCACGTTGCGGATCGTCGCCGGCGACAGCTCGAGGCCGCTCGCGCGCGACAGCGTGCGTGAGCCGATCGGCTGCCCGTCCGCGATGTAGCGTTCGACCAGGGTCTTCAGCAGGGTCTTGGCGCGCTCGTCGAGCATGGTTTCATTCTAGGGCGGGGGCTCGCTCAGGGCCCATTCTCGGCCTCTGGCCGCGCGGGGTGCTGTGGTGTAATCCCGCGCATGCCGACCCGCTTTCGTCATGCTGCGCTCGTGGGCAAGTACCAGGCTCACGGCATCCGCGGCGTGCTCGAGGAGATTGCGCATTTCCTCGTCCGTCAGGGGCTCGAGGTCTCGCTCGAGAAGCAGACGGCGCTGTCCACCGGCATCACCGGCTACGGCGCGCTCGACCCGGCCGCACTCGGGCGCGAGTGCGATCTCGCCGTCGTGCTCGGCGGCGACGGCACGATGCTCGGCATCGCACGGCAGCTCGCGCGCTACGGCATGCCGCTCGTCGGCATCAACCAGGGGCGGCTCGGCTTCATCACCGATGTCTCGGTCGGCCAGTTCGCGGAAGTGCTCGCGCCGATGCTCGCCGGCGACTTCGAGGTCGAGCACCGCACGATGCTCGAGGGTGACGTCGTGCGCGACGACCGGACGATCTTCGAGGCGCTCGCGTTGAACGACGTCGTCGTCAGCCGCAGCCACACCGCGAGCATGATCGAGCTGCGCATCGACATCGGCGACGAGTTCATGGCCAACCTGCGCGCCGACGGTCTGATCCTGGCGTCGCCCACGGGCTCGACGGCGTATGCGCTCTCGGCCGGCGGGCCGATCCTGCATCCGGGCATCGCCGGCTGGGTGCTCGCGCCGATCGCGCCGCACACGCTGTCGAACCGCCCGATCGTGCTGCCCGACGTGAGCGACGTCTCGATCCAGATCGTCGCCGGCCGCGACGCGAGCGTGAACTTCGACATGCAAAGCCTCGCCAGCCTGCTGCCCGGCGACCGCATCCGCGTGCGCCGCTCGCAGCACCAGGTGCACTTCCTGCACCCGCGCGGCTGGAGCTACTACGCCACGCTGCGCAAGAAGCTGCACTGGCACGAGGCGCAGTGACTCACGCTTTCGACCATGCTTAGGCGACTCGCGCTGCGCGACTTCGTGATCGTCGAGGCGCTCGAGTTCGAGCCCGGTGCGGGCTTCTCCGTGCTGACGGGGGAGACCGGCGCGGGCAAGTCGATCCTCGTCGACGCGCTGCAGCTCGCGCTCGGCGCCCGCGGCGACGCGGTGGTGGTGCGCGAAGGCGCGGCACGGGCCGAGATTGGCGCCGAGTTCGATTCGCCGCCCGCGCTGCTTTCGTGGCTGGACGAAGCCGGCTTCGAAGCGCAGGACACGCTGCTGCTGCGCCGCGTGATCGACGCCCAGGGCAAGAGCCGCGCCTGGATCAATGGCAGCGCGGCCACGATCGCGCAGTTGCGCGAGGCGGCCGCGCATCTGGTCGACATCCACGGCCAGCATGCGTGGCAGGGCCTGACGCGCCCCGCCGTCGTGCGCGCGCTGCTCGACGCCCACGCCGGCGCCGACACCGCGGCCGTCGCGCAGGCATGGGCCGGCTGGAAGGCGGCAGGTGCTGCCTTGCACGATGCGCGCACCAAGCAGGCGGACCTGGAGCGCGAGCGCGAACGGCTCGCCTGGCAGCTCGGCGAGATCGACAGGCTCGCGCCCGGCGACGACGAGTGGGAAGCGCTCAACACGGAGCACTCGCGGCTGTCGCACGCGCAGGCGCTGATCGACGCCGCGCAGGCGGCGCTGGCGATGATTTCCGATGCCGATTCGAACGCAGACGCCGCAGCGAACGCAGACACGCTGGCCGGCCACGCGGCCGATGCTCTCGACGAGGTCGCAGCGCACGACCCGCAACTCGGGCAGGTGGCCGAGGTGCTGCGCAGCGCGCAGGCGCTGTTGCAGGACGCGGCGCACACGCTGACCAGCTATCTGCATCGCACCGAGCCCGATCCGGATGAACTTGGCCGGCTCGACGAGCGCCTCGCCGCATGGGTCGGCCTCGCCCGCCGCTACCACCGCGCGCCGCCCGAGCTGCCGGCGCTGGCACAGCAATGGCGCACGGAGTTGAAGGCGCTCGACGCGGCGACCGATCTCGACGCGCTCGACCGCGCACTCGCCGCAGCGCTCGCCGACTACCGGCGTGAGGCGAAGAAGCTGACCCAGGCGCGCCGCCGCGCCGCGCCCAAGCTCGCCGACGCGGTGACGCAGGCGCTGCAGCAGCTCGGCATGGCCGGAGGCCGCTTCGAGATCTCGCTTGCGCCGAGCGACGGCCCGCAGTCCTTCGGCGACGAATCACCCGAGTTCCTCGTCGCCGGTCATGCGGGCAGCACGCCGCGGCCGCTGGCCAAGGTCGCGTCGGGCGGCGAGCTGTCGCGCATCGCGCTTGCGATCGCGGTCACAGTCACGGCCACGACGGGCCAGGGTGCGCCTGCGGGCGAAGCGGGCGACGCAAGGGCGGGCACCCTGATCTTCGACGAGATCGACGCCGGCATCGGCGGCGCGGTGGCCGAAGCGGTCGGCCGCCTGATGAAGCAGCTCGGCCGCGACCGCCAGGTGCTCGCGGTGACGCACCTGGCGCAGGTCGCCGCGAGCGCGGACGAACACCATGTCGTTGCGAAGACCATGCGCGACGGCGCGACGCTCAGCACGCTGCAGGCGGTCGTGGGCGAGGCGCGCGTCGCCGAGATCGCACGCATGCTCGGCGGCGAGCGGCTGTCGGGCACGAGCCTTGCACACGCGCAGGAAATGCTCGAAGGTGGCGGCGGGAAACCTAACGCGCGCAATCGACTCCAACGCCAATGAGTCTGCCTGCGTCGCCCGCAATGTCGCCCGCTGTGTCGCCCGCTTCATCGTCCACTGCTTCGACGAACGCAACCTCGGCCGAAGCGTCCTCGCCGCGCCAGGTCGTGCTCGTCACCGGCATCTCGGGTTCGGGCAAATCGGTGGCGCTGCATGCATTGGAGGACGCCGGCTATTTCTGCGTCGACAACCTGCCGCCCGAGCTGCTGCGCGACTTTCTGCGCCTGGAGCACGAACGCACCGAGCGGCGCGTGGCGATCGCGGTCGACGTGCGCAGCGCCGGCTCGCTGCCGCACCTGCTGCCGCTGCTCGACGAGTTGCGCACCGAAGGCGTCGCGATCCGCGCCGTCTTCCTCGACGCCAGCACCGATGCGCTCGTGCGACGCTTCTCCGAGACGCGGCGCCGCCACCCGCTGTCGAGCGATCTGCCCGCCGCGCCGCACGCGCACCGGCGCAGCGACGACCCGCCCGACGGTCAGCGCGCATTGACCGAGGCGATCGAGCTCGAGCGCGAACTGCTCGCCGAATTGCGCGAAGTCTCGACCGTGGTCGACACGAGCCAGCTGCGGCCGGCCCAGTTGCGCCAGTGGATCCGCGATCTGGTGCAGGCCGGCCACACGCGCCTGACGCTCGCTTTCGAATCGTTCGCCTACAAGCACGGCGTGCCGCTCGACGCCGATCTGGTGTTCGACGTGCGGGTGCTGCCCAACCCGCACTACATCCGCGAGCTGCGCCCGCTCACCGGGCGCAACCCGGAGATCGCGACCTACCTGCAGGCGCAGCCCGAAGTGGTCGAGATGCTGGCGCAGATCGAGAACTTCCTCAAGCACTGGCTGCCCGCGTTCGTCGAGGACCAGCGCAGCTACCTGACGGTGGCGATCGGCTGCACCGGCGGCCAGCACCGTTCGGTGTATGTTGTCGAAACGCTCGCGAAGCGCTTTGCTTCGCAGGCCGCCACGCTGATACGCCATCGCGAGCTCGATGCAAGGTGAATTGAAGCCCCAAGCTCACGCCGTTCGCTGCCCAATGGACCTGCAGGGGCCACTGCGTGGCCCTTGGGCGCGTCAGACCCTTCGGGCGGCCGGGCGGTGCTGACATGAAACGCTCTTACTCAGACTGGCACGGCGGTGACTTGGTAGCCGATTTGCTGGAGTCTGCGGATCAGGCGGTTGGCGGCCTTGGTGGCGTCGGCGCGATCGAAGTGGACGGCGCCGAGGTCGTGCCACTCGGTGCCGTCGCGCAGCATGTGCCAAGCGGCGGTGAGCATGGAGGCGGCCTGGCGATGATGGCCTTCTTGGCGCCGCGGCGCACATAGGCGGTGGAACTGCGCTTGCAGGTAGCTGCCCTGACGGCCGCCCAGGCGGCTTGCACGAGGGTGGTCTTGAGCCACTTGCCGCCCCGGCGCAGCCGGGTGCTGCGGCGCTTGCCCGCACTCTCGTCGTTGCGCGGGCACAGGCAGGCCCAGGACAGCAGGTGGCCAGGCGTGGCGAAGCGCGACATGTCGATGCCGATCTCGGCAACCACCACGTGGGCGCTGACGCTGCTCAGCCCGGGCATCGTGCTCAGCAGCTTGGCCGCTTGTCGAAACGGCTCGAGCCCGAGGCCCACCTCCGTTTCGATCTGGGCGATGGCCTTGTCCAGCGTGTCGATGTGATCCAGGTGCAGCTTGAGCATGAAGCGGTGGTGCGCGTTGACGCGCCCGCGCAGCGCTTCGATCAGTTCGCTGCGGCTGGCCTTGACGCGACCGACGCACGAGGCCAGCCGCTCGGGGTCATCGTGTCCGTCGATGATCGCCTGCAACACGGCCCGGCCGCTCTTGCCCAGCACGTCGCTGATCACGCTGCTGAGCTTGATGTTGGCGTCTTCGAGGATCTTCTCGATGCGCTGGGCGTGCGAGCCGCGCTCACGCACGAACTGCTTGCGGGTGCGCGTGAGGGTACGCAGCTCCTGCACCGCCACCGGCGGCACGAAGCTGGCGCGGATCAGCCCATGGGCCAGCAGGTCGGCCAGCCACATCGCGTCGTTCACATCGGTCTTGCGACCGGGCACGTTTTTCACATGTGCGGCGTTGGCCAGCACCAGCTCGAAGTGGCCTTCGAGCACATGCCATACAGGCTTCCAGTACACGCCCGTGGCCTCCATGCCGACGTGCTGCACACCGAGCGACTCCAGCCAGTCGGCGAGCGCGAGCAGGCCCGAGGTGGTGGTCGCGAAGGTGCGCACTTGCTGACTGGGCGCGCCATCACCGCACAGCCGAGCGCACGCCACGACCGTCTGCTTGTGAACGTCCAGACCCGCACACCTAGAGTAGATGACTTCCATGATTGCCTCCGCACAAAGCTGACAAATGCGGCCACGCCGGCATGCGGCCCACGTCATCGGACTCTGAAATGCGTGCTCAGGGGCGCGAGGCCCGAGGCGACAGTACGGGGTGCTCGTGGAGCCGCGGGTCCAACTGACATACGGGTTCGGGGCACCAAGTACAAACCGACCTCTGCGCCGGACGCCGCCGCAGCGCTATTGGACGCCCGTTTCATGCGTCGCGGGTCGCGCGATGCGCGGTGGAGCAACTGACATGAAGGCCTCGCCGCAGCCCTCCCGGCTGCCGCTGTTCCCGCTGCAGACCGTGCTGTTCCCCGGCGGCCTGCTCGCACTGAAGGTGTTCGAGGCGCGCTATCTCGATCTGGTGAGCACCTGCCTGCGCGAGCAAGAGCCGTTCGGCGTCGTCGCCCTGCGCAGCGGCGAAGAAGTCGGCACCGACGCCGGGACCGAGTTCGAGTCGATCGGCACCCGGGCCGAACTGATCGACGTCGACGGCGAGCAGCCCGGCATCCTGCGCGTGCGCTGCCGCGGCACGCAGCGCTTCAGCCTTCGCTCGGCGACGCGCCAGGCCGATGGCCTGTGGACCGCGCCGGTGGAGCCGATCGAGGACGACGATCACTGCGCGCCGGACGCCTCCGTCGCCGCCACCGTACGCGGGCTCGAAACGGCGTTCGCGGCGCTCGAGGCCAGAGGCAACGCCCCGTTCCTCGAACCCTACCGCTTCGACGACGCCGGCTGGGTCGCGAATCGCTGGTGCGAGATCCTGCCGCTGTCGCTCGCCGCCAAGCAACGACTGATGGCCTTGCCCGACGCGCAACTGCGGCTGCAGCTCGTCGACGAATTCCTGCGCGGCAAGGGCGTCGTTTCCTAGCGTTCCCAAGTTCGGCTCGCTTCGAGCAAACGCCTGAGCGGCGCCGGCAGCGCAAGCTGCGCCAGCGCTGCGTGCTCGAACCAGCGCCCCGGGCCGGGAAGCGGCTCCGTAGGCTTGCGCAGCAGCCGCGCGCGGCGCGGATGCAGCCGCCAGTCGAAATGCGTGAGCGCATGCTCGATCACCGGAAGCGGGTCGAGCTCGACGCCGAGCGACGCGGCGACGGCTTGCGCCTCATCCTCGCCGTCGAGCAGCGGCAGCGTCCACAAACCGGCCCACACACCGCGCTCCGGCCGCTGCTGCAGCCACACCTTGCCGCGCCACTGCAGCCACAGCCACCAGTTCTCGCGCTGCCCGCGCACGAGGCGGCGCGTCTTCACCGGATAGCGCTCGGGCCTGCCTTCGAGGCGGGCACGGCATGGCCCGGCGAGCGGGCAGGCATCGCACTGCGGCGCACGCACGCTGCACAGCGTCGCGCCGAGGTCCATCAGGCCTTGCGTGTAGCGCCGCACATCGCGCTCGGGCAGCAGTTCGGTTGCGAGCGCCCACAGCGCGCGTTCGTTCGTCGCGAGCGACAGGTCGCGCGCATCGCCGAGCACACGCGTCAGCACGCGCTTGACGTTGCCGTCGAGGATCGCGACGCGTTCGCCGAAGCAGAAGACGGCGATCGCCGCCGCCGTCGAGCGGCCGATGCCCGGCAGTTTCGTCAGCGCGGCGCTCGTGCGCGGAAAGGCCCCGGCGTGCTCGGCAACGACGATCTGCGCGCAGCGATGCAGGTTGCGCGCGCGGCTGTAGTAGCCGAGGCCGCTCCAGAGTGCGAGCACATCGTCGAGCGGCGCGGCGGCGAGCGCGTGGACATCGGCAAAGCGCGTGAGGAAGCGTGCGTAGTAGTCGAGCACGGTCGCGACCTGCGTCTGCTGCAGCATGATCTCCGACAGCCACACGCGGTACGGATCGCGCGTGTGTTGCCACGGCAGCGCATTGCGGCCGTGGCTGCGCTGCCAGGCGACGAGTCGGCCGGCGAGACCGGCGGTGGTGGGTGCGCGCAAGCGTCAGGCGCAGGCCGTCGGGCGTCAGGCGCGCTTGCGCGCGCGCGGCGTCGCGGCCTTCGAAGTGCCCGCCCGACGGCGCGGCGCGGGTGGCGCCACCGCGCCGGCCGTCGCGTTTGCGGGCGCCTGCTGCGCGGCGGACCCGGCCGCAACCTCGGGCGGCGCCAGGGCCTGCAACGCCTGCGTCAGTTCCTCCGCGCGCTTCAAGCTGACGGCGAGTGCGGCGTCCTGCGCGGTCAGCTCGGCAATGCGCTGCTCCAGTTCGCCCGCCGCGAGCTGGATGCGCGTGAGCGCCTCGGCGCGCCGGCGGAACGCGCGCCGCCGTTCGGCGAGCTGGGATTCCAGATGCGACAACGCCGACTTGTTCCACAGCTCGATCTCGCCGGCCGCGGATTCGAACACGACGCGCAGCTTGGAGACGAGCATGCGCGTGAAGCGGTCGAGAAAGCGCGGTTGCGACAGGCGCAGCGCCTGACCGAGCCCGAGATAGCGCGTGTAGCCGGCCTCGATCATCTCGAGCTCGTGACCGAAGTGGCGCAGATCCGGCGCGGCGTCAAGCGCGAGGCCGAAAGCGAACTCGGCGTTCAGGCGTGCGTGGCTGGCGCGCAGCATGGTGTGGATCTCCTCACCCTGCTCCTGCGCCATCGCGAGCCGGCCGCGCAACCGGCCGCACAGCGCGACGAAGGCCTTGCGCGCGCCGAGCTTGAGCAGCGAATCCTCGAGCTCCTGCTGCATCTGCAGCACTTCGGCGCGCAGCGCGTCGCTGGCCAGCTGGGCCATCGCCCGATTGAGCATCCGCAGATGCACCGCGCGCAGCGCCTGGATCTGCACGTTGCACTGCTCGAACTCGGCCGATTCCTGCGTCGCCCGCTCGCGCACGGCCTGCAGTTGATTCGCGCTCTTGCCGCGCAGGCTGCGCAGCTCGAGGATCTGCTCGGTGAGCTGGCGCCGGCGCTCGCCGGCGCGGCGCGCGAGCTGGGCCTGCAGTTGCTGCGCCGCTTCGGTGACGACGCCCTGCAGCAGGGCGTGGCGCTGCTGCAGCAACTGCGAGCCGAGCGCCTCCTCGAGCTGGGGCAGGCCGCTCCGGCGCAGCGCGTCGGCATCGCCCTGGATGCGCGCCGTCAGCGCTTCGCGCGCCGACAGCGCGAACACGCGCTCAGGTGCGATGTCGAGCGCGCGCGCCGTCGCCTGGCGCAGCGATTCGATCTGGTTCGTGACCTGCCCGGGCGACGACAAGGGGTCGCGCAGGGTGTCGATCTTGTTGAGCACGACGAAGTGCGCCATCGAGCGCGCGCCGAGGTGGTCGCGCCAAAGCTGCATGTCGGTGCGCGTGACACCGCTGTCGGCGCCGAGGACGAAGACCGTCGCCTGCGCGTTCGGCAGCAGGCCGAGCGTGAGCTCGGGCTCGGCGCCGAGGGCGTTGAGCCCCGGCGTGTCGAGCACGACGAGGCCGCGCTCGAGCAAGGGGTGCGGGTAGTTGACGAGCGCATGGCGCCAGACCGGAATCTCGATCCGGCCGGCGGCGTCGGGCGTCGGGTTGTCCTGCGCGCGCTCGTCGTCCCGCTCGTCGCTCCAGAAGCCGAGCGCGCGCGCTTCGTCCTTGTCGACCCAGCGCGTGCGCATGACCTGCGCCACCGCTTCGGACAGCTGTTCGGCCGCGCCGCCCTGCAGCGAATGCTGCGTCCAGGCGCGCGGGCGCTGACGCAGGTCGGCGAGCGACGCGCCGTCGTGGCGCGTCTCGATCGGCAGCAGCGCGAGCGACGCCGGCTGCCCCGGCTCGCACGCCAGCTCGACCGGGCACATCGTCGTCCGCCCGGGCGTTGCCGGCAGCACGCGCCGGCCGGTGTCGGCGAAGAAGATCGCGTTGATCAGCTCGGACTTGCCGCGCGAGAACTCGGCGACGAAGGCGACGACGACCTTGTCGTTCGCGATGCGCTCGCGCAGCGCGGCGACGAACGCGTCGCTCGTGGCGTCGCCGAGCTCGTGGTCGGCGACGAAGCGCTGCACCACGGCGAGCCGGTCGAGCAGCGTCGCACGCCAGCGGCCGAGGGCGTCGAAATTGCCGGCAAACGGCGTCGTCATGCGGCGTGCGTTGATTGGGAGTCGGGCGGGACGAACATCGTAGCCCAGGCCCTGCGCCGGGGTGGTCGCTGATACAACTGCTCACCGCCGCTGGCAGTGTGGGCAGAAATAAGTCGCGCGCTGGCCCTGCACGATGCGCCGCACGGCGGTGCCGCAGACCCGGCAGGGTTCGCCGGCGCGGCCGTAGACGCGTGCCTCGTCCTGGAAGGCACCGGCCATGCCGTGCGCGTCGCGGAAGTCGCGCAGCGTCGAGCCACCAGCCGCCAAAGCGCGCGCGAGCGTCGCCCGCACCGCGTTGGCGAGCCTCTCGCAGCGCGGCCGGCTCAGGCGGCTGGCCCGCATGCGCGGATCGATGGCGGCAGCGAACAGCGCCTCGCAGGCGTAGATGTTGCCCGCGCCGACGACGATGTCGCCCGCGAGCAGCACCTGCTTGATCGGGGCGCTCCGGCGCCGCAGCGCGGCGCGCAGGTACGCCCCGGTGAAGGCGGGATCGAACGGCTCCAGGCCCAGACTCGAGAGCAGTTTGGCGGCCGGATCCTCATGCAGGTTGGGCGAGAAGACGACGGCGCCGAAGCGCCGCGGGTCGGTCAGCCGCAGCATGCCGTGGCTGGTCGCGAGGTCGAAGTGATCGTGCGGCCCGGGCGGCGGCGCGCCGCCGTCGAAGCGCAGCGACCCCGACATCCCGAGGTGCAACAGCAGCCCGCCGCGCTCGAGCGGCAGCCACAGGTACTTGCCGCGCCGCTGCGCCTCACCGACGGTCTGCCCGACGAGCGAATCCGCAGCGCAGCCGAGCGGCCAGCGCAGCGGCTTGCCCAGCCGCACGCCGGTGATGCGCGCGCCCTGGATGCGCGGGCCGAAGCTCTGGCGCGTAACTTCGACCTCGGGCAATTCGGGCATGAGGGAATTATTGCGCCCGCCCCGACTCCATCCGCGTCTGCGCGTCAGCGAGAGCCGGGGCGCGACACTAGAATGATTTTTTCGATTTCAGCCGCCGTCGGACCTGGTACGCCAACCCCGAGGTTTAGGAACAGGATGAATGGGATGGATTCGGCCCGAGGGCAAGGCGCAAACCGCAGCGATACCCGCAGGTATCGCGAGGATTTGCAACGCCGCCATCGGGCCGAAGACGCGCATTCATGTTTCGAAATCTCCGGGTTGGCGTACTAGTTGTCCAGAGGGCAGACGAGGACGCTCCCGATGCCCGCCCGAATTGTTCGCTCCGTGTCGAGGTCGGCACTCGTTCTGGCCGCTGCCTGTTGTGGCCTGGCCCCCGCCGCCCACGCGCAGGATGCGCAGTCGCCGCCAGTCAATTCCGCGCTGACGGCGCCGCTCTTCTATCAATTGCTGATCGGCGAGATCGAGTTGAGCGAGGGCTCGCCCGGCAACGCGTACCAGGTGATCCTCGACGCCGCGCGCAAGACCAACGACCAGCAGTTGTACCGCCGCGCGACGGACATCGCATTGCAGGCGCGCGCCGGCGATCAGGCGCTTGCCGCGGTGAAGGCGTGGCGCGGCGCGTGGCCCGACTCGCGCGACGCCCTGCGCTACCAGGTGCAGCTGCTGATCGCGCTGAACCGCGTGCCCGAAGCGGTGGAACCGCTGCAGCGATTGATCGACGTCTCGCCGCCGGCCGAGAGGCCGCTGCTGATTTCTGTCGCCCCACGCCTGTTCGCGCGCGCGGCCGACAAGCGCGCGGCCGCCAAGGCGCTCGAAGACGCGCTCGGCGGCTACGTCAAGGAGCCCGCCACCGCCACTGCGGCACGCGTCGCGATTGCGCGCGGCTGGCTGCTCGCGCAGGACACCGCGCTCGCGCTCGAACTCACGCAGCAGGCGCATGCGGCCGACCCGTCGGCGGAAGGCCCGGCGCTGGTCGCGCTCGAGATGCTGCCGACGACGCCGCAGGCCGAGGCGATCGTGACCGCGACGCTCGCCGCCAACCCCGGCAACAACGCGGTGCGCATGCTCTATGCGCGGGTGCTCGGCGGCGGCCAGCGGCATGCGGACGCGATCGCCCAACTTGAGATCGTCGCGCGCAATGCGCCGACCCTGGCCGCGCCCTGGCTCAGCCTCGGCGCGCTGCATCTCGAGCTGCGCCAACCGCAGGAGGCGACCACTGCGCTGAAGAAGTTCGTCCAGCTCGCGCAGGCGGCGGACGCGCCCGCCGCATCGGCGTCGGCACCCGCGGCGTCCGCGGCACAAGCGGCACCCTCGGCACCCGCGGCCTCCGCGGCGCGCCCGCTTGTCGATGGCACGGCCCAGGTCGATGACGAAGATGACGACGACGACGCACCCTCCACCAGCGATGCGGGGCTGATTCAGGCCTATCTGCTGCTCGCCCAGGCAGCCGAAATGCAGGGCGACTATGCGCAGGCCGAAACCTGGCTCGGCAAGATCGACAGCACGACGCGCGCGCTCGAGGTACAGGTGCGCAGAGCGTCGCTGCTCGCGCGCCAGGGGCGCATCGACGAGGCGCGCGCGGTGATCCGCCAGACGCCGGAGCGCAACCCCGCCGATGTGCGCGCCAAGCTGCTCGCCGAAGCGCAGATCCTGCGCGAGGCCAAGCGCTGGGACGACGCCTATGCCGTGATGGCGGCGGCGAACAAGCAGTTCCCGAACGACCCGGACCTGCTCTACGAGCAGGCGATGCTGGCCGAAAAGCTCGGCCGCTTCGACGACATGGAGCGCGAACTGCGCCGCGTGATCGAGATCGCGCCGAACTTCCAGCATGCCTACAACGCGCTCGGCTACTCGCTGGCGGAGCGCAATGTGCGGCTCGAGGAGGCGCGCGCGCTGATCAAGAAGGCGCTCGAGATCCGGCCCGGCGACCCCTTCATCACCGACAGCCTGGGCTGGGTCGAGTACCGCATGGGCAACCGCGAAGAAGCGGTGCGTCTGCTGCGCCAGGCCTATGGGTCGCGGCCGGACGTCGAGATCGCCGTCCACCTCGCCGAGGTGCTGTGGGTCAGCGGGCAGCGCGACGAGGCGCGGCAGATCCTGCGCGATGCGCGCAAGCGCGACGCGAGCAACGAGGTGCTGGTCGAGACGATCGCCCGCCTGCAAGTCGATCTGTGAGCGTGCGCAGCGCGCGGGGCACGATCGCGGCGGCCTGGGTCGCCGCGCTGCTCCTGTCCGCCTGCGCGACGCGGATCGAACCGCTGGCGGCGGACACGATCTCCGGGCGCATGTCGGTGCGGGTCGAGAGCGCCGACGGCGGGACGCCGCGGACGCTCAGCGCGGCCTTCGAACTGTCGGGGGACGCCGTGCGCGGCACGCTGAGTCTGGCGACGCCGCTCGGCACCCAACTCGCGCAGGCGCGCTGGTCGCCGCAGCGGGCGACGCTTGTCACGCCAAAGGGCGAAGCGCAGTATCCCGACATGAACGCCCTGACGCGCGAACTCGCGGGCGAGGCGCTGCCGATCGCCGCGTTCTTCGACTGGTTGCGCGGCCGGCCCTGGCCCGATGCACCGAGCACGCCCATGCCGCCGCCCGAAGAGGGCTTCTCGCAGCTCGGCTGGCAGGTCATGCTCGCGGGCATGGACCGGGGCGTGTTTGCCGCGCACCGCGACGCGGCGCCCGCGGTCAGCGTGCGCGCGGTGCTCGACCGACCGCAATGAAGGCCCTCTACGACCTGCCGGCACCGGCCAAGCTGAACCTGTTCCTGCATGTGGTCGGCCGGCGCGCCGACGGCTATCACCTGTTGCAGTCGGCGTTCCTGCTGATCGACTGGTGCGACACGCTGCACGTCGAACGCCGCAGCGATGGCCGCCTCGCGCGCCACGATCTCGGCGTGCCGCTGCCGGAGGACGACCTGTGCCTGCGCGCGGCGGCGGCGCTGCAGCGTGAAAGCGGCAGCACGCTCGGCGCCGACATCTCGATCGAGAAACGCCTGCCGAGCGGCGCCGGCATGGGCGGGGGGAGCTCCGATGCGGCGACGACCCTGCTCGCGCTGAACCGCCTGTGGTCGCTCGACTGGCCGCGTTCACGGCTGATGGCGCTCGGGCTCACGCTGGGCGCCGACGTGCCCTTCTTCCTCGGCGGCACGAACGCCTTCGTCGAGGGCATCGGCGAGCGGCTGACGCCTATCGATCTGCCACGTCAATGGCTGGCGGTCGCCAAGCCGGCGGCCGGTGTGGCGACAAGCGCAATCTTCGCGAGCCCGATGCTGCGCCGCAATACCGAAGCCGTTATACTTGCGGGCTTTCTTGCAGACGCCAGCGCGCGCCATGGTTTTGGCTGCGGCAGCTTCGGGCGCAACGACATGCAGCCACCGGCCGAGAGCCAGTGCGCCGAGATTGCCGATGCGGCCCGATGGCTCGAAGCCCGTTTCGGCAACAGCCGCATGACGGGCTCCGGCAGCGCGGTGTTTGCAGGGGCAGGTACAGGCGCGCAGCCCGCCGGGCCGATGCCGGACAACCCGGCGCCAGGCTGGGTCACGCGCATGTGCCGAAGCCTGGAGCATCATCCCCTGCGGGATTTCGCCGAAGGTTGAGAACGCGTTTTCAGGTTCGCCGCGCGAGCGGTGGACCGGTGTAGGGGAGTCGCCAAGCTGGTTAAGGCATCGGATTTTGATTCCGACATGCGAAGGTTCGAATCCTTCCTCCCCTGCCAGAAATTCTGTTGCCATATCCGCGCGCCTGACGGCGCACCGCTTGCTGCCGACGGCCCACCCTGCGGCTGAAACGGAGTCGACGTGCTCTTCAACACCGTCCTGTTCACCGGCAACGCGAACCCGGCGCTCGCGCAGGAGATGGCTGCGCGCCTCTCGATCGAGCTCGGCCGCGCCTCGGTCGGGCGCTTCTCGGACGGCGAGGTCGACGTCGAGATCAACCAGAACGTGCGCGCACGCGACATGTTCATCGTCCAGCCGACCTGCGCGCCGACCAACGAGAACCTGATGGAGCTGTGCATCATGGTCGATGCACTGAAGCGCGCCTCCGCGCGCCGCATCACGGCCGTCATCCCCTACTTCGGCTATGCCCGGCAGGATCGCCGGCCGCGTTCACGCCGGGTGCCGATCAGCGCGAAAGTGGTCGCCAACATGCTCGAGGCGGTCGGGGTCGAGCGGCTGCTGACGATGGACCTGCACGCCGACCAGATCCAGGGCTTCTTCAACATCCCGGTCGACAACATCTACGCCTCGCCGGTGCTGCTGTCGGACCTGAAGAGCAAGAACTACCAGGACCTGGTCGTCGTCTCGCCGGACGTCGGCGGTGTGGTGCGCGCGCGGGCGCTTGCCAAGCAGCTCGGCTGCGAGCTCGCGATCATCGACAAGCGGCGGCCGCGCGCCAACGTGTCCGAGGTGATGCACGTGATCGGCGACATCGAAGGCCGCAACTGCGTCATCATGGACGACATGATCGACACCGCCGGCACGCTCGTGAAGGCGGCCGAGGTGCTGAAGGAGCGCGGCGCGCTCAAGGTCTTCGCCTACTGCACGCACCCGGTGTTCTCGGGCCCGGCGGTCGAGCGCATCAAGGCCTCGCAGATCGACGAGGTCGTCATCACGAACACGATTCCGCTGAACGAGGCCGGCCGCGCCTGCCCCAAGATCCGCCAGCTCTCGGTCGCCTCGCTCTTTGCCGAGACGATCCGCCGCATTTCAGACGGCGAGTCCGTCACATCGCTTTTCTCGGACCAGAACGTCAGCTTCTGAGCCGTGAATCCCTGGGCGGCGCCTGCAAGGGCCGCCCTTTTCGCGAGTCGCAAGACTCGATCCCACGGGGAGCCTGGTCGCGGGCCCCCGGCCATTTTGGAGAACGCAATGAAATTCGTCGCTTACGAGCGCACCAAGCAGGGGACCGGAGCGAGCCGCCGCCTGCGCAATGCCGCCAAGGTCCCGGGCATCGTCTATGGCGCGGGCACGCCGACCATGATCGAGCTCGACCACAACGCGCTCTTCTTCGCGCTGAAGAAGGAGGCCTTCCACAGTTCGCTGCTCGAGATGGAACTCGGCGGCAAGACCCAGACCGTGCTGCTGCGCGACTACTCGATGCACGCCTTCAAGCCGATCGTGATGCACGTGGACTTCCAGCGCATCGACGAGAAGACGACGCTGCGCAAGCGCGTGCCGCTGCACTTCGTCAACGAGGAAATCTCGGAGGCCGTGAAGACCGACAAGTGCGTCATCAACAAGGCGATGAGCGAGATCGAGATCGAATGCCTGGCGACGAAGCTGCCCGAGCACATCACGATCGACCTCGCGGACATGAAGAAGGGCGACACGATCCACGCCCGCGACCTGAAGCTCGACGAAGGCATCAAGCTCGTGCGCCATGGCCGCACCAACATCACGATCGTGAGCGCGGTGGCGCCGCGTGTCGAGGCCGAGGAGGTCGAAGCCGATGCAACCGCGGCGGTGGCCGCGGCTGCACCCGTTGCCGAGGCCAAGGGCAAGGCGCCCGCCAAGGAAAAGCAGAACAAGAAGTAAATGCGCCCGCCGGTTATCCCGGCGTGCCCTCGGCGCACCCGGTATCTGCCGGGCTTGCCGAGCACATTTTCCAGCCCCGCATCCGCGGGGCTTTTTCATGGCCGCGACATTCGATAATCGACCGATGATTCGTCTCCTTGTCGGGCTCGGCAACCCGGGGCCTGAATACGCTGGCACGCGACACAACGCCGGCTTCTGGTGGCTCGATGCCGTGGCGC
Source organism: Rhizobacter sp. (assembly GCA_023954175.1). Lineage (GTDB taxonomy): Bacteria > Pseudomonadota > Gammaproteobacteria > Burkholderiales > Burkholderiaceae_C > CAIKUF01. The sequence continues at coordinate 22,052 of JAMLIM010000023.1, forward strand.
ACGCATTGCCGGCGACGCTCGCGCCGGAACGCAGCTACTTCGGCAGCGTCGCGCGCGTGAACCGGCCCGCCGGGCCGCTGTGGCTGCTCGCGCCGATGACCTACATGAACCTGTCGGGCAAAGCGGTCGCGCCGCTCGCGCGCTTCTTCAAGATCGAGGCGAGCGAGATCCTCGTCGCGCACGACGAGCTCGACCTTCTGCCGGGGCAGGTTCGCCTGAAACAGGGCGGCAGCGCCGCCGGCCACAACGGCCTGAAGGACATCCAGGCGCAACTCGGCACGCCCGATTTCTGGCGCCTGCGCCTGGGCATCGGCCACCCGGGCATCAAGTCCGAGGTCGCGGACTACGTCCTGCGCAAGCCCGCACCGGACGATCGCGAGGCGATCGAAAAGAGCATCGAGCGGTCGCTGACCGCGCTCGACGCCCTGCTCGCCGGCGAGATGGACCGTGCCATGATGAAGCTGCACGCCAGGCCGCAGCGGCCCAAGCCGCCCCGACCGGCCGACGCGCCGGAGCCACCGTCGAAGGAGCCGACGTCATGAGATCCCTCTGTCTTGCCGCGGCCGCGCTCGCGATCTGCTTCGGCGCCGCGGCGCAGAAGATCTACCGCTGCGGGCCGGACGGCCGCATCTATCAGCAGGCCCCCTGCACCGAAGGCAAGGCGATCAACGCGGCCGACGACCGCACGCCCGAGCAGCGCGCAGCGGCGCAGGACCTGGCCGCGAGCGAGGCACGCCGCGCCGCACAGTTCGACCGCGACAACGCGCCGGCGTCCGCGCCCGAGGGCCGCAAGGCCAAACCACCCAAGGCGCCGCCGGCAGCCGTTGCGGGCGGCGCGGGCAGTGCAGCATCGGCGCCGAAAAAGGGCAAGCCTCCCGCGCAGGACCCTTCCAAGCCGCTCACGGTGCGCCTGCCGGCCAAGCCGAAGGCCACCACGTCAGCGGCGCCGGGTGCATCGAAGTAGAGCGCAGCGGTGCGTCGTAGCGCGCGACGGAGACCGGTGACGCCTGTGCGCGCTCAGTCGCGGATCGCGGGAACCTTCTCGCTCCGGGCCATCAGCCTGCGGTACTTGGCCCAGAGCGTCTCGCGGCTCTCGACGTGGGCCGGGTCGAGCGGGATGCAGCTCACCGGGCAGACCTGAACACACTGCGGCTCGTCGAAATGACCGACGCACTCGGTGCAGCGTGCGGGATCGATCTGGTAGATCTCAGGCCCCATCCAGATCGCCTGGTTGGGGCACTCGGGCTCGCACACATCGCAGTTGATGCATTCGTCGGTGATGATGAGTGCCACGGCGCAGGTTCCTTGTCGCCGGCCCTCAGACGCCGTCGCGGCTGTTGCGCGTCTCGCGCGTGCGCTCCTGCAGGCGCCGATTGACCGAGGGCGATACGAACTGCGACACCTCGCCGCCAAGTATCGCGATCTCGCGCACGAAGGTGCTCGAGATGAACTGGTACTGGTCCGACGGCGTCAGGAACAGCGTCTCCACCTCGGGCATCAACTGGCGGTTCATGCCGGCCATCTGGAACTCGTACTCGAAGTCGCTGACGGCGCGCAGTCCGCGCACCACCACCTTGCCGCCATGGTCAACGACGAAATCGCGCAGCAACCCGCCATAGGTCAACACCTCGACGTTCGGGTAGGCGCGCGCGAGCTCCTGCGCCATTGCCAGCCGCTCGTCGATCGTGAACATCGCCCGCTTGTGGTGGCCGGCGGCGACGGCGAGGATCAGCCGCTCGAACAGGCGGCTGGCGCGGCGCATCAGATCCTCGTGCCCGAGCGTCATCGGATCGAAGGTGCCGGGATAAACCGCGGTGAGGCGGGTAACTGACGTCAAGACTCGCTCCTTCCGGCAATGGGTCGGCGCTGCGACCGGTCCGCGTAGAGTTTAGCCGCCGTCCGCAACCGTCGCCGGCACGACCTCCGCCGGCACGACCACCGCCGGGCGCCGCAGCAGATGCGAATGCACGTTGCCGGCGCGGGCATGCCGGTGCGGCAAGAGTCCAAGCTCGTCCAACAACCCGGCGGGACATTGCTCGGACGCCTCGAGATAGATGAAGCCTTCGGGCACGACCAGCCGCACGGCGTGCGTCAGCGCTTCGACGAAGAGGCCGGCATCGAACGGCGGATCGATGAAGACGAGGTCGAACCGCGCCGCTTCGCAGCGCCTCATCCAGGCCATCGCATCGGCCGCCTCGACGCGCACCTCGACCGCCTTCAGGCGTTGCTGCGCCTTGCGGAGTTCCTCGGCGAGCCTGGCGTCGCGCTCGACCAGCACCACTTCGGCAGCGCCGCGCGAAGCGGCCTCGAAACCGAGCGCACCGCTGCCGGCAAAAGCGTCCAGGCAACGCCAGCCGGAAAGGTCCTGGCCGAGCCAGTTGAAGAGCGTCTCGCGCACCCGGTTCGGCGTCGGCCGCAGACCGGGACGGTCGAGCACGACGAGGCGGCTGCGCTTCCAGCGCCCGCCGATGATGCGCACCTCGTGCGCCGGACCGCGCCGGGGCCCGCTCACAGGCGCACCGGGATGCCGTGCGCCGCCATCAGCGCCTTCGCCTCGCCCACCGTGTGATGCCCGTAGTGGAAGATGCTCGCCGCGAGCACCGCATCGGCGCCGCCGAGCCGTATGCCGTCGACCAGGTGCTCGAGCGTGCCGACACCGCCGGAGGCGATCACCGGCACGCTGACCGCATCGCTCACCGCGCGCGTCAGTTCGTGGTCGAAGCCGACGCGGGTGCCGTCGCGGTCCATGCTCGTGAGCAGGATTTCGCCGGCGCCGCAGGCTGCCATCTGGCGCGCCCAGCCGACGGCGTCGATGTGCACGTTCTTGCGTCCGCCGTGGGTGTAGACATCCCAGCCCGGCCCCTTGGCGGCCAGGTCGTCGCCGACGCGCCGCTTGGCGTCGATCGCGACGACGATGCACTGCGCGCCGTACCTGGCCGAGGCGTCGCGGATCACCTGCGGGTCGGCAACGGCCGCCGAGTTGAAGCTCACCTTGTCGGCACCGGCGTTGAGCAGGCGGCGCACGTCCTCGACGCCGCGCACGCCGCCGCCGACGGTGAGCGGGATGAACACCTGCGCCGCGACGGCCTCGATGATGTGCAGGATGAGGTCGCGGCCGTCGCTCGTCGCCGTGATGTCGAGGAATGTCAGCTCGTCGGCGCCCTGCTCGTTGTAGCGGGCCGCGATCTCGACCGGATCGCCGGCGTCGCGCAGTTCGACGAAATTGACGCCCTTGACGACGCGGCCGCCGGTGACGTCGAGGCAGGGAATGATGCGTTTGGCGAGCATAGGGGATGGCGGCTGAGGCGAGGATCGACTATACCGACCAGCGCCGCGCCTTCCGCGGTGCCCTCGCGCCTGAAAGGAGTCTCGCATGTCCATCACAAGATCCCTCGCTGCCGCCCTGCTCGCCTGCGCCGTCGCGCTGCCCGTGGCGGCGAGTCAAAGCGTCTACTACGCCACCCTGTCGGGTGCGAACGAATCGCCCCCCAACGCATCGCCTGGCACCGGCTGGGCCCGGGTGACGATCGACGTCGTCTCGACCACGAAAACGATGCGCGTCGAGGCCTCGTTCAGCGGATTGCTGGGCACGTCGACGGCTTCGCACATCCACTGCTGCACCGCGTCGCCCGACAGCGGCAACGCCGGTGTCGCCACCCAGACGCCGACCTTTGTCGGCTTCCCGCTCGGCGTGACCTCCGGCACCTATGACAACACGTTCGACATGACCCTGGACAGCAGCTACAACCCCGCCTTCATCACCGCCAACGGCGGCACGCCCGGCAGCGCGTTCAATGCGCTCACCGCCGGGCTCGATGCGAACAGGGCCTACTTCAATCTCCACTCCAGCGAGTTTGGCGGCGGCGAGATCCGGGGCTTCCTGCATCCGGTGCCCGAGCCCGAAACCTATGCGCTGATGCTGCTCGGCCTCGCGGCGGTCGGCGCCGTCACCCGGCGGCGGCGGGCGCGGGCCTCCTGAGGCCGGAAGGCGCTCAGTCGGCGTCGGCGAGTTCGTCGGCGCGCGCCTGCGCGACGGCGAAGTCCAGGTCACCGGTGTAGATCGAGCGGCCGCAGATCACGCCCGTGATGCCTTCGTGCTCGACGGCGCACAGCCGCTCGACGTCCGCCAGGTCGCTCAGCCCGCCCGAGGCGATCACCGGGATCGTCAGCGCCTGCGCGAGCTTGACGGTCGCCTCGACGTTGATGCCCGAGAGCATGCCGTCGCGCCCGATGTCGGTGTAGATCACGCCCTCGACGCCGTAGTCCTCGAACTTCTTCGCCAGGTCGACGACCTCGTGGCCGGTGAGCTTGCTCCAGCCGTCGGTCGCGACCTTGCCGTCCTTGGCGTCGAGGCCGACGATGATGTGGCCGCCGAAGGCGCTGCAGGCGTCGTGCAGGAAGCCGGGCTTCTTCACCGCCGCGGTGCCGATGATGATGAAGGACAGGCCGTCATCGAGGTAGCGCTCGATCGTGTCGAGGTCGCGGATGCCGCCGCCGAGTTGCACCGGGATCTCGTCGCCGACTTCGGCGAGGATCGCGCGGATCGCGGCCTCGTTGACGGGTTTGCCCGCGAAGGCGCCGTTCAGGTCGACCAGGTGCAGGCGCCGCGCACCGGCATCGACCCAGCGCCTCGCCATCGCCGCCGGGTCTTCGCCGAAGGTGGTCGAGGCGCTCATGTCGCCCTGCTTCAGGCGGACGCACTTGCCGTCCTTGAGGTCGATCGCGGGTATCAGCAGCATGGCCGGAGTTCTTGAGTGGAACGGGGGCGGGACGGGTTCAGGGCTTCCAGTGCAGGAAGTTGCGGTACAGCTGCAGGCCGTGCGCCGCGCTCTTCTCGGGATGGAACTGGGTGGCGAAAATGTTATCGCGTGCCACCGCGCTGGTAAAGCGCGCGCCGTAGTCGGTCTCGCCGACGCTGTGGCGCGCGTCCGACGGCCGCGCGTAGTAGCTGTGCACGAAGTAGAACCAGGCGCCGTCGGGCACGCCGACCCAGAGCGGATGCGGCTCGCGGCCGTGCGCGGTCTGCACGACGCGGTTCCAGCCCATCTGCGGCACCTTGTAGCGGCTGCCATCGGGCTGCAGACGGCCTTCGAGCTCGAAGCGAAGCACCTCGCCGCCGATCAGCGCGAGGCCCGGGGTCGGGCCCTCGGCGCTGCGATCGAAGAGCATTTGCATGCCGACGCATACGCCCATCAGCGGCTTCGTGGCCGCCGCTTCGAGCACTGCGCCCAGCAGGCCGGAGTCGCGCAGCTCGCGCATGCAGTCGGGCATCGCGCCCTGGCCCGGCAGCACGACGCGCTCGGCGGCGCGCACCGCGTCGGGCTGCGAGGTGACGACGACCTCGAGCCCGGTCCCTGCCGCCACATGCAGCACGGCCTGCGACACCGAGCGCAGATTGCCCATGCCGTAGTCGACCACGGCGACGCTACGCTTCATCTCAGAGGCTACCCTTGGTCGAGGGAATCACGCCGGCCGCGCGCGGGTCGGGGCTGAGCGCCATGCGCAGCGCGCGCGCGAAGGCCTTGAACACGGTCTCGCACTGATGGTGCGCGTTGTCGCCCTTGAGGTTGTCGATGTGCAGCGTGACGAGCGCATGGTTCGCGAAGCCCTGGAAAAACTCGAACGCAAGCTGGCTGTCGAAGCCGCCGATCATGCCGGCCTTGAACGGCACATGCATGTGCAGCCCGGGGCGGCCCGAGAAGTCGACGACGACGCGGCTCAGCGCTTCGTCGAGCGGCACGTAGGCGTGGCCGTAGCGCGTGAGCCCGGCCTTGTCGCCGACCGCCTGCGCGACCGCCTGCCCGAGGGTGATGCCGACATCTTCCACCGTGTGATGGCCGTCGATGTGCAGATCGCCCTTGGCGTCGATCTCGAGGTCGATCAGGCCGTGGCGCGCGACCTGGTCGAGCATGTGGTCGAAGAAGCCGATGCCGGTCGCGAGCTTCGCGGCACCGCTGCCGTCGAGGTCGACCCGCACGCGGATCTGCGTTTCCTTCGTGTTGCGCTGGATCTCGGCGATGCGGTGTTGCATGGCTACAGGCTCGCTTTCAGGGCGTCGATCATCAGGGTGTTCTCGTCCGGCGTGCCGACCGTCAGGCGCAGGCAGTTCGCGAGCAGCGGATGCATGCCGGCGATGTGCTTGACGAGCACGCCGCGCGACTTCATGCCCTCGAACGCGCGTTTCGAGTCCGGCACGCGCACGAGGATCATGTTCGCTTCGCTCGGGAACGGCGTCACGCCCGGCTGCGCGGCGAGCGCCGCCATGAGCCTGGCGCGCTCGCTGCGAAGGATCGTCGCCTGTGCGGCGAAGACGTCGGCATGCTCGAGCCCGAAGAGCGCCGTCTCTGCGTTGAGCGCGCTGACGTTGTACGGCGGGCTGACCTTGTCGATCTGTTCGATCAGCGCCGCGGCGCCCGCCATGTAACCGAGGCGCACGCCTGCGAGGCCGAACTTGCTGAGCGTGCGCATCACGAGCACATGCGGGTGCGCGGCCATGCGCGGCATCCAGCTGCGCGAGGAGAACGGCTGATACGCCTCGTCGAACACGACGAGCCCGTCCTGCGCGCCGACCGCTTCGACCACGCGCTCGACGATGCGCTCGTCGTAGAGGTTGCCGGTCGGGTTGTTCGGATAGGCGATGTAGGTGAGCGCCGGGCGTTCGCGCGCGATCGCATCGAGCATCGCCGCCTCGTCCAGTTCGAAGCGCGCCGTCAACGGCACGCCGATGAAGCGCAGGCCGCGCAGCCGGGCGGACAGCTCGTAGAGCACGAAGCCCGGCAGCGGCGCGAGCACCGCCGCGCCCGGAACGTTGCAGGCGACGGAGAGCAGGTCGATCAATTCGTCCGAGCCGTTGCCGACCATCACGCTGCAGCCTGCGGGCACGTCGAAATGCCTGGCGAGCGCCGCGCAAAGCTCGGGCTTGCCGATCGGATAGCGGTTGATCGCGACGCGCGCGAGGCGCTCACCGAGCGCACGCTGCAGTTCGGCGGGCAGCGCGAAGGGGTTCTCCATCGCGTCGAGCTTGACCATGCCCGCGCTCGGCTGGATCGCGTAGGCGGCGCTCGACTGCACGTCCTGACGGATCGTGCGCGCGATGCGGCGCGCGAGGTCGTCGGTCGTCATGCGGCGTCCTTCAGTTGCAGCACCATCTCGCGCTCGCCCTCGTGAACCTTGCCGGTGTAGTGAAAGCCGAAGCGCTCGTAGAACGCGCCGACCGAATTCTCCGGCACGTGCGACAGACCGACCTGGGCGACGCCGATCCGGCGCGCCTCGCCGATCACCCAGCGCATCGCCGCGCTGCCATGGCCGCGCCCCTGGCGCTTCGCATCGACCATCAGCCGCCAGACGTACAACTCGTCGGTCGGCTCCTCGGGGTCCTGCCGTGCGTCCCACAATAGCAAGAAGCCGACCGGCTCGCCGTCGGCGAAGACGCCGAACGGCCGGCCGGAAGTCTTGTACGCCGCCTGCGCGAGCGAGACGGCATTGGACGCGACGAACTTCTTCTGTTCGGGCGTGGGCTCGAGCTTGATGAGCGGCAGCACGTCGGCGTCGCGCACCGGCCGCACCTCGACGCTGCTCGGGTTCGATGTTGCCGCGGTCGTGTCGGCGGCGGTGACGGCATCCGCGCCAAGCCGCATGCGTGCCGCCCGCGCATGCGCATGCAGGCCTTCGCCATCGGCCAGTTCGGCGGCGATCAGGCCGAGCGTCTGCGCGCCGGCTGCACTCACCTCGATCAGGCTGCTGCGCTTCTGGAAGTCGGTGACGGCAAGCGGCGACGAGAAGCGCGCCGTGCCCGCCGTCGGCAGCACGTGGTTCGGCCCGGCGCAGTAGTCGCCCAGGCTCTCGCTCGTGTAGGCGCCGAGGAAGATCGCGCCGGCGTGGCGCAGCAGCGGCTCCCAGCGCTGCGGGTCGCGGCTCGACACCTCCAGATGCTCGGGCGCGATGCGGTTGGCGATCTCGCACGCCTCCTCCATCGAGCGCGTCAGGATCAACGCGCCACGACCTTCGAGCGAAGCGCGAATCACCTCGCGCCGCGGCATCTCGGGCAGCAGCCGGTCGATCGCCGCGTGTACCGCGTCCAGGTAGGCGGCGTCGGGGCTGAGCAGGATGCTCTGCGCCAGCTCGTCATGCTCGGCCTGGCTGAACAGGTCCATCGCCACCCAGTCCGCCGGCGTGCTGCCGTCGGCGAGAACGAGGATCTCACTCGGCCCGGCGATCATGTCGATGCCGACCTGGCCGAAGACCTGCTTCTTCGCGCTCGCGACGTACGCATTGCCGGGGCCGGTGATCTTGTCGACCCGCGGCACGCACGCGGTGCCGTAGGCGAGCGCGGCGATCGCCTGCGCGCCGCCGATCGTGAAGGCGCGCGTCACGCCCGCCACGTGCGCCGCAGCGAGCACCAGCGCGTTGCGTTCGCCCTGCGGCGTCGGCACGACCATCACGATGTCACGCACGCCCGCCACCTTGGCCGGCAACGCGTTCATCAGCACGCTCGACGGATAGGCCGCCTTGCCGCCCGGCACGTAGATGCCGACGCGGTCAAGCGGCGTGACCTTCTGCCCGAGCAGCGTGCCGTCGGCGTCGCGGTAGCGCCAGCTGCGCCCGCAGGCGTCGAGCTGGCGCTCGTGGTAGGCACGGATGCGTTCGGCGGCGGCCTGCAAGGCGCTGCGCTCCGCCGGCGTGATCGCATCGAACGCGGCGGCGAAGTCCGCAGCGCCCAGCGTGAGCGCGGCCATCGAATCGACGCTCAGGCCGTCGAAGCGCTGCGTCAACTTGATGAGCGCCGCGTCACCGCGCACCCGCACGTCGGCGATGATCTCGGCCGCCGTGCGCTCGACCGTGGCATCCGCCTCGGTCGATCCGTACTGCAGCGCCGCCAGCGCCGCGTCGAAGTCGGCGGCGCGGGTATCGAGGCGGCGCAACTTGACGGTCATGACGCTCGCAAAGTACGCGCCGCAGTAGCGCCCTCGAACGCGTCGATCAGCGCGCGCAGCGCCTCGCGCTTGAGCTTGAGCGCCGCCTGGTTGACGATCAGGCGCGCCGAGATCGGCATGATCTGCTCGACCTCGACGAGCCCGTTGGCCTTGAGCGTGTTGCCGGTGGAGACGAGGTCGACGATCGCGTCGGCCAGGCCTGTGAGCGGCGCGAGTTCCATCGAGCCGTAGAGCTTGATCAGGTCGACGTGCACGCCCTTGTCGGCGAAGTGGTCGCGCGCGCACTGCGTGTACTTGGTCGCGACGCGGATGCGCGAGCCCTGCTTGACCGCAGCGGCGTAGTCGAAATCGGCGCGCACCGCGACGCTCAGCCGGCAGCGCGCGATGCCGAGGTCGAGCGGCTGGTACAGGCCCTGGCCGCCGTGCTCGAGCAGGATGTCGTGGCCGGCGACGCCGAGGTCGGCGCCGCCGTACTGCACATAGGTCGGCACGTCGCTCGCGCGCACGAGCACGACGCGCACGTCGGGCCGGCTGGTGCCGAGGATGAGCTTGCGCGACTGCTCGGGGTCTTCGAGCACCTCGATGCCCGCCGCCTTCAGCAACGGCATCGAGTCGTCGAAGATGCGGCCTTTCGAGAGGGCGAGGGTGATCGTCATGTGCCAACGCGCTCGATGTCCGCGCCGAGTGCGCGCAGTTTGGTCTCGATCCGGTCGTAGCCGCGGTCGAGGTGGTAGATGCGATCGACGACGGTCTGCCCTTCGGCGACGAGGCCGGCGATGACGAGGCTGGCCGAGGCGCGCAGGTCGGTCGCCATCACGGTCGCGCCCGAGAGCTTCGCCACGCCCTCGACGACCGCGACGTGGCCGTCGATCGAGATGTTCGCGCCCAGGCGCATCAGCTCGTTGACGTGCATGAAGCGGTTCTCGAAGATCGTCTCGGTGACGACGGCGTTGCCCTCGGCAATGCAGTCGAGCGCCATGAACTGCGCCTGCATGTCGGTCGGGAAGGCCGGGTACTCGCTGGTGCGAAAGCTCACGGCCTTCAGGCGGCCCTCGCTGCGCACGCGGATCCAGCCGCGCCCGTCGGCCTCGCCGGACTCGACGACGGCGCCCGCTTCGCGCAGCTTCTCGATCACCGCCTCGAGGTGCCCGGCGCGCGCATCGCGCAGCAGCACGTCGCCGCCCGCCGCCGCCACGGCGCAGACAAAGGTGCCGGCCTCGATGCGATCGGGCACGATGCGGTGCGCGACGCCGTGCAGCCGCTCGACGCCCTGGATGCGGATGCGGCTCGTGCCGTGGCCCTCGATCTTCGCGCCCATCGCGATCAGCATCTCGGCCAGGTCGGGAATCTCGGGCTCCTGCGCGGCGTTCTCGAGCAGCGTCTCGCCGTCGGCAAGCGTCGCCGCCATCAACAGGTTCTCGGTACCGGTGACGGTGACCATGTCGGTCACGATGCGCGCACCCTTCAGGCGCTTGGCCCTGGCGATGATGTAGCCGTGCTCGACGCTGATCTGCGCGCCCATCGCCTGCAGACCGAGGATGTGCTGATCCACCGGCCGCGAACCGATCGCGCAGCCACCGGGCAGCGAGACCGTCGCTTCACCGAAGCGCGCAAGCAGCGGCCCGAGCGCGAGGATCGACGCCCGCATCGTCTTCACAAGTTCGTAGGGTGCTTCGGGCGAGGTCAGCGCCGAGGCGTCCAGCATCACCTCATGGGGCCGTTCGGCGCTGCGCTCGACGGCGACGCCCATGTTGCGCAGCAGGCGCAGCATCGTGTTCACGTCCTGCAGCTGCGGGACGTTCGCCAGCCGCACCGGCTCCGCCGTCAGCAGCGCGGCGCACAGCTCGGGCAGCGCGGCATTCTTCGCGCCCGAGATCGTCACTTCGCCGTTCAGGCGACGCCCACCGCGAATCAGGAGTTTGTCCATGCTGGAACTTGCAGGTTACCGGCGAGTGCGGCGCTGCGGCCCGCATGCCCGCGCCGCGCCGATGTGTCAGTGCCCGCCGCCGCCCTCGGCAGCGAACTCGGTCGGCGTCAGCGTCTTCATCGACAGCGCGTGGATCTGCTCGCGCATGCGCTCGCCGAGCGCGGCGTAGACGCGCTGGTGGCGGCGCACGCGCAACAGGCCCTCGAACTCGGGCGAGACGATGGTGGCAAAGAAGTGGCGCCCGTCGCCCTCGACTGCGAGATGCTCGCAGCGCAATCCGGCGGCAATGAAGTCGCGTACTTCGTCAGCAGATGGTTCACTCATGGCCCGCTTATTGTAGGTTCAGTCCCGCGGCGGCCGGGATAGAGTACCGAGCGTCGGCAACCGCAGAGGGCATTGCAAATGGGCATGTGGCAGATCGCAGGCTGGGCCGCCGCGGCACTTTTCGTCGTGTGGGCCATCGTTGCCTACAACGGCCTGGTGCGCCGGCGCAACGAAATTGGCAACGCCTTCGCGCAGATCGACGTCCAGTTCAAGCGCCGTCACGACCTGATCCCGAACCTCGTCGAGACGGCGAAGCGCTACCTGCAGCACGAGCAGGGCACGCTCGAGGCCGTCGCCGCCGCGCGCGCAGGCGCGGGCCGGGCCGCCGATGCGGCGCGCAGCCGGCCCGCCGATGCGGCTGCGATCACCGCACTCGGCGGCGCCGAGGGCATGCTCGCCGGTGTGCTCGGCCGTCTGATGGCGGTCGTCGAGGCCTATCCCGAGCTGAAGGCCGACACCACGATGCGCGAACTCTCCGAGGAGCTTGCGCACACCGAGAACCGCATCGCCTTCGCCCGCCAGGCCTTCAACGACGCCGTGCTCGACTACAACAACGCGGCCCAGCAGGCGCCCACCAACCTCGTCGCCGGCACCTTCGGCTTCAAGCCGGCGGCGATGCTGGAAGCGACACGCAACGAGGCGGAGCGCGAGGCCGTCAGCGTCAGGTTCTGAGCATGCGCTTCCGGCGCGAGCAGGAGGCGGCCGAGAACGCCACCTGGGGCATGCTGATCGGCTTCGCGGCCGCGCTCGTGCTGATCGTCGTCGCGGTGAATGCGGGGCTTGCGATCGCGCTGCGGCTGATGCTGCCGGTCGTGCACGGCTATCCACCGCTCTTCTTCGAGACCAACACCGCCATCGTGCTGCTGTTCGTGCTCGGCGGCTGCTGGATCGAGACGCTGCGCCTGCGCGAGGGCGGCGCGCGCGTGGCGCGGCTTGCCGGTGCGCGGCCTGCCGATCCCACCGGCCGGCAGCGCGGCGCGCGCCTCGAGCGCCGGCTGGTCGACGTGGTGGAGGAAATCGCGATCGCGGCGCGCACCCGCCCGCCATCGGCCTGGGTCCTGCCGCGCGACCTGAACATCAACGCCTTCGCCGCCGGCTGGACGGCGGACGACGCGGTGATCGCCGTCACCCAGGGCGCCCTCGAACGGCTGACCCGCGCCGAGCTGCAGGGCCTTGTCGGCCACGAGATGGGCCACATCGTGCGCGGCGACATGCGCCTGAACACGCGCCTGATCGGGCTCGTCTGGGGGCTGCAGATGGTGCACGGCTTCGGCCTCTCGATCGCGGCGCGCGACGATCAGGGGCGCTTTCGCGCCGGCGCAATGATCGGCTTCGCGCTCGTTGCGATGGGGTGGCTCGGCTGGCTTTCCGGACGCGTGCTGCAGGCCGCCGTGTCGCGCCAGCGCGAGTTCGGCGCCGACGCGTCGGCGGTGCAGTACGCACGCACGGTCGACGGCATCGGCGGCGTGCTGCGCAAGATCGCCGGCCTGCCGCGCATGGACGCGCCGGCTGCCGTGACGAGCCTGGCCCACCTGTGGGTGGCACAGACGGATGACTTCGGCATGCACTTCTGGCGGCGCTGGATGGCGACGCACCCCCCGCTCGATGAGCGGCTGCGGCGCCTCTACGGCCGGCACGTGAGCCCGTTGGATGCACCCCTGCTGCCGCCGCCTTCCGACGACGAAGGGCCGCCGGCCGCCGCTGTCTCCTCGATGGTTGCTGGCAGCAATTTGGGCGCGAGCGTGGACAAGAGCGCGGGCAAAAGCCTGGACAGCAGTGCTGGCACGATCGCCGCCTTCGCGGCGTCCCTGCCGCCCGCATTGCGGATGCACACAGGTGCCGCTTTGGTCGGCATGCCTGAGCCAGCGGCTACGGCTACCCCCATCTCCGCCACCGACCCGCAGGACGAGCGCGACGCGCTGCAGCGTGCCTCGCACTGGCGCAGCCGGGGTGAATGTCAAGCGGCACTGCTCGCCTGGTTGATCGCCGACGCCGGTGGCGCCGCGACATGGGGCGCCTGGCGCGAGCGGGCCGGCAACGCGCCCTTTATCGAACGGCTGCGCTCGGACTGGCTCGCGCTCGGGCCCGCGGCGCGCTGGCGGGTCTTCGACACCCTGACCGCACGCGTGCGCAGCGCACCAGCCGCCGACCGCGCTGCGCTGCTCGCGGCGGCGCGCGGCCTGGCGCCAAGCGGCGCGGCGCGGCTGCGCCTGCTGCTGCTCAGGCGCACGCTACGGCTTTCCGAGGCACCGCCGGGGCAACTGACGCTCGAAGATCTGGCGCCGGCCTTCGCCGCCGCCACCGCGCTGCTCGCGCAGTTGATCGGCCCACGCGGCCCCGCTTGGGCGGCCGGCGTGGGCAATGAACCGACAGGCGTCGCCGCCCGGGCCACACCATGGATTGCCTTCCCGTTGCGTCGCCTGCACGCCATGCAGCGGCCGCGGGTCGCACGGGCCTGGGCGCAGTCGGCCGCGGAGGCCGGGCTGCTGCAGGACGCCGCGGTGGTGGGCCCGCTCGTCGCCGCCTGCCGCTGTCTCGATACGCCCGTGCCGGCAACGCTGGCAGGCTGATGCCACGGGGCCGCCTCTGCGGTCCTAGCTTCGGATCTTGTAGCCGGTGCGCAGCAGGTGCAGGCACAGCGCGCACACCACCGCCAGGCTCGTCAGCACGACGGCGAGACTGAGCCAGGGCGACACGTCGCTGACGCCGAAGAAGCCGCGCCGGAAGCCGTCGACGATGTAGAAGAATGGGTTCAGGTGGCTCGCCACCTGCCACGCCGGCGGCAGCGAGCCGACCGAATAGAACACGCCCGAGAGGAAGGTCATCGGGACGATGACGAAGTTCTGGAAGGCGGCGATCTGGTCGAACTTCTCCGCCCACAGCCCGGCGACGAGCCCGAGCGCGCCCATGATCGCCGCGCCTGAGAACGCGAAGGCAACGATCCACCACGGCTCGGCCGCGTGCAGCGGTGCGAACCACAGCGTCACGAACAACACGCCCGCGCCGACCGTCAGGCCGCGCACCGCCGACGCACCGACGTAGGCGACGAACCACGCCCAGTGGCTGAGCGGCGTGACGAGCAGCAGCACGAGGTTGCCGGTGATCTTGCTCTGGATCAGCGAGGAGCTGCTGTTGGCGAACGCATTCTGCAGCACGCTCATCATCACGAGGCCGGGGATCAGGAAGCTCGTGTAGCCGACGCTGCCGAACACCGTCACCCGGCCTTCGAGCACGTGGCCGAAGATCAGCAGGTAGAGCATCGCGGTGATGACGGGCGCGGCGACGGTCTGGAAGCCCACCTTCCAGAAGCGCAGCACCTCCTTGTAGAGCAGCGTGCCGGCGCCGGCGAGCGAGATCGCGGACATCAGGCGACAGCCTTGTCGACGGCGGCCGGCGCCGCCGCCGGACCCTGCATGATCTCGAGGAACACGTCCTCCAGGTCGGCGCGGCCGATCTCCAGGTCCTCGACCGTCACCTGCGCGGCGCGCAGTTCGCCGAGCAGTGACTCGACCTCGCGCGCGTCGTGCGCCTTCAGTTGCACGATGCGCCCGGTGATGCGCGCCTGCGCGGCGAGCGGCGGCGGCAGCGCCTGGTCGGTCTTGAAGCTGAGCATCGTGCTCGCGGTGCCGGCGAGCAATGCCGAGGTGCGATCGAGCGCGACGACGCGCCCCTGCTTCAGCATCGCGATGCGCCCGCACAGCGCCTCGGCCTCTTCCAGATAGTGGGTCGTCAGCAGCACGGTGCAGCCCTCGCGGTTGAGGCGGGCGATGAAGCTCCACAGCGTCTGGCGCAACTCGACATCGACGCCCGCGGTCGGCTCGTCGAGCACGATCACCGCCGGCTTGTGCACCAGCGCCTGCGCGACGAGCACGCGCCGCTTCATGCCGCCCGACAGCTGGCGCATGTTGGCGTCCGCCTTGTCGGCGAGCCCGAGGTGAAAGAGCAGTTCGTCGATCCACGCGCCGTTGTTGCGCACGCCGAAGTAGCCGCTCTGGATCACGAGCGACTCGCGCACCGAGAAGAACGGGTCGAACACCAGCTCCTGCGGCACGATGCCGAGCTGCTTGCGTGCGGCCGCGTAGTCGTCGACCACGTCGTGGCCGTTCACGCGAACGCGGCCACCGGTTGCACGTGCGAGGCCGGCGAGGATGCTGATCAGCGTCGTCTTGCCCGCACCGTTGGGCCCGAGCAGGCCGAAGAACTCGCCCGCCTCGATATCGAAGCTCACGCCGTCGAGCGCGAGCAGCTCGTAGCGCGATCCGGCGCGAACGCCCGGATAGACCTTGGAAACTTGCTGAAACGAGACGGCGGGCATGGGTGGGCGATTGTAGGGAGCGCCCCGCGCGCGCGCCGGGGCCGCGACGGCCGAAGAATGCTTCGCGGAAAGCGCGACGAAGATGCTAGATTGCGCCCATGCAAGCCAAGAAGCCGCGGCGCACCGCAGAGCGCATCCTCGAAGTCACGCTCGAGCTCTTCAACCGCTATGGCGAACCCAACGTCTCGACGACGCTGATCTCGGCCGAACTCAACATCAGCCCCGGCAACCTGTACTACCACTACCCGGCCAAGGACGAGCTGATCAATTCGCTCTACGACCGCTACGAGCGCGCGCTCGACGAACTGCTGCAGGCCGCCGACGGCGTGCGCAACGTCGAGGACGCCTGGCTCTTCTTCCACATGCTGTTCGAGCTGATCTGGAAGTACCGCTTCCTGTACCGCGACCTGAACGACCTGGTGTCGACCAACCGGCGGCTCGAGACGCGCTTTCAGTTCGTGCTGAAGAACAAGTCGCAGGCGGTGCGCAATCTGCTCGACGGGCTGGCGAGCGGCAGCGCGATCCGCCTCGCGCCGAACGAGGCGGAGACGATCGCGACCTCGATGGTCGTCGTGCTGACCTACTGGCTGAGCTACGAATACGTGCGCGAACCGCGCAAGGCGCTGGAGCCGGAGAGCGCCGGCGCGTCGATGATGCGCGGCGCCTTCCACGTGCTGAGCCTGCTCGCGCCCTACCTCGAGGACGCCCAGCGCGAACACCTGCGAACGCTCGCCGGCAGCTACGAACAAGCCTGAACACCCGATCACCCCAACGACAACGGAGACCAAGCAATGGCCAAATGGACCGCCTTTCCCTACGACAGCGCCGAGTACACCTACGACGCCGCCGCGCTGAAGAAGAAGTGGGCACGCCTGCACGCGGGCGACGCCGAGCCGCTGCCCAAGGACGACAAGGTGCTCGCTGCCTGGGCGCTCTTTCACGCCGGCGAGTTCCAGAAGGCCTGCGATGCGGGGCTGAAGGCGGGTGGCGCCGGCATCACCGTCGCCAACAAGGCGCAGTCCATCTACGCCAACTACCTGGAAAAGAGCGAGAAGACCAAGCTCGCGATGTTCCAGGAGGTCGTCGCCCGCGCCGAGGCGCAGATCGCCGCCGAGCCGAAGAACGCCAGCGCGCACTACTGGATGGCCTACGCACTCGGCCGCTACAGCCAGGGCATCAGCGTCGCCAAGGCACTGGCGCAGGGTCTGGGCAGCAAGGTGAAGACGGCGCTCGAGACGACGATCTCGCTTGCGCCGAAGCATGCCGACGCGCACATCGCGCTCGGCGCCTTCCACGCCGAGGTGATCGACAAGGTCGGCGGCCTGCTCGGACGCACACAGGGCGCCAGCAAGGACGCCGGGCTCAAGAACTTCAAGGAGGCGCTGCGCCTGAACCCGATCTCGGCGATCGCGATGATCGAGTACGCCAACGGCCTCGTGATGCTCGAAGGCGACAAGAAGATGAAGGACGCCGAGAAGCTCTACGCCGACGCGGCGGCGTGCGAGGCGGCGGACGCGATGGAGCGGCTGGATGTGGAGATGGCGAAGGAGGAACTGGAGGAGTGAGCGAGGGTCCGAGCTAAGGCGCTCGAAACGGCCGAAACGCCACTTTCTTGAGCCTGCGCAAGCGAAAGCGTCCGTGAGAGCTCAAATCCCCCTGAGTAGGGGGGTTCACTCCGAACTTCTGCGCGCTTACAGTTCGTCACCGGCTCCCAGTTTCAGGATACAAGGGCGCCATAGAGGAACCTAAGGAGATGATCATGAGAAAGTTGACAAGAAGTGGTCTGTTTGCAGTGACGCTGGTGGCGGCTGGCGTAGCGTCGGCGGCCGGAATTCCGGTCCAAGTGGATAGCTTCCGGTTCAGCAACTCGCAGACGTCTCCGACAATGACTCTCAGCGGTGCGTATTCGGGCGTGCATGGGACTGTTTATGCGGGTGAGTTCAATGGCCTCATGAACGGTGTGTCGTTCACCACCTACTGCACTGAGTTGGAGGTCTTTGCCGGCTGGAGCAATCCGAAGCAGTACGAGGTGATCGGTGGCGTGGCCCAGTGGGGTGCCACAAAGTCGAATGACTTGGACCGTCTCTTCACGAATCACTACTCGGCAGTTGTCGACGTTGCCACTTCGCAGGCGATGCAGATTGCGGTTTGGGAAATCCTGTACGAAACAGGCGCTTACAACGTGGCGTCTGGCAATATTGCTTTCTCAGGTAATGCCAATACAGCTCTTGCGCAGACTTGGTTGAGCAACTTGGGCAGTTTGGGATCGACTTACACGCATATTGATGCGCTCGTCAACCCGGTGGGTCAGGCGCCGGGGCAACAGGCGCAGTACCAGAATTTCATGGTGATGACTCCAGTTCCCGAGCCTGAAGGCTATGCCTTGGCGTTCGCCGGTCTGGCCTGCATCGGCTTGTTTGGCCGCAAGTTCCGCGAAGCGAAGAAGGCGTAAGCGACGACGCGCTAGCAGATCGCTCCATCCCCTTCGAAACCCCCGGCGGCCGGACACGGCTCAGGGGGTTTCTTCTTGGGCGCCGGCAGATCGCACCCACCTTCGCGCGCGCATCGCGTGTCGATCCAACATCAGTTCGGTGTCTGCCGCGAATTCTGGACGACGGGCTCGATGAATGCGGGTTCGTTGATTTGCGCAGGGACTCGTACCAGCGCACGCCTGGCGGACTCACGAGTGTTCGCATCCAACGCCTCGCACAGCGCTTCATCCGCCTAGGGTGACCAGAAGGCCCGCCTCGGCGCGTCGAGCGCCGAACTACTGCTCTCGGGGCTCAGAAAGCGCACCGGCCCTTCCATGCGGTTCAGGCGCTCGGCGAGCCACTCCCTAGTACGCCGGATCTCGTACGGCGTCGTGCGCATCGACGCGATGTGGGCGTTGTGGACGCGGCACTGGCGATCGTCACGCCCATCTGGGGCACGCTGAAATCAGCGGGCCGCATTCGCGGCCGGGGCACCGCGTCACCCTCGGGATTGACTATCGGCCATTCCCGTGCAGCGCAGACCGGAGAACTCAGGCGCCGTACCAGATCACCTTGCGCCGCCGCGCGACCCAGCCGTCGTAGGACGTGGCATAGACCTCCTCGATGCGGTTGCGCTTGACCTTCATCGTCGGCGTGACGAAGCCGTTCTCCACCGTCCATGGCGTCGCGACGGCGACCAGGAAGCCGATCTGCTCGTGCGGGTCGAGGCGGGCGTTGACTGTCTTCAGATGCGCCTCGAAGGAGGCCTCCATCGCCTTGCGTTCGCCGGCATCCTGCGACTTCTTCGCCGCATCGGGCGAGAGCATCAGGATGCCCAGCGGCTGCCCCAGGTTCGCGCCGGTGACGACGCAGGCTTCGACCGACGCGTGCATGACGAGCCGATCTTCGATCGGCGCAGGCGCAACGTACTTGCCCTTGTTCGTCTTGAAGAGGTCCTTCACGCGGCCGGTGATGCGCAGCGCCCCGCTCGCATCGAGCGCGCCCTTGTCGCCGGTCTTGAGCCAGCCGTCGGCGGTGTAGGTCTCACGCGTCAGCTCCGGCTCCTTGTAGTAGCCGAGCATCAGGCCGCGGCTGCGCATCTGGATCTCGCCGTTGGCCGGATCGATGCGCGATTCGACGCCGTCGTACGGGAAGCCGACCGTGCCCGGCCGCGGATCGCCCGGCAGCGTCGCGTGCGAGACGCCGCAGTTCTCCGTCATGCCGTAGACCTCGATGATGTGCAGGCCCAGGCGCGAGTACCAGGCGAGCAGTTCCGGCGGCATCGGCGCTGCGCCGCCGGCGGCGAAGCGGCAGGCATCCAGCCCGAGCGCCTTGAGCACCTTCTTGCGCACCAGGCCGCCGATGATCGGCAGGCCGAGCAGGCGCTTCAACTTGTCGGGCGGCATCTTCGCGTGCACGCCCTGCTGGAACTTGACCCACAGCCGCGGCACCGAGAAGAAGACCGTCGGCCGCCCGCGCTGCAGGTCGGCGGCGAAGGTGTCCAGCGATTCGGCGAAGAAGATCTGCGGGTTCGTCGCCAGCCAGCCGTGCTCGACGATCATCCGCTCGGCCACGTGCGCGAGCGGCAGGTAGGAGAACAGGCGGTCGTTCGGCCCGATGTCGATGCGCTTGAGCGCATGCGTGATCGACCAGGCGAAGGTGCCGAAGCTGTGCATCACGCCCTTCGGGTTGCCGGTCGTGCCCGAGGTGTACATCAGCGAGCACAGCTCGTCGGCGTCGCGCACCGGGTTGCCCTGCAGCGGCGCGGTGCGGGCGACGATGTCGTCCCAGCTGGGGTAGTCGGTCTTCGGCGACAGGGCGTAGCTGATGCACGGCAGGCCGTGGGGCACGCCCGGCTTCATGAGCTCCCAGTCGTCGAGCTTGCCGACGAAGCAGGCGCGCGCCTCGCTGTGCTTCAGGATCTGGCGCACCGTGTCGGCGGCGAGCGTCGGGTACAGCGGCACCGAGACGTAGCCCGCCATCCAGATCGCGAGGTCGCTCATCAGCCACCAGGCGCAGTTCTTGGACATGATCGCAACGCGCGCGCCCGGCTCGAGCCCGAGGCTTTGCAGGTACGCCGCCATGCGCCGCGTCTCGTCGGCAAGCTGCGCCCAGGTGTATTCGCGCACCTTGCCGCCGCCCATCGGCTGAACGAGGGCAAGGCGATCGGCGGATTCGCGCTCCCACTTGTAGAAGCGCTGCAACGCGAGGAATTCGGCGGAAACAGGTGTGCTCATGGCAGGTGGGTCCGTGCGTTCGCGGCGCGGACGATAGGGCCACGCCAGAGCCCCGAGGCTAGCCCAGGCCGGCGCGAAAGCCTAATCAGGGTTTCCTCGGCATGCCGGACTCGGCGATGCGTGCGCGCCGTGCGCGCGCCGTAAGCGCGCGGGACGGCGCCGGTCAGGCGCGCGCGGCGGCGGCAGCGAGTTGCTCGGCCACCTTGCGCGTGCCGCGCAACACGAGCGTCTCGTCGAGCTGCGCCTGCGGGGCGACGGCGTTGGCGACCTCTTCGAGCGTCTCCGGCGCCGTCATCAGGGCATGCGCCATCGCTGAGAGCGCGCAGATCGCGCGCCGCTGCACCTGCATCGGCAGTTCGCGCGTCGCCTGCACCTCGACGTGGTAGCGCACGCTGGCGACCGCGGCGGCGGCCAGGCCCCAGCTCTCGCACAGCGCGGCGCCAAGGGCGTCGTTGGTGACACCGAAGGCCTCGTGCTCGAGCCGCAGCAGGTCCACCTCGTCGGTCGCCGCCTTCAGCATCTGCCGATAGCGCTCGCTCGCATGACGGAACAGCACCGCCTTGCCGCATTCCTCGAACAGCCCGGCCGAATGCGAGGCCCACGGGTCGATGCCGAGGGCGGCGCCCATGCGCCCCATCAGCACGCCGCGCTGCGCCGCGCGGTCCCACAGCGGCACCAGTTCTGCCGCGTGCGGGAAGATTGCGCGCAACCCCATCTCGAAGGTCACGGCCGCGACTTCGCGCGTGCCGAGGTAGGTGATCGCCTGCTGCACGCTCTGCACCCGGCCCGACAGGCCGTAGAGCGAGGAGTTGACGGCCTTCAGCACCGCGGCCGCGAGCGCCATGTCGGACTCGATCAGCGCCGCGAGCGCCTTGAAGTCGACGTCCTCCTCGGCCAGCAGCAACGAGAGCTTGACCAGCGCTTCGGGCTGGGAAGGGATGTCGATGTCGAGCAGGCGCAGTGCGGGATCGACGGGCATGGCGGGGCTCCAGGCAGGCATTGGGCTGGGAGGATGCTAGGCGCGGCGCGCAGCCCGCGACGCGCCGAACAGCGCCGTCGAAGGGCCGCTTTTCGGCGCCGACGCCCTCGCCCGGCGCGGCTTCAGCGCCCGCCGGTGACGTCGATCAGCGCGCCGGTCGTGTAGCTGGCATCGTCGGACAGCAGCCAGACGATCGTGCGCGCCACCTCGTCGGCGCTGCCGGCGCGCTGCATCGGCACCTGCGGTGCCATCTGCGCGACACGGTCGGGCTGGCCGCCGGAGGCGTGGATCTCGGTTTCGATGATGCCCGGGCGCACCGCGTTGACGCGGATGCCCTCGGTCGCCACCTCGCGCGCGAGACCGAGCGTGAAGGTGTCGATCGCGCCCTTCGCGGCGGCGTAGTCGACGTACTGGCCCGGCGCGCCGAGCCGCGCCGCGACCGACGACAGGTTCACGATCGCGCCCCCGCGGCCGCCACCGGCCGCGGCCCACGACCCGCCGCCATGGCGCGTGCTCATGCGCCGCACCGCCTCGCGCGCGCACAGCATCGAGCCGATGACGTTGATGCCGAAGATGCGCGCGAGGCGCGCAATGCTCATCTCGTCGACGCGCGCCGCGACATCGACGACGCCGGCGTTGTTGACGAGCGCGCTGAGCGGCCCGAGCTCGGCATCGACGCGCGCAAACATCGCGAGCACGTCCGCCTCGCGCGACACGTCGGCGCCGATCGTGATCGCGCGCCGGCCGAGCGCGCGCACCTGTGCCGCGACCTGCTCGGCGGATTCGGCGTCGCGCGCGTAGTTGATGGCGACGTCGTAGCCAGCCTGCGCACACTGCAGCGCGGCGGCGGCGCCGATGCCCCGGCTGCCGCCGGTGACGAGCACGATGCGGTTTCCCATGTTCTTTCCTCCAGATCCTTGCGACCGCCGCATTGTGAACGCCCCTCGCGCCGAAGCCCTCATGCTGACCCCTCCCCGGGCATGCCCCATCGAAAGCGCCGCAGCGATTGGGTACAGTCGGCGCCTGATTCACGGAGGCCCTCGATGCAAAGACGACATCTCCTGCTGGCCGGCTCGGCCACGCTCGCCGCACCGGCGCTCAGCTGGGCACAGGCGCACCCCAAGGTCACGCTCGCCGTCGGCGGCAAGAACCTGCTGTACTACCTGCCGCTCACCGTCGCGGAAACGCGCGGCTACTTCAAGGACGAGGGGCTCGACCTGACGATCGTCGACTTCGCCGGCGGCTCGCGTGCGCTGCAGGCGGTGATCGGCGGCAGCGCCGACGTCGTCTCCGGCGCCTACGAGCACACGATCAACATGCAGGCCAAGGGCCAGTTCCTGCGCGAGTTCGCGCTGCAAGGGCGCGTGCCGCAGATCGTGCTCGGCGTGAACCCGAAGACGATGCCCGACTACAAGACCGTCACCGATCTGAAGGGCAAGAAGATCGGCGTCACCGCGCCGGGCTCGAGCACCAACGTGATGCTCAACTTCGTCCTTGCCCGCGCCGGTCTGAAGCCGACCGACGTCTCGGTGATCGGCGTCGGCGCCGGCAATGGCGCGGTGGCGGCGATGCGCTCGGGGCAGATCGACGCCATCAGCAACCTCGACCCGGTGATCACGCTGCTCAGGCGCTCGGGCGATCTGAAGATCATCTCCGACACGCGCAACGTCGCCGAGTCCGACAAGGTCTTCGGCGGCCCGATGCCTGCCGGCTGCCTGTACGCGCCGCAGCCCTTTGTGCGTGCCAACCCCGGTACCGTGCAGGCGTTGACCAATGCCATTGTCCGTGCGGACCGCTGGATTCATTCGGCGGGGCCCGGCGATGTGATCAAAGTGGTGCCCGAGAGCTATCTGCTGGGCGACCGCGCGGTCTACATTGACGGCTTCCTGGCAGCGCAAAAGGCGCTCTCGCCCGATGGCATGTTCCCGACGGCAGGCGCACAGACCGCGTACCGTGCCCTGGCCAGCGTCGACCCGAAGATCGCGGCAGCCAAGCTCGACCTGGACGCTGTCTACACCAACGAATTTGTCAAGAAGGCCAATGCTCGCAAGCGCGGCTGAGGTGCTTGATGCCACTGATAACCCGGCGGCAGCGCTCACGCTCACCGGCGTGGCCTGCACCTTTGTCAGCAAAGACGCACCTGACCAACGCTACACCGCCGTGCAGGACGTGGATTTGCGCGTGGGCGCGGGCGAGTTCGTCAGCGTCGTCGGCCCCACGGGCTGCGGCAAGAGCACGCTGCTGAACGTGGCCGCCGGCCTGCTGGCGCCCAGTCTGGGCAGCGTACAGGTGTTTGGCGAGCCCCTGGTGGGCCTGAACCGCCGCGCGGGCTACATGTTTCAGACGGAGAGCCTGATGCCCTGGCGTACCGCATTGGCCAATGTGTCGGCGGGGCTGGAGTTTCGCGGTACGCCGCTCAAGGAGGCCCAGGCCCTGGCCCAGGAATGGCTGGGGCGTGTGGGTCTGTCGGGCTTTGGCGACCGCTACCCGCACCAGATGAGCGGCGGCATGCGAAAGCGCGCCAGTCTGGCGCAGACCCTGGTGCTGGATCCGGACATCATCCTGATGGACGAGCCGTTTTCCGCGCTCGACATCCAGACCCGCCAGCTGATGGAAAACGAAGTACTGCAACTGTGGCAGGCCAAGCGCAAGGCAGTCCTGTTCATCACCCACGACCTGGACGAGGCCATCGCCATGAGCGACCGCGTGGTGGTGATGAGTGCCGGCCCGGCCTCGCACCCCATGGGCGAATTTGTGATCGACATTGCGCGCCCGCGCGACGTGGCCGAGATCAAATCCACCCCGCGCTTTCGCGAACTGCACGCCGGCATCTGGGATGTGCTGCGCGAGGAAGTGCTCAAGGGTTACCAGCAACAGTTGCAGAAAGTGGCCTGAACCATGTGGGAGAAAATCAAGCCCCGCGCTGCCACGCTGCGCGCCTGGCAGCTCGGCCTGCTGGTGCTACTTTTCCTGTTTTGGGACGCCATGACCCGGCCGGGCTTTATCCCGCCCTTCATGTTCGACAACGACCGCCAGGCCTCGTTCTTCTTTGGCCAGCCGCTGGTGATTTTTGCGCGCATCTGGCAGTGGTTCGTAACAGATGCCGACATTTACCGCCATCTGGGCGTAACGCTCGCGGAAACGGCCATGGCCTTTGCCATTGGCGCCGGCACCGGCCTGGCTGGCGGCCTGTGGCTGGCGCTCTCGCCCATGGCGTCGGCGCTGCTGGAACCCTATATCAAGGCCTTCAACTCGATGCCGCGCATCGTGCTGGCGCCGATCTTTTCGGTGTGGTTCGGCCTGGGCATGGGCTCCAAGGTGGCGCTGGGGGTCACGCTGGTGTTTTTCATCGTGTTCTTCAACGTCTACCAAGGCGTCAAGGAGGTTAGCCCGGTGGTGCTGGCCAACGCCCGCATGCTGGGCGCCAGCCAGCGGCAATTGCTGCGCTTCGTGTACCTGCCCAGCGCCACCAGCTGGGTGTTCAGCTCCCTGCATACCTCGGTGGGCCTGGCGTTCGTCGGCGCGGTGGTGGGGGAATACCTGGGTTCAAGCCAGGGCGTGGGCTATTTGATCCTGCAGGCCGAGGGCACGTTTGACATCAACACCGTGATGGCCGGCATTCTGGTACTGACGGCATTTGCCTTGGTTCTTGATGGCTTGGTGGGCCGCATCGAGCGGCGCCTGATGAAGTGGCAGCCCAAGGCCGGCGAGGTCGAAAAGCTGTAGCCAGTGGGCTGTACCGTAAATGCATTGCCTAGAAAACAGCGCCCTTCCTGCACAGTACTGCGTTGCAGATCCTCGTGATAGCAACGGCTATCACTGCGGTT
Source organism: Rhizobacter sp. (assembly GCA_023954175.1). Taxonomy (GTDB): domain Bacteria; phylum Pseudomonadota; class Gammaproteobacteria; order Burkholderiales; family Burkholderiaceae_C; genus CAIKUF01. Next base: position 47,065 of record JAMLIM010000023.1, read on the forward strand.
TGAGCCTTGTCCTGAGCACGAATCCATCGATTTCATTTCAGGCAACTATTTACGGGGCAGCACACTAGCCATGCAGCCGCCGCAACCTGCAGCGTCGGCGCGGCTGGACGCTGCGCTGTCTGCGTTGGCCGTCCTGGCATTGTCCCTGCCTTTCCTGTGGGGCTTCACCCGCCCGCCCAGCAGCAACTTCTGGCCCCTGGCAGCGAGCTGGCTGTGTGTCGCTGCGCTGTTGCTTATTTCCGCCGTGCAAGCGCTGCTGCGCCCACCCTGGGG
>JAMLIM010000024.1 GCA_023954175.1 Rhizobacter sp.
CGCATCCGCGCTTTGGCGCTGCAGCATGGCCAGGACACGGGCCACGACACCGCGCAGTTCACGCCGATCGACGATCATGTCGAGCGCGCCCTTTTGCAGCAGGAATTCGCTGCGCTGGAAGCCCTCGGGCAGCTTTTCGCGCACCGTGTTCTCGATCACGCGCGGGCCGGCGAAGCCGATCAGCGCCTTGGGCTCGGCAATCACGATATCGCCGACGAACGCGAAGCTCGCGGAAACGCCGCCCATCGTCGGGTCGGACAGCACGCTGACATAGGGCAGCCGCGCCTTGGCAAGCTGGGTCAGCGCGGCGTTCGTCTTGGCCATCTGCATCAGGCTCAGCAGGCCCTCCTGCATGCGCGCGCCGCCGGTGGCGGTGAAACTGATGAACGGCGTCTTCTGCTCGATCGCGGTCTCGACGCCGCGCACGAAGCGCTCGCCGACGACCGAACCCATCGACCCGCCCATGAAATCGAACTCGAAGCAGGCGACGACGACCGGGATCGTGTGCACCGCTCCGCCGACCACGATCAGCGCGTCGGTTTCGCCCGTGGCTTCCAGTGCTTCCTTCAAGCGTTCCGGGTACTTCTTGCTATCGCGGAACTTCAGCGCGTCGACCGGCAGCACTTCCTGCCCGATTTCGTAGCGGCCCTCGGGGTCCAGGAAGGCATCGAGCCGCGCTCGCGCGCCGATGCGGTGATGGTGCGCGCACTTCGGGCAGACGTTGACGTTCTGTTCGAGATCGGTTTTGTAGAGCACCGTCTCGCAGGCCGGGCACTTGAACCACAGCCCCTCGGGCACCGTGCGCCGCTCGCTCGGGTCGGTCGGCTGGATCTTCGACGGAAGGAGTTTTTCGAGCCAACTCATGTTCGGGGTGCTCCTGTGCTTGCGCCGGCGCGCGCTTCGTTGCCGCCCTCGGTCGCGTCCAGCGCGGCGCGGATCTCGGCGATGAATGCGCCGGCGACCTGAGCGACATTGTCGCGCGACTCGACGGCGAGCAGTTGAACGAGGCGCGATCCGATCACAACGGCATCCGCGACTTGCGCAACCGCGCTTGCGGTCGCCGCATCGCGGATGCCGAAGCCGACCGCAAGTGGGATCTGCACGTGCGCCCGGATGCGCGGCAGCATCTGCACCACCGCCGCCACGTCGAGATGCCCGGCCCCGGTCACGCCCATGAGCGAGACGCAGTACACATAGCCGCGTGCGACGCGCGCCACGTCGCGCATGCGTTGCTCGGTCGAGGTCGGCGCGAGCAGAAAGATCGGGTCGAGCCCGGCCGCCCGCAACTGCCCGGCGAAGGCTTCGCACTCCTCCGGCGGATAGTCGACCACCAGAACGCCATCGACGCCCGCCGCGCGCGCGTCGGCTACAAATGTGCCTTCGCCGTGGCGCTGGTCGTAGCGCTCGAAGGAATTCGCGTAGCCCATGAGGACGATCGGCGTGCCCGCGTCGTGAGCACGAAAGGAGCGTACCGCCGCGAGCACATGGCTCAATCCGATGCCCTTGACGAGTGCCCGCTCGCAGGCCTTCTGGATCACCGGGCCTTCGGCCATCGGGTCGGAGAACGGCACCCCGAGTTCGATCACGTCGGCACCGCCCTTGGCCAGCGCGAGCATGATGTCGACCGTCGAATCCGCATGCGGGTCGCCCGCCATCATGTAGGGCACGAGGCCCTTGCGGCCCTTGGCCTTCAGCGCATCGAAGGTCGCTGCGATGCGGCTCATGCGCCTGCTCCCTGCGCCGAAGGCGTGCTGACTGCGCCCGGCTTCTGGCACGACGGCCGACAGAAGAAGTCCGCGCCCGAGATGTCGGCGACCGTGCCGATGTCCTTGTCGCCGCGGCCCGAAAGATTGACGAGCAATTGCTGGTCGCTGCGCATCGTCGGCGCAAGCTTCATTGCGTAGGCGAGCGCGTGCGCCGATTCGAGCGCCGGAATGATGCCTTCCGCGCGGCAGAGGTGATGAAAGGCCTGCAGGGCCTCGGCATCGGTGATGCCGACGTACTCGGCACGCCCGATGTCCTTCAGGTGCGCGTGCTCGGGGCCGACGCCCGGATAGTCGAGCCCGGCCGAGACCGAATGCGTCTCCGTGATCTGGCCGTTCTCGTCCTGCAGCAGATAGGTCCGGTTGCCATGCAGCACGCCCGGCGAGCCGCGCTGGAGCGAGGCCGCGTGCTTGCCGCTGTCCAGGCCCAGCCCGGCCGCCTCGACGCCGATCAGGCGCGTGCCTGCGTAGCCGATGTAGGGGTAGAAGATGCCGATGGCGTTGCTGCCGCCGCCCACGCAGGCGATCACGGCGTCGGGTTGGCGGCCGGTCATCTCGGGCATCTGCACCAGGCACTCGTCGCCGATCACGCGCTGGAAGTCGCGCACCATCATCGGGTACGGATGCGGCCCGGCAACCGTGCCGATGATGTAGAACGTGTTCTCGACGTTCGTCACCCAGTCCCGCATCGCCTCGTTGAGCGCGTCCTTCAGCGTCTTCGAGCCGCTCTCGACCGGCACCACCGTCGCGCCGAGCAACTTCATTCGATAGACGTTCGGCGACTGGCGCTTCACGTCCTCGCTGCCCATGTAGACGACGCATTCCGTGCCGTAGCGGGCACAGATCGTCGCCGTCGCCACGCCATGCTGGCCGGCGCCGGTCTCGGCGATCACGCGGGGCTTGCCCATGCGGCGTGCGAGCAGCGCCTGGCCGATCGTGTTGTTGACCTTGTGCGCGCCGGTGTGGTTCAGGTCCTCGCGCTTGAGGTAGATCTGCGCGCCGCCGAGTTCGCGACTGGTGCGCGCCGCGTGGTAGATCGGGCTCGGCCGGCCGACGAAATGCGCGAGTTCGTTGCGGTACTCGGCGATGAACTCGGGATCGTCACGGTAGCGCGCGTAAGCAGCCTTCAGTTCGTCGAGCGCATGGATCAGCGTTTCGGCGACGAAGGTGCCGCCATAGGGCCCGAAGTGCCCACGGGCATCGGGCTGGTCGTAGTTCAACATGGGGAATGTGTCCTTCAGGATTCGGTGTCGGCGATGCGCGCATCCGCTTCGCGGACCGCATCGCAGAACCGGCGCATGGCCACGGCATCCTTGATGCCCTTGGCGCTCTCCACGCCGGAGCTCACGTCAACGGCCCAGGGCCGCACCTGAAGAATGCCTGCAATCACATTTGCGGCATGCAACCCACCAGACAAAACGAGCGGACGGGACACGCCGCGCGGAACCTGTGACCAATCGAAGACCTTTCCGCCCCCGCCATAGCCCTCGACGGCAGCGTCGAGCAACAGGCCGCGGGCGTCGGCAAACTGTCGTGCGAAGTCTAGCAAATCGAAGCTTGGCGCCATGCGGGCGGCGCGCAGGTAGGCGCGCTTCGCACGGTTGCACTCGGCGGGCGTCTCGTCGCCGTGAAACTGCAGCAGCATGTGCGGAATGGCATCGACTGCTCGGTCGATCCATTCCGGCGCAGCGTTCACGAAGAGGCCGACCGGCGTGACGAAGGGCGGCAGCCGCCCGGCCAACTGCGCCGCGCGGTCGATATCGACGCAGCGCGGGCTCTTGTCGTACAGCACGAAGCCGATGGCGTCGGCGCCGGCATCCACCGCTGCCTGCACATCGGCTTCGCGGGTCAGGCCGCAGATCTTGATGCGCGTGCGTCGGTGCAAGGGTGGATTCGCTTCAGGGCGGCCAGTCGCTCGCCGGAACATGGGCCGGGATGGCCCAGTGCGCATCGTAGTACGGTCCGACGAAGTACAGGCCGGCCGCGGCGAAGGTCGGGGCCGCCACCTCCCGGCGGCGCGTGGCGAGCACCTCTGCCAGCCAGGCGGTCGTGCGCCGGCCGCTGCCGACCGCGACAAGGCAACCCATGATGTTGCGCACCATGTGGTGCAGGAACGCATTGGCGTCGAAATCGAATCGCCAGTACGCACCGCGGCGCGAGATGTCCACGCTGCGCAGGGTCTTGACAGGCGACGCGGCCTGGCATTCGGCCGAGCGGAACGCGCTGAAGTCGTGCTCGCCGATCAGCAGGGCGGCTGCGTCCTGCATCGCCGCGCCGTCCAGCGGCCGGAAGACCCAGCCCGCCAGGCCGGACTCGAGCGCCGGCCGCACCGGCGACTCGAGCACGATGTAGCGGTAGCGCCGCCCGCGCGCGAGATTTCGGGCGTGGAAATCGCCCCCTACGGGCACGCTCCACTGCACGGCGATGTCGTCCGGCAGGTATCGGTTGACGCCACGCACCCATGACAGGGGCGCGCGCTCGACCTCGGTATCGAAATGCACGACCTGGTTGATCGCATGCACGCCGGCATCGGTGCGGCCGGCGCACAGCGTCCGAACGGGCTGGTCGGCGAAGGTGGACAGCGCCCGCTCGAGGCGGTCCTGCACGGTGCGGCCGCCGCGCTGGCTCTGCCAGCCTTGATAGGCCTGGCCGCGATAGCCGACGCCGAGCGCCACCCGCGTCACCGCCGCAGCTCCGGCGTTCGCCGCGCGGCGCGTGACACAGTTACCGCACTCAGCTCAGCTTGTTGAGCATGCTGCGCGCCTTGGCCTGGACCGCGCCGTCGGCGCGGGCGATGACTTCCTGCAGCAGCTCGCGCGCACCGTCCGTGTCGCCGATCTGGCGGAACTCCTCGGCGAGTTCGAGCTTGCGCTCGAAGGGGTCGACGCCGTCGTCCTCGAGCTCGGGAAGTTCCGAGACGCGCGAGTCCGGACCGGAAGAATCCGTCCCCGTTTCGGGCACAGCTGCCGGAGCGGGCGGCGCTGCGGCCGGTGCGTCGAGGTCGAGCGAGATTTCGCTCAGATCGAATTCCAGGCTCAGGTCACGCGGCTGCGCGGCGTCACCCACCGCCAGCGGCGACGAGGGCGCTTCGAGCGGCAGCTCGAATGTGAGCGCGTCATCCGCACTCGCCTGCGTCATCGGCTGCGTCTTTTCCGGCAACGCCGGCGGCGAGCCCAGGTCGAGGTCGAGATCGAGGTCGAGATCGAGGCCCTCGTCCGCAGACGGCGCCTCGGCTGAAGGCGCCGCCGCACCCGCGGCCGCCGCCGCGGCCGAAGTGGCCACCATCGCGTTGAACTGGGACGGCGACGGCAGCACCGATTGCGGCATCGTGCTCGCGCCGAGCGGCTCCTGCGGTTGCTCGTCGCCACCGGCAGCGAGCGCCGGCCGACCACCCGGCTGGTAGAGCGGGTTCTCGGGGTCGATCTGGGCGCCGAGTTCCTGCGCCGCATCCCACTCTTCGCCACGGCCACCGGTCAGGGTGTAGAGCTGCGTCGCGAGCAGTTCGAAGCCCTTGGTGTCGCGCCGCTTGGCATAGACCTCGAGCAGCTTGCTGCGAATGGCCATGCGATCGGGCTGCGCGCGCAACGCTTCCTTCAGGATCTCTTCGGCCTGCAGGTCGCGCCCGTAGGCGAGATACACGTCCGCTTCGGCCACCGGGTCGACATCGCCGATCGCGTCGAGCTGGCTCAGCGAGTAGCTCATCGAAGACGGCGCGCCGGTTGCCGCGCCTTCGCGCGTGTCGATGCGCTGGCCGCCGCTGACGCCGAAGAAGGAGTCGGGCTGCAGGCGGCTCTCGAGGAAGGACGTCTCGCCGCTGTCCTTGCCCTTGCGCTTGACGTAGCGGTAGACGCCGAAGCCGGCGAGCAAGGCGACGACGAGGCCCGCACCGCCGAGCGCCATCGGATCGTCGAGCATGGAGCCGATCAGGCTCGGCTCGTCCGCGGCCGGGGTCACGGGCGCTGCAGGCGGTTTGGCCTTGGCAACTGCCGCCGATGCCGGTGCGGGTGCGGCTGCGGGCGCCGCCGAAGCGGGCATCGCGGCAGTGGCAACCGCCACCGAGGCCGCAGCCTCGGGCAAAGAAGCTGGGGGCGGCGCCGCTTCCGGGGCCTTGGCGACCACCGCCACGGCAGGCGCCGCTGCCGACGCTGCGGCCGGCGCAGCCGCCGGCGCCGAGGTCGTGGGCGCAACCGCCGGCTTGGCGGCCGTGGCGGCAGCGAGCTTTTGCAGGTCGTCGACGTTCTTCTTCAGTTCGGCGGCACGCGCCGCCGAGTCCTTCGCCTCGCGCTCCTTGGACAACTGCTCCTCGGGGGCCGAGGCCTTCACGCTGCCCTTGCTGAGTGTCAACTTGTCGGGGGCGGATGCCGCGGACTGCTTGCGGTCGTCGACCGCTGCCTGCACCTTGCCGCTCGCCTGTCGCGTACCGCCCTCGGGCGCGGCGACGGCGGCGCCCGCCAGGCGCTGACGGTAGGCGTTGAAGTCCGCGCTTTGCGCCTGGATGATCTGTCGTGCCTCGCCGGACGGGATGGCCTTTGCCGCATCGCTCTGCTGCACATTGAGCAAAGCGCCGGCTTTGAGCCGATTCATGTTCTCGCCGATGAAGGCCTCTGGATTGGCGCGGTACAGCGCGACCAGCATCTGGTCGAGCGAGACATCGCCCGCAGCGTTCTGTGCCTGCGCGATGCCATAGAGGGTATCGCCGCGCTTGACGCGATAGGTGTCGGCCGCAGGGGCCGCGGCGGCCGCCTTGCGCGGTTCGGGCGCGGGCGCCGCTGTCGGCGCTGGGACCGGCGCCGGCCTGGGCGTGGCGGTCTTCGTTTCCGGCGCACGCGCGGCAGGCGCGGGTGCCGGCGCAGGTGCCGGCGGACGTGTTTCGAGCATCGCCGGCGGCGGCTTCGTGACCGCACGCGGCTGGGCCGGGGTGGCGGGCGGCGCGGCGGAGACGATCGCGGGCGTCGCCGGCTGCGCGGCGGGCGCCTGTGCGCGGGTCGTTGGCGGGTCGAACAGCAGGGTGTACTCGCGCACCAGCCGCCCGGTGTTCCAGTTCAGCTCGAGGATGACGTCGACGAAGGGTTCCTGCACCGCACGATCGCTGCTCAGCCGCAGATACGGGCGCCCGTCGGGGCGGCGCTGCAGCAGCACCTGGGCGCCCGTCAGGATCGCGTTGTAGTCGACGCCGGCGGCCTGATAGGCCTCGGGCGTGGCGATCCTGATCTTCAGATTGGACGCCTCGTCCGGCGACATGCTGCTCACGTCGATCTCGGCGCGAAGCCCTTCGCCGAGCTTGGACTGCACGACGAGCGGGCCGAGCCCCAGGGCCCAGGCACCCGGCATGGCCAGACACAAGGCTGCCGCGGCAACCCTCGAGAGGGCAAAGCGCCCAGGCATCAGCGACGAACTTTTCAAGGCATCTCCCAATCGATCGAACGGGCGGGCAGCGCCACGCGCAGGTGCGGGCCGCCTTGGAGGCGGAAGGGTCCGAAGCTTTGCATTGTGATCGGGCCGGGCCGGCCGCAGGCCGCAAACAGCGCCGGCTTCGCGCCGTAAATCACAATAACATCAGGCAGATAGGGTGACAAGCTCATGCATCGCCTGACATTTGCCGCAGACACACTCCGATACCGTCGGAGGCGGCGGACGTTGTGATCAGGCAACGCATACGCACTCGTCAGCCCCTCAGCGTTCGAGCAGGATGCGCAGCATGCGCCGCAACGGCTCGGCCGCACCCCACAGCAGTTGATCGCCGATCGTGAACGCGCCCAGGTAGCGGGGGCCGAGCGCCATCTTGCGCAGCCGGCCGACCGGGATGTACATCGAGCCCGACACCGCGACCGGCGTGAGCTGGCGTACGGACGCCTCGCGCGTGTTCGGCACGAGCTTCACCCACGGGTTGTCACTGGCAATCATCTGCTCGATATCGGCCAGCGGCACGTCGCTCTTGAGCTTGATCGTCAGTGCCTGGCTGTGGCAGCGCATGGCGCCGACGCGCACGCAGATCGAATCAATCGGCACCGCGGGCGTCTTGAACGGCGCGCCGCGGCCGAGGATCTTGTTCGTCTCGGCGCCGCCCTTCCACTCTTCCAGGCTGGTGCCGTCGCCGCGGTCGGCATCGATCCAGGGGATCAGGCTGCCGCCGAGCGGGACGCCGAAGTGCGCCGTCTCGTCGTCGCCGAGCGCGCGCTGCTTGTCGATCACGAGGCGGTCGATCTCGAGGATCGCCGACGCCGGGTCGTCCAGCAGCGCCCGCACTTCGGCGTTGAGCGTGCCGTACTGCGTCAGCAGCTCGCGCATGTGCTGCGCGCCGCCGCCGGACGCCGCCTGGTAGGTCGTGCAGGTCATCCACTCGACGAGGTCGGCCTTGAACAGGGCGCCGACCCCCATCAGCATGCAGCTCACGGTGCAGTTGCCGCCAGCATAGTCGCGCACGCCGCGGGCGAGCGCCTCGTCGATCACGGGCCGGTTCACCGGGTCCAGGATGATGACGGCGTCGTCGTTCATGCGCAGCGTCTTCGCGGCGTCGATCCAGTAGCCCTTCCAGCCCGCCGCGCGCAGCGCCGGATGAACTTTCTTCGTGTACTCGCCGCCCTGCGCGGTGATGATGATGTCGCAGCGCGCGAGCGCTTTCAGGTCGTGCGCGTCCTGCAGCGTCGTCTCGTTCTTCGCCTGCGCCGGTGCCTTGCCGCCCGCGTTGCTCGTGCTGAAGAAGAGCGGCTCGATAAGGTCGAAGTCCCCCTCGGCCTGCATGCGGTCCATCAACACCGAGCCGACCATGCCGCGCCAGCCCACCATTCCTACCAAAGTCGAAGCCATTTCCCGTCTCACTTTTCAATCAGATTTGAATTGCCTCGCGCTGCGGCGAAGCCCCATCGGTGTGCGCTCAGCCCTGGCGTTTCAAGGCGGCCACCACGGCGTCGCCCATCGCCTCGGTGCCGACCTGGGTCGTACCGGCACTGTGGATATCGGCCGTGCGCAGGCCCTGGCTCAGCACGTTCTTCACCGCCGCCTCGATGCGATCCGCAGCCGCTGCCTGATTCAGGCTGAAGCGCAGCATCATCGCCGCCGAGAGAATCGTCGCCAGCGGGTTCGCGACACCCTTGCCGGCGATGTCGGGCGCGCTGCCATGGCTTGGCTCGTAGAGGCCCTTGGCCGCAGCGTCGAGCGACGCCGAGGGCAGCATGCCGATCGACCCCGTCAACATCGCCGCCTCGTCCGACAGGATGTCGCCGAACATGTTGCCGGTGACGATGACGTCGAAGCTCTTCGGCGCCCTCACGAGTTGCATCGCCGCGTTGTCGACGTACATGTGGTCGAGCGCGACATCCGGGTACTGCGCGTGGACCTCGGTCACCACGTCCTTCCAGAACTGGAAGGTCTCGAGCACGTTGGCCTTGTCGACGCTCGTCAGCCGCTTGCTTCGCTTGCGCGCCGCCTGGAATGCGACGTGCGCGATGCGCTCGATCTCCGGGCGCGTGTAGCGCATGGTGTCGAAGGCCTCTTCCGCACCGGCGAACGCGCCATCGGCTGCGACGCGCCGGCCGCGCGGCTGGCCGAAGTAGATGTCGCCCGTCAACTCGCGGATGATCAGGATGTCGAGCCCTGCCACCAGTTCCGGCTTCAGGCTCGACGCCGCCGTGAGCTGCTCGTAGCAGATCGCGGGCCGGAAATTGGCGAACAGCTGCAGGTGCTTGCGCAGCCCGAGGATCGCCTGCTCCGGGCGCAGCGCGCGCTCGAGCGTGTCGTACTTCCAGTCGCCGACGGCGCCGAACAGCACGGCGTCCGCGGCCTTGGCGAGCGCGAGCGTTGCCTCCGGCAGCGGATGGCCGGCGACCTCGTAGGCCGCGCCACCGACCGGCGCCTGCTCGGCCTCGAAACGCAGGTCGAGCGCCTTCAGCGCCTTCAGCGCCTGGGCCATGATTTCGGGCCCGATGCCGTCACCCGGCAAGACTGCAATCTTCATCGCGGATCCATCGTCAAAGTTCAGCGGCGGCCGTTGTGGTCGCTCGGGCCGCCTGGGTTCCCTGGCCTATGCCCGGCGCGTCCCTACAGGGTCGCCGCCAGCCACGGCATGCGCAGCAGGCGCGCCGATTCGAATTCGCGAATCTTGTCGGCGTGCTGCAGCGTGAGGCCGATCTCGTCGAGCCCGCCGAGCAGGCAGTGCTTGCGAAACGGCTCGATCTCGAAGGCGATTTCGCTGCTGTCCGGCTTGACGACGACCTGGCGCTCCAGATCGATCGTCAATGCGTAGCCGACGAACGCCGCCACCGCATCGAACAGCCGCGCCACCTCGTGCCCGGGCAGGACGATCGGCAACAGGCCGTTCTTGAAGCAGTTGTTGAAGAAGATGTCGGCGTAGCTCGGCGCGATGATGGCGCGGAACCCGTACTGATCGAGCGCCCACGGCGCGTGCTCGCGCGAGGAGCCGCAGCCGAAGTTGCTGCGCGCGAGCAGGATCGACGCCCCCTGGTAGCGCGGCTGATTCAGCACGAAGTCCGGGTTCGGCCGGCGCGACGCCGGGTCCTGCCCCGGCTCGCCCGGATCGAGGTAGCGCCAGGCGTCGAACAGGTTCGGCCCGAAACCGCTGCGGTGGATCGACTTCAGGAACTGCTTCGGGATGATCGCGTCGGTGTCGACGTTGTCACGGTCCAGTGGCGCGACCAGGCCCTTGTGCGTGTGAAAGGCTTGCATCTCGTCCTACTTCTTCTTCGACGCGTCTTCGATCGACTGGCCGGTCGCCTTGATGTCCTTGCCCATGCCGTTGATCGTGTTGCACCCGGTGAGCCACAGGGCCATCGCCAGTGTCAGCAGTGAAAGCATCGTTCTCATCGTTCGCTCCTCAGGACAGCCGGCGCACGTCGACGAAATGGCCGTGCATTGCCGCCGCCGCCGCCATTGCCGGGCTCACCAGGTGGGTACGGCCGCCCGCGCCCTGGCGGCCTTCGAAGTTGCGGTTGCTCGTCGAGGCGCAGCGCTCGCCGGGCTCCAGGCGGTCGGCGTTCATCGCCAGGCACATCGAGCAGCCCGGCTCGCGCCACTCGAAGCCCGCACCCTTGAACACCGCGTCCAGCCCTTCGCGCTCGGCCTGCGCCTTCACGAGGCCCGAACCGGGCACGACCATCGCCAGCTTGACGCCGGCCGCCACCTTGCCGCCGATGCGGCGCACCACGGCCGCGGCTTCGCGCAGGTCCTCGATGCGGCTGTTGGTGCATGACCCGATGAAGACCTTGTCGATGCCGATGTCGGCGATCGGCTTGTTCGGCTCGAGCCCCATGTAGACGAGCGCGCGCTCGATCGCGCCGCGCCGGGTGGCGTCCTTCTCCTTGTCCGGGTCGGGCACGCGATCGTCGATAGCCAGCACCATCTCGGGCGACGTGCCCCAGGTGACCTGCGGGCGCAGTTGCGACGCGTCGATGTTCACGACCTTGTCCCAGGCGGCACCCGGGTCCGACTGCAGCGTCCGCCAGTAGGCGACCGCCTGATCCCATTCGACGCCCTTGGGCGCCATCGGCCGGCCCTTCACATAGGCGATCGTCGTCTCGTCGACCGCGACGAGGCCGGCGCGCGCACCGGCTTCGATCGCCATGTTGCACAAGGTCATGCGCCCTTCCATGCCGAGCGCACGGACCGCCGCGCCGGCGAACTCGATCGTGTGGCCGGTGCCGCCGGCGGTGCCGATGCGACCGATGATGGCGAGCGCGATGTCCTTCGCGCTGCAACCGCGCGGCAGCGCGCCATCGACCTGCACGAGGAGGTTCTTTGCCTTCTTCGCAAGCAGCGTCTGCGTCGCCAGCACATGCTCGACCTCGCTCGTGCCGATGCCGTGCGCGAGCGCGCCGAAGGCGCCATGCGTCGAGGTGTGCGAATCGCCGCAGACGACCGTCATGCCGGGCAGCGTGGCGCCCTGCTCGGGCCCGATGACGTGGACGATGCCCTGGCGCTTGTCGAGGAACGGGAAGTACGCCGCCGCGCCGACCTTGCCGATGTTCGCGTCCAGCGTCGTCACCTGCAGGCGCGAAATCGGATCCGTGATGCCGTCGTAGCCGCGCGACCAGCCGGTGGTCGGCGTGTTGTGATCGGCGGTCGCGACGATCGAACTCACGCGCCAGGGTTTGCGGCCCGCCAGGCGCATGCCCTCGAAGGCCTGCGGGCTCGTCACCTCATGCACCAGGTGGCGATCGATGTAGAGCACGGCGGAGCCGTCCTCCTCGGTGTGGACGACGTGCTCGTCCCACAGCTTGTCGTAGAGGGTTCGTGCGGTCATGGCAATGGCTTCTCTTCCAACCCGTGATTGTCCCGGATTCCGGAAGCCACTGAAGCGGGGCGGGACGCGTTGCGCGCTGGCACCGGAAATGGCACCAGCGATGGCACCGAAGACATGTCGTCTGCGAAAGGCCGTCCGGAGCACTGCGGCGCGGTGTAGGCTCCAGCCTTCAACCCGCCGGAGACAACCCGATGCCATTCAATCGCAACCACGTGCGCTCCTTTCTCGCCAAGACCGAGATCGGCCTGTTCGAGTCCAGCCTGGGGGCCGACCTCAAGGCCCTGAGCGCCGCCGAAGTGCAGCGCCGCATCGATCGAACGCGCAAGCTGCGCGACAAATACCGCGACCTGCTGCGTCGGCAGAAGCTCGCCACCCGCGCACGCACCGGCAGCAAGCGCGGCCTCAGCGGCGTCGCGAACGAACGCACCGCAAAGAAGGCCAAGGCCTTCGAAGAAACCCTCGCGCGCTTCGAGGCCCAGGCGAAACACCTGGCCGCTGCCGCCGAGAAGGCAGCCAAGAAGGCGGCCGCGAAGGCGAAGAAGAGCCCGGCGGAAGCCAAGCCGGCGGCAGGCAAGAAAAAGGCTGCAAAGACGGGTACGAAGGCGGGTACGAAGGCGAGTACGAAGGCGGCCGCAAAGACGGCCGCAAAGAAGCGGGCGCCGAAGAAGCAGCCGGTGCCGGCAGCCGTGGTGCTGCGCGGTGCGCTGGAGAAGAAGCGCGACGCCAAGGTGCTCGCCCTCGCCAAGCGCCCGACACGCAGCGCCAAGGCGCCGGCGCGATCACCCGCTGCCGCGACCGGCGGCGTGAGTGCCACACCCCCCGATGTCCGCGCCGCAGCGGTCGCGTCGCGCATCAATCAATCGGGCATGGCGCGCATTCAGGGCCATACCGGCACCCAGGTCCGCAACGCGCAAGCCAAGCGCGACCAGCTCGACTGAGTTCGGCGGCAGGCGAAGCCCGGTCAGATGTTCTCGACACCGCGCCTCGCCTCACGACGATTGGCGCGGCGCAGGCTGATCGGTCTTCGATCGCAATCCGCGCTGAGCTTCACGGGTGGTTGATGCCGCCGCTGACAGCAGCAACCGCCCTGCTGACGCGCCCGACGCATCGCACGGCCGATCCATCAACCTCCGATCATCGCGGTCGGGCAGCCGAGCCGATGCTGCCACCGCGCGCGGTTGTGTGGGCAAAGCGCGCCGCGGGCGGGAGGCTCGCGTTCAGTTCTACCGCGCAGTCAGCGGCAACACACTACTCAACGCTTCCGCCGCAGTAAGGGCAGTGCAACCAGACCCAGCGCAAGAAGCAAGGCACTGGCCGGCTCCGGCACCGCGCTCAGGAAGACCCCCGACTCCGACACGAAGGTCGACCCGTCAGGCATGGTGAGCGTGACCGATGCGGTGTTGGAAAAGTCCATTGGCCCGCCCGCCTGCAAACTCATTGCAAAGCCCACCGTTGGATCATCTCCGGAGATATCGATGCTGGCGATGAAATGGTTCGTCGCCAGCTGGTTCCAGTCGCCAATCTTGGTGAAAGTGTAGAACTCCTCGGGCGCGGCCGTCGAGTTGACCACATCGCTGCCCGGGCCCGTCCTCCATGCTACCGAGCCCGCGACGTGGTCGAAGAATCCTGGCAGGCCGAACAGCCCACTTCTCGCGTCGAACGAGTAGTTGGCATGGCCACGGTCCTGACCAGGCGCGCGCCCATAGGTGCCGTTGACGATGAGGTCGAAGCTGATGGTCTGCACCTCGCCCGGATCGAGACCGGGGATGGTCAGCCACAGCATGTCCGCGAGTTGGGCCTGTCCCCCGCCGGACGCGTTAGCGGAGAGGCGCAGCTTGCCGTCACGCAGATCGGCGCTGGCGAAGACGTTTACGTCGGCATGACTGACGTAGGGGTCGGTGCCAGTCTGATAGATGGGACTGCACGCCGCGTAGTCGCCCGGCGTTGGGGCGGAATTGCACAGCGCAACCACTTCCGGCCCTGAGGGGAGCAGCGACACGGTATCCAGACTGACCCGATACGCCCAAGCCGGCTGTGCGATCAACACAAGTGCCGGAACGAAGACCTTTAGCAACCCATGATGCAGCGCCATGGCACTTCTCCTCTTGTGGATGACCAAGCGCACAACGTAGACAGGGCGGTGAGTGTCGTCAATCCCAAGTTCAGCACGAACACCCGCAGGCTTTGCGCCAGGTCAAAGATCGCGTCGAAGCGTTGACCCCCTGGTGGCCGCTGGCAAGCAGCAAGACAGCCTCCGATTTGGTGCCTATCGACCGGTGCCTGAGGAGCGCGGGCAGCAAGGCCAGCTTGGCAACGCGTGGGCAGCACGGGGTTGACGGATACAAGATCGGCCTCTTACGTGACTAGGGGCACCACGCACGGCCGTGGCCACCCGCACGCACCATTGCGTTGGCGCGACGACTACCAACAACGCGCCATTCCATGCCGGACAGCCTTCGTTCACCCCAGCGCGCGAACCACCTCCGCAGGCGCTTGCACCAACTCGATCAACACCCCTTCGCCGCCCAGCGGGAACTCCTCGTTCCCCTTCGGGTGGATGAAGCAGATGTCGTAGCCCGACGCGCCCTTGCGTATGCCGCCCGGTGCGAATCGCACGCCGTGCGCCGTCATCCATGCCACCGCTGCGGGCAGGTCGTCGACCCAGAGGCCGACGTGATTGAGCGGCGTCGCGTGCACGGCCGGCTTCTTGTCGGGATCTAGCGGCTGCATCAGGTCGACCTCGACCGCGGTCGGGCCGCTGCCGAGTTGGCAGACGTCCTCGTCGACGTTCTCGCGTTCGGAGACGAAGTTGCTCTTGACCGTCAGGCCGAGCATGTCGACCCACAGCGCGCGCAGGCGCTGCTTGTCGGGGCCGCCGATCGCGATCTGCTGGATGCCGAGGATGCGAAACGGCTTGTCGCTGTTGGCGTTCGTGCTCATCAGGTGAAGCTCAGGATCGGTTGATCGACGGCGAGGCTCTCGCCCTTCGTCGCGAGCAGTTCGGCGACGGTGCCCGCCTGCGTCGCGACGAGGATGTTCTCCATCTTCATCGCCTCGATCACCGCCAGGCGCTCGCCGACTTCCACCTTCTGCCCCGGCTGCACCGCGATGTCGGCGAGCAGGCCCGGCATCGGCGAGAGCAGGAACTTGCTCATGTCGGCCGGTGCCTTGAACGGCATCACGCGCAACAGCTCGGCGGCGCGCGTGCGCATCACCTGCGCCTCGATGCTGCGGCCGTTGTGCACGACGTGGTACCACAACCCCTGGCGCTCGACCTGCGCGGTGAAGTCGCGCCCGTCGCATTGGCCGTGAATGCGGATGCTGCCGAAGTGCCAGTCGAAGTTGATCGCGAGGCTGCGGCCGTCGATCACGACGGTGACGAGGCCGCCCTCACCCACCGCGAGGCTGACGGGCACGTGCCGGTGTTCCCCGCCCTCGCCGCGCACGACGACGACGAAGTCGCTGCCGATGACGACGTTGTGGCCGGCGAGCTGCCCGCTGATGCCGATCGCGCGCTCGCGGTAGCGGCGGTAGACGGCACCGACGAGGGCGACGAGGAAGTCCGGGTCGTCGTGCGGCACGTCCTCGGCGCGAAAGCCGTGCGCATAGTGCTCGGCGATGAAGCCGGTGTTGAAGTTGCCGGACTGGAAGCGCGGATGCTGCATCAGCGCCGACTGGAAGGCGATGTTCGAGGACACGCCGCGGATGACGAAGGCGTTGAGCGCGGCGCGCATCTTGGCGATGGCCTGGTCGCGGCTGGCGCCGTGCACGATCAGCTTGGCGATCATCGAGTCGTAGTACATCGAGATCTCGCCGCCCTCATACACCCCGGTGTCGACGCGCACGCCGTCGGCTTCCGCCGGCGGCAGGTAGCGCGTCAGGCGGCCGGTCGACGGCAGGAAGTTGCGGAACGGGTCCTCCGCGTTGATGCGGCATTCCATGGCCCAGCCGTTGAGCTTGACGTCCTTCTGCGCGAAGGGCAGCTTCTCGCCGGCGGCGACGCGGATCATCAGCTCGACGAGGTCGAGCCCGGTGATGCACTCGGTGACCGGGTGCTCGACCTGCAGGCGCGTGTTCATCTCGAGGAAGTAGAAGCTCTTGTCCTTGCCGACGACGAACTCGACGGTGCCGGCCGACTGGTATTTCACCGCCTTGGCCAGCGCCACCGCCTGCTCGCCCATGGCCTTGCGCGTCTTCTCGTCGAGGAAAGGGCTCGGTGCCTCCTCGATCACCTTCTGGTGGCGGCGCTGGATGGAGCACTCGCGTTCCTGAAGGTAAATGCAGTTTCCATGCGCGTCGCCGATCAGCTGGATCTCGATGTGGCGCGGCTCCTCGACATACTTCTCGATGAAGACGCGGTCGTCGCCGAAGGCGTTCTTCGCCTCGGTGCGGCAGGAGGAAAAGCCCTCGTGCGCCTCGCGGTCGGAGAAGGCGACGCGCAGGCCCTTGCCGCCGCCGCCGGCCGAGGCCTTGATCATCACCGGGTAGCCGATCTTCTTCGCAATCTCGACCGCCTGCTCCGGCGTGTCGATGGCCTCGTTGAAGCCCGGGATGGTGTTGACCTTGGCCTCCAGCGCCAGCTTCTTCGAGGCGATCTTGTCGCCCATGGCGGCGATGGAGTAGTGCTTCGGCCCGATGAAGACGATGCCCTCCTCCTCCAAGCGGCGCGCGAAGGCCTCGTTCTCGGAGAGGAAGCCGTAGCCCGGATGCACCGCCTCGGCGCCGGTTTCCTTGCAGGCGGCGATGATGCGGTCGGCGACGAGGTAGGATTCCTTCGACGGCGGCGGGCCGATGCAGACGGCCTCGTCGGCGAGTTCGACATGGCGGGAATCCACGTCGGCCTCGGAATAGACGGCAACGGTCTGGATGCCCATCTTGCGGGCGGTCTTGATGACGCGGCAGGCAATCTCTCCGCGGTTGGCAATCAGGATCTTCTTAAACACGATGTGCTCCCGCGGCTCGATCGCCGCTCGCTGCGCTCGCCAGGCGATTTGGCTCCGACATCACATCGGCTGCGCCGATATGAGTCTGCGCCGCAACGGCTTGCGGGCCGTTGTCACCACGATTCGCAATCAGTATTTTCTTGAACATGCCGTCGCTCCTCAGAGGGGGATGTTGCCGTGCTTGCGCCACGGGTTTTCCAGCTTCTTGTCCCGCAGCATCGCCAGCGAGCGGCAGATTCGCTTCCTCGTCTCGTGCGGCATGATGACGTCGTCGATGAAGCCGCGCGCGCCGGCGACGAAGGGGTTGGCGAAGCGCGCCCGGTATTCCGCCTCGCGCGCCGCGAGCTTGACCGGGTCGCCCTTGTCCTCGCGGAAGATGATCTCCACCGCGCCCTTCGGCCCCATCACGGCGATCTCGGCGGAGGGCCAGGCGAAGTTCACGTCGCCGCGCAGGTGTTTCGACGACATCACGTCGTAGGCGCCGCCATAGGCCTTGCGCGTGATCACCGTGACCTTCGGCACGGTGCACTCGGCGTAGGCGTAGAGCAGTTTGGCGCCGTGCTTGATGATGCCGCCGTATTCCTGCGAGGTGCCGGGCATGAAGCCGGGTACATCCACGAACGTCACCACCGGGATGTTGAAGGCGTCGCAGAAACGCACGAAGCGCGCGCCCTTGATCGAGCTCTTGATGTCGAGGCAGCCTGCCAGCACCAGCGGCTGGTTGGCGACGATGCCCACCGTCTGTCCGGCCATGCGGCCGAAGCCGATCACGATGTTCTTCGCGAACTCCGGCTGCAGCTCGAAGAAGTCGCCCTCGTCGACCGTCTTGGCGATGAGCTCCTTGATGTCGTAGGGCTTGTTCGGGTTGTCCGGCACCAGCGTGTCGAGCGACATCTCGATGCGCTCCGAGGGGTCCTCGGTCGGCACCACCGGCGGCTTCTCGCGGTTGTTCGAGGGCAGGAAGGAGACGAGGCGCCGCAGCATCATCAGCGCCTCGACGTCGTTCTCGAAGGCGAGGTCGGCCACGCCCGACTTGGTGTTGTGCGTCACCGCGCCGCCGAGCTCCTCGGCCGTCACTTCCTCGTGGGTGACGGTCTTCACCACCTCGGGGCCGGTGACGAACATGTAGGACGAATCCTTCACCATGAAGATGAAGTCGGTCATGGCCGGGCTGTACACCGCGCCGCCGGCGCAGGGCCCCATGATCATCGATATCTGCGGCACCACGCCGGAGGCCAGCACGTTGCGCTGGAACACGTCGGCGTAGCCGCCGAGCGAGGCGACGCCCTCCTGGATGCGCGCGCCGCCCGAGTCGTTCAGGCCGATCACCGGCGCGCCGGCCTTCATGGCGTGGTCCATCACCTTGCAGATCTTCTCGGCGTGCGCCTCCGAGAGCGCGCCGCCGAACACCGTGAAGTCCTGGCTGAAGACGAACACCAGGCGGCCGTTGATGGTGCCGTAGCCGGTGACGACGCCGTCGCCCGGGATCTTGTTGTCCTGCATGCCGAAGTCCGCGCAGCGGTGCTCGACGAACATGTCCCACTCCTCGAAGCTGCCTTCGTCCATCAGCAGTTCGATGCGCTCGCGCGCCGAGAGCTTGCCCTTCGCATGCTGGGCCTGCACACGTTTGAGGCCGCCGCCCTGGCGTGCTGCCTCGCGCTTCTTCTCCAGCAATTCGATGATGTCGTACATCTCACGCTCCTTCGGTTGATGTGTACCGCAGTGACCAGGCATGCAGGAACGCCGCGAGCGCCTGCAGGCTCACGACGTCGCGCCCCCAGGGCCGGCGCCTGGTGGGAAGCTGGCGCAGCCAGAGCAGGCGCCGCGTATCGTCGCGCAGGCATTGCAGCACCGGCGCGGGCATCGCACGCGCCGTCGCGTCCCACACTTCGAGCAGCGCGGCACGTGGCGCCTTCAGCAGCCAGATGCTCGAATGCAGATAGGCGAGCCAGTCCCGCGTTTGCGCCTGCACGAGGCTCATCGTCTCGAGCGGGTCGTCCTCGAAGTCGATGAACCAGATGCGCGCGTCGTGCTCGAGCATGTTGCGTGCAAAGGCCTGGCTCAGATACTGGCCGCGCGCGTGCACGTCGGCTATCGCGTCCAGCCCGCGGCGCCATGCGGCGAGCCCGGTCGCGGCGTCGAGCTTGAAGCGCTCGACGAGTGCCTGATCGCCGACGAACTGCAGCACGATCTCCTGCCCGCTGTCACGCAGCACGGCCGGCACGTTGACGCCGGCGGCGCGCAGTTCGCGCAGGCGACGCAGCTCGATCGCCTGCGCGCGCGCGCCGCCGTGCGCCGGCACCGGCAGCAGCGTCTGCACGCCGGACACGCGCGCCGCAAACCGCATCAAGGCATAGCGCCAGGCGCCGTGCGCCGGGCGCTGGCGCTTGAGGATCGCCAGAGCATCCTGGTGCTCGACGCGCTGCACACGCGGGAGCGCAGAAGCCGCAGGCGCGCCTTGCGGCGCTGGCGGGCGCATCGAGCTTGTCATGCTGCGCGACACGCTGCACCCTGCGGCCGATCGTCGGCGGTGCCCGTCCCCTCATCCGCTGCCCTCGCCACGCCCGACTCGCCCGACTCGCCAGACCCGAACAGCGCGAGCAATTGGCGTGCTGCGACCGAGGCCACGAGCTGACCTTCGCGCACGCGGCGCACCGTCTCGGGCAGGGCGGCGCGCACTGCGGCGTCGGCGCGAAAGGCTTCGCGCAAGCCGGACTCGATGCGCTGCCACATCCACGCCTCGTCCTGGCGATGGCGACGCGCGAGGTCCTGCCCGCTCGAGCGCTGCAGATCGCGAAAGCGCGACACATGGCCCCAGAACGCGTCGAGCCCCGCGCCGCGCAGCGCGCTCGCCTGCATTACCTGCGGGTGCCAACGCGTGCGGTCGTGTTGCGCGTGCTCGGGTCGGCCGTGCTGGCCGAACAGACGCATCGCCGACGTGATCTGCGCGCGCGAACGCGTCGCCGCATCCTCGTCCAGATCGGCCTTGTTGATGACGACAAGGTCGGCGAGCTCCATCACGCCCTTCTTGATCGCCTGCAGTTCGTCGCCCGCGTTGGGCAGCTGCAGCAGCACGAACATGTCGGTCATGCCGGCGACGGCCGTTTCACTCTGGCCGACGCCGACCGTCTCGACGATCACCACGTCATGGCCCGCCGCCTCGCACACGAGCATCGCCTCGCGCGTCTTCTCGGCGACGCCGCCGAGCGTGCCGCTCGCCGGGCTCGGGCGCACATAGGCATGCTCGTCGGTCGCGAGCCGCTCCATGCGCGTCTTGTCGCCGAGGATCGAGCCGCCCGACACGCTCGACGACGGATCGATCGCGAGCACCGCGACGCGATGTCGCGCGCGATCAGATACAAGCCGAGCGCCTCGATGAAGGTGCTCTTGCCCACCCCCGGCACGCCGCTGATGCCGAGCCGGAACGCCTTGCCGCTGTGCGGCAGCAAGGCGTTGAGCAGGGCGTCGGCACGCGCCCGATGGTCGGCACGCGTCGATTCGAGCAGCGTGATCGCCTTCGCGAGCGCGCGGCGTTGCGCGACACCCGGTGCGCCGAGCAGCGCCTGCGTCAACGCGGCGTCGGCCGACACGGGCATCACGCGTCGGCGCGCTGCGCGTTGCGGATGTGCTCGAGCACCTCCTTCGCACTCGCCGGGATCGGCGTGCCGGGGCCGTAGATGCCCTTCACGCCGGCCGCGTAGAGCGCGTCGTAGTCCTGCGCGGGATCACGCCGCCGACGAAGACGACGATGTCGTCGCCGCCCTGCGCCTTGAGGGCAGCGATGATTGCCGGCACGAGCGTCTTGTGGCCGGCGGCGAGCGTCGAGACGCCGACCGCATGGACGTCGTTCTCGATCGCCTGGCGCGCGCACTCTTCCGGCGTCTGGAACAGCGAGCCGATGTCGACGTCGAAGCCGAGGTCGGCGAACGCGGTGGCGACGACCTTGGCGCCGCGGTCGTGACCGTCCTGGCCGAGCTTGGCGATCATCACGCGCGGGCGGCGGCCCTCGGCCTCGGCGAACTCGGCGATCTCGCGTTGCAGCGCCTCCCAGCCCGCGGCCGAGTCGTAGGCGGCGGCGTACACGCCGCTCACGCGTTGCGTGTCGGCGCGGTGCCGACCCCAGGCTGATTCGAGTGCATCGCTCACCTCCCCGACTGTCGCACGCAGGCGCATCGCGCTCACGCTGAGTGCGAGCAGATTGCCTTCGCCGCTCTCGGCGCAGGCCGTCAGCGCGGCCAGCGCGGCCTTCACGGCGGCGGCGTCGCGCTTCTCGCGGACCGCCTGCAGCCGCGCGATCTGCTGGTCGCGCACCTTCAGGTTGTCGACCTCGCGCGTCTCGATCGCGTCCTCGCTGTCGAGGCGGTACTTGTTGACGCCGACGATGACGTCCTTGCCGGCGTCGATGCGGGCCTGCTTCTCGGCCGCGCTCGCCTCGATCTTGAGCTTGGCCCAGCCGCTGTCGACCGCCTTGACCATGCCGCCCATGGCCTCGACTTCCTCGATGATGGCCCACGCCGCATCGGCCATGTCCTGCGTCAGCTTTTCCATCAGGTAGCTGCCGGCCCAGGGATCGACGACGTTGGTGATGTGGGTCTCTTCCTGGATGATGAGCTGCGTGTTGCGCGCGATGCGCGAGCTGAACTCGGTCGGCAGCGCGATCGCCTCGTCGAAGCTGTTGGTGTGCAGGCTTTGCGTGCCGCCGAACACCGCCGCCATCGCCTCGACCGCGGTGCGCACGATGTTGTTGTACGGGTCCTGCTCGGTCAGGCTCCAGCCCGAGGTCTGGCAGTGCGTGCGCAGCATCAGGCTCTTCGGGCTCTTCGCCGCGAAGCCGGACATGATGCGATGCCACAGCAGGCGCGCTGCGCGCAGCTTCGCGATCTCGAGGTAGAAGTTCATGCCGATCGCCCAGAAGAACGACAGGCGCGGCGCGAAATCGTCGACGTCCAGGCCCTGCGCGATCGCGGTCTTGACGTACTCCTTGCCGTCGGCGAGCGTGAAGGCGAGCTCGAGCGCCTGGTTCGCGCCGGCCTCCTGCATGTGGTAGCCGCTGATGCTGATCGAGTTGAACTTCGGCATGTGCGAAGCCGTGTACTCGATGATGTCGCCGACAACGCGCATGCTCGGCGCCGGCGGGTAGATGTAGGTGTTGCGGACCATGAACTCCTTGAGGATGTCGTTCTGGATGGTCCCCGAGAGCTTGTCTTGCGAGACGCCCTGCTCCTCGGCGGCGACGATGTAGCCGGCGAGCACCGGCAGCACGGCGCCGTTCATCGTCATCGAAACCGACACGCGGTCGAGCGGAATGGCGTCGAACAGGACCTTCATGTCCTCGACCGAGTCGATCGCGACGCCCGCCTTGCCGACGTCGCCCGTCACGCGCGGGTGGTCGCTGTCGTAGCCGCGATGCGTGGCGAGGTCGAACGCGACCGACACGCCCTGCCCGCCGGCGGCGAGCGCCTTTCGGTAGAAGGCATTGCTCTCTTCGGCGGTGGAGAAACCCGCGTACTGGCGGATCGTCCACGGCCGCACCGCGTACATCGTCGCCTGCGGGCCGCGCAGGTAGGGCGCGAAGCCGGGCAAGGTGTCGGCGTGGGCCAGCGTTGCGGTGTCGACCGCCGTGTAGAGCGGCTTGACGACGATGCCCTCGGGCGTGTGCCAGTCGAGCGCGCCGAGGTCGCCACCGGGGGCCGATTTGGCCGCGGCCCGGCGCCAGTCGTCGAGGGTCGGGGCCTTGTGTTCGGGATGGGCGCTCATCGTGAATCTCCTCCGGCACTTGCTGCGCAGGCTACATTATGCATAATTATGAATGCAAAACCTACGCAAACTTGACGACCCTGGCCCCGTGATGCCCGTGACCCCTGCTGCCGCGACCCCGCCGACCCTCGCCCGCCACGCCCTGTACCAGGAGGTGGCCGAGCGGCTTCGCGAGCAGATTTTCGCGCGCATCCTCGAGCCCGGCGCATGGATCGACGAGCAGACGCTTGCCGCCGAATTCGGCATCAGCCGCACGCCGTTGCGCGAGGCACTCAAGGTGCTGGCGGTCGAGGGGCTGGTGACGATGAAGCTGCGCCGCGGCGCCTACGTCACCGAGATGTCCGAGCGCGACGTCGGCGACGTCTACCACCTGCTCGGCCTGCTGGAAAGCGACGCCGTTGCGCACGTCGCACGCAGCGCGAGCGCGGCGCAACTCGCCGAACTCGAGGCGATGCACGCGGAGCTGGAGGCGGCGGTCGACGACCGCGAAGCATTCTTCCGCCTGAACGAGGCCTTCCACCTGCGCATCCTGGCGATGGCCGACAACCGCTGGCGCAGCCAGATCGTGCTCGATCTGCGCAAGGTGATGAAGCTCAACCGCCACCACTCGCTGTTCCGCGAGGGGCGGATCGCCGAAGCGCTGGCCGAGCACCGCGCGCTGATGGCCGCGCTCAAGCGCCGCGACGCCGAACGCGCAAGCGCACTCAGCCAGGAGCACTTCCGCAACGGCCTCGCGGCGGCGGCCCCGGCACCGTCGCCACGCCGGGGCAAGGCGGCTTGAAGCCTCAGCCGCGCTGGGCGAGCGGGACGACCTCGCGCGTGGTCGCCCCGCTGTAGAGCTGGCGCGGACGGCCGATCTTGTATTCCGGGTCGCCGATCATCTCGTTCAGCTGCGCGATCCAGCCGACCGTGCGCGCGAGGGCGAAGATCGCGGTGAACAGCGGCACCGGGATGCCGATCGCGCGCTGCACGATGCCGGAGTAGAAGTCCACGTTCGGATAGAGCTTGCGCGAGACGAAGTAGTCGTCCTCGAGCGCGATCTTCTCGAGCGTCATCGCGAGCTTGAAGAGCGGGTCGTTCTGCAGGCCGAGCGAGTCGAGCACCTCGTAGCAGGTCTCGCGCATCAGCTTGGCGCGCGGGTCGTAGTTCTTGTAGACGCGGTGGCCGAAGCCCATCAGCTTGACGCTGGAGTTCTTGTCCTTCACCTGCTTGATGAACTCACCGATGCGCTCGACGCCGCCCATCGCCTGGATGTCGCCGAGCATGTTCAGCGCCGCCTCGTTCGCGCCGCCATGCGCCGGGCCCCACAGGCAGGCGACACCGGCAGCGATCGCGGCAAACGGGTTCGTGCCCGACGAGCCGCACAGGCGCACGGTCGACGTCGAGGCGTTCTGCTCATGGTCGGCGTGCAGGATGAAGATGCGGTCCATCGCGCGCACCAGCACGTCGTTGGGGATGTAATCCTCGCACGGCGTCGCGAACATCATGCGCATGAAGTTGCTCGCGTAGGACAGGTCGTTGCGCGGGTAGACGTAGGGCTGCCCCATCGTGTACTTGTAGGTCATCGCGACCAGCGTCGGCATCTTCGCGATGAGCCGGATCGCCGAGATCTCGCGATGGCGCGGATTGTTGATGTCGGTGCTGTCGTGATAGAAGGCCGACATGCCGCCGACGAGGCCGGTCAGGATCGCCATCGGATGCGCATCGCGGCGGAACCCGCGCAGGAAGAACTGCATCTGCTCGTGGACCATCGTGTGCTTGGTCACGAGCGCGTCGAACTCGGTGTTCTGCGCCGTGTTGGGCAGCTCGCCGTTGAGCAGCAGATAGCAGGTCTCGAGGTAGTCGCACTTCTCTGCGAGTTGCTCGATCGGATAGCCGCGGTATTGCAGTTCGCCGCGGTCGCCGTCGATGTAGGTGATCGCCGAATCGCACGCCGCGGTGGACATGAAGCCGGGGTCGTAGGTGAACTTGCCGGTCTGCCCGTAGAGCTTGCGGATGTCGATCACATCCGGGCCCATGGTCCCCTTGTAGATCGGCAGATCCATGCTCGGGCTGCCATCCGAGAATGACAGGGTGGCTTTGAGGTCGGACGAGATCATGGCGCTTCCTTGGCTGTGGCTTTCAAGAGCCCTTTCGGGCGGCGGCTTTCAATCGGGATTCAGGTTGCGTACATCTTCGGCTGGCGCATCAGCGCCAGCACTTCCAGCACTTCCGGACACGCCAGCTCGCCCTGCGGCTCGCGCCGCGCAAGCAGCAGGTCGAGCAGATCGTTGTCCGGCAGGTCCATCAGGGCCTGCAGCGCGTGCGCCTGCGTCGCCGTCATGGTGGCCTCGTGACGGTCGAAGAAGCGCTCGACGAACAAGTCGTTTTCGAGCAGACCGCGCCGGCAGCGCCAGCGCAAGCGACTCAGCGTTCGCGCATCGAGGACAGTCTGCCGGGCGAGGCTTGCATCGGGCTGAACAGACATCGTCCTCAGACGGTGCGGCGCACCATCATCTCCTTGATCTTGCTGATGGCCGCTGCCGGCTTCAGGCCCTTGGGGCAGACGTCGACGCAGTTCAGGATGCTGCGGCAGCGAAACAGCCGGTACGGGTCTTCCAGGTTGTCGAGGCGCGCGGCGGTGTCCTGGTCGCGACTGTCGATGATGAAGCGGTAGGCCTGCAGCAGGCCGGCCGGGCCGACGAACTTGTCCGGGTTCCACCAGAAGCTCGGGCAGGCGGTCGAGCAACTCGCGCACAGGATGCATTCGTACAGGCCGTTGAGCTGGTCGCGCTCCTCGGGAGACTGCAGGCGCTCCTTCTCGGGCGGCGGCGTGTCGTTGACGAGGTAGGGCTTGATCGAGTCGTACTGGGTGAAGAACTGCGTCATGTCGACGATCAGGTCGCGCACCACCGGCAGGCCGGGCAAGGGCTTGAGCACGATCGCGTCCGGCAGCGTGCGCATGTTCGTCAGGCACGCCAGGCCGTTCTTGCCGTTGATGTTCATCGCGTCCGAGCCGCACACCCCTTCGCGGCACGAGCGTCGGAACGACAGCGTCGGATCGACGGCCTTGAGCTTGTTCAGCGCGTCGAGCAGCATGCGCTCGTGGCCGTCGAGCTCGACCTCGAGCGTCTGCATGTAGGGCTTGGCGTCCTTGTCGGGGTCGTAGCGGTAGATCTGAAAGCTGCGCTTCGTCATGATCGGGGCCTGGTTCTCGGATCGGGCGGGTTCGCTGTGTGGGGGCACGCTAGAAGGTTCTGACCTTGGGGGGCACGCTCTCCACCGTCAACGGCTTGAGCTTGACCGGCTTGTACTCGAGCCGGTTGCCGTCGGCATACCAGAGCGTGTGCTTGAGCCAGTCGCGGTCGTTGCGGCCGAGCGGGAACTCGGGGCTGTCCGCGTAGTCGTCCACCGTGTGCGCACCGCGGCTCTCGTGGCGCGCGGCCGCGGAGACGATGGTGGCGAGCGCCGCCTCGATCAGGTTCTCGACCTCGAGCGCCTCGATGCGCGCGGTGTTGAAGATCTTCGACTTGTCGGTGAGGTGGATAGCCTTGACGCGTTCGGCGATCGCCTTGACCTTGTCGACACCTTCGGTGAGCGTCGCCTGCGTCCGGAACACGCCGGCGTGGTGCTGCATCGTCGCGCGCAGGTCGTTGGCGACGTGCTGCGAATACTCGCCCGAGGTCGTCGCCTCGAACCTCGCCAGGCGCGCCAGCGTGGCGTCGGCGGCATCGGCCGGCAGCGGCTTGTGGCTGCGCTTGTCGAGCCCGCTCGCGACGATGTGGTTGCCGGCCGCGCGCCCGAAGACGAGCAGGTCGAGCAGCGAATTCGTGCCGAGCCGGTTCGCGCCGTGCACGCTGACGCAGGAGCATTCGCCGACTGCGTAGAGGCCGCCGACCGGCGTGTTCGGGTCGCCGTCCCTGGGCGCGACGACCTCGCCGTTGATGTTGGTCGGCACACCGCCCATCTGGTAGTGGATCGTCGGCACGACCGGGATCGGCTCCTTCGTGATGTCGACGTTGGCGAAGTTGTGGCCGATCTCGAACACGCTCGGCAGCCGCTTCATGATCGTCTCGGCGCCGAGGTGCGTCATGTCGAGCTGGATGTAGTCCTTGTTCGGGCCGCAGCCGCGCCCTTCCTTGATCTCCTGGTCCATGCAGCGGCTGACGAAGTCGCGCGGCGCGAGGTCCTTCAGCGTCGGCGCATAGCGCTCCATGAAGCGCTCGCCGTCGCTGTTGCGCAGGATCGCGCCCTCGCCGCGGCAGCCTTCGGTCAGCAGCACGCCGGCGTTGTGCACGCCGGTCGGGTGGAACTGCCAGAACTCCATGTCCTCGAGCGGAATGCCTGCGCGCGCCGCGAGGCCGAGGCCGTCGCCGGTGTTGATGAAGGCGTTCGTCGACGCCGCGAAGATGCGCCCCGCGCCGCCCGTCGCGAGCAGCGTCGTCTTCGCCTCGAGGATGTAGACCTCACCGGTCTCCATCTCGAGCGCGGTGACGCCGAGCACGTCGCCCGCGGCGTCGCGGATCAGGTCGAGCGCCATCCACTCGACGAAGAAGTTCGTCCGCGCCTTGACGTTCTGCTGGTACAGCGTGTGCAGCATCGCGTGGCCGGTGCGGTCCGCTGCTGCGCAGGCGCGCTGGACCGGCTTCTCGCCGTAGTTCGCCGTATGGCCGCCGAACGGGCGCTGGTAGATCGTGCCGTCGGCATTGCGGTCGAACGGCATGCCGGCGTGCTCGAGCTCGTAGACGACGTGGGGCGCCTCGCGGCACATGAACTCGATCGCGTCCTGGTCGCCGAGCCAGTCGGAGCCCTTGATCGTGTCGTAGAAGTGGAAGTGCCAGTTGTCCTCGCTCATGTTGCCGAGCGACGCGCCGATGCCGCCCTGCGCGGCGACGGTGTGCGAGCGCGTCGGGAACACCTTGGACAGCACGGCGACGCTCAGGCCGGCGCGCGCCAGGCGCAGCGAGGCCTGCATGCCGGAGCCGCCGGCGCCGACGATGACGACGTCGAACTTGCGTCGGCTGAGCTTCGTGGTTGACGTCATCAAAGTCTCCAGAGAACCTGCAATGCCCAGCCGGCGCACGCGAGCAGCCAGACGATCGTGAAGATCTGCGCCAGCAGGCGCACGCCGGTCGCGTGGACGTAATCCATCAACGTGTCGCGCACGCCGATCCAGGCGTGCCATGCGAGCGCCAGGATGACGACGAAGGTGAGCGACTTCATCCACATCGGCGCGAAGATGCCGGCCCAGCGCTCGTAGCCGAGTTCGCCCGGCAGCAGCAATTGAAGCAGCACGAGCAGCGTGAAGAGCGCCATCAGCAACGCCGTGACGCGCTGCGCGAGCCAGTCGCGCAGGGCGTAGTGCGCGCCGACGACGAGGCGCTTGGTGCCGTAGTTCTGGGTCATGGGGTGGTGTCTCCAGGTGAATGCGCGGCTGCCGCCGATGCGCGGGCGTCGGGTGCCTTCATCAGTAGATGCCGAACAGCCGGGCGCCGAGCAAGAGCGTCAGCACAACGCCTGCGGCGAGCGTGAAAGCTGCCGTCCGGCGGCCGAAGTCCTTGTCCACGCGATGCGTGACGTCCAGGAAGACGTGGCGCAGGCCGGCGATGATGTGGTGCAGCGCGGCCCAGATCAGCGCCAGCACGACGAGCTTGATGAACCACGCCGGCATGAACCACGCGCCGGCGATGAATACCGACCTGAAGTCGTCGAACGACACCTCGGAGGTGAGGCTCGTGTCGAACATCCAGATGATGAAGGGCAGCAGCAGGAAGATCAGCAGCCCGCTTGCGCGATGCAGGATGGAGACGAGGGCCGCAAGCGGGAGTCGGTATTGCCGAGCGTCCCAAAGGCGCATTGCACCCGGTCTGGTCTTTGCGGTCTCGGCCATACGCATTCCTGTCAAAAGTGATAGAAGCCACGCCCCTTGCCGGGCCATTTTATTGCAACGCAGCAGCGCCCCCTGCCGGCGTTGCCAATCGTCACGCCGCAAGACTCAGTTCAGCTCGTTGCGATAGAAGTGCGCGCTCGTGTCGTAGAGGCCGCGCCGGAGTTCGAGCGGGCGGTCGCCATAGGTGAAGGATAGTCGCTCGACGCTCAGCAGCGGCGCGCCCGGCGCGACCTCGAGCAGCGCCGCCGATTCGGCGTCCGCGGCAACCGCGCGCAGCTTCTCGTCGGCGCGGATCATGCGCACGCCGAATTCAGATTCGAACAGCCGGTACATCGGGCCCTTGTACTCGCTCAGGCGCTCTGCCGTCAGGCCCTTGAACGCCTGCCCGGGCAGCCAGATGTCGTCGAGCACGACCGGCCTGCCCTCGAAGGACAGCACGCGGCGCACCTGCAGCGTCGCGTCGCCCGCGCGCAAGCCGAGCGCGCGCGCGACCTCGGCCGGCGCGCGTTGGCGGCGGCAGTCGATGAAGCGACGCGCCATGCCGCCGGCGGGGCCGACGTCGGGCACCAGGCGCAGGAAGCGAAACCGCACCGCCTGCTCGGCGTGGGTCGCGACGAACGTGCCCTTGCCCTGGCGGCGCACCAGCAGGTTGTCGTCGGCAAGCGCGTCGATCGCCTTGCGCACCGTGCCCTGGCTGACCTTGAAGCGCGCCGCGAGTTCGGTCTCGCTCGGGATCAGTTCGCCGGGGCGCCACTCACCGCCTTGCAGGCTGCTCGTCAGCAGCGCCTTGATCTGCTGGTAGAGCGGGCTGAAGGCGGGTGCCACCTCGCGCGGCGCAGGCGTGGCGCTCGTGGCCGCAGCCGCCGGCGCAACGGGAGCAGCGGCGGCGGCAGGGCCGAGGGCGGGGGCGCCGCTGCCAACGGGCTTGACGCGAGGGACGGTGGCCATCGATGGATTGCAGCACAGCGCGGCCCCATCGTCCAGAGAATGACGATATATGTCTTATATAAGATATATGATTTGATGTGCGGCTCGACGTTCACCGGCCCGATTGGCTACACTCGGGAACGGTTCGGGCCGCGCACTGTCGGCCTGCCACGGCCTTTTCAATCGCACCGGAGTTCCCCATGAGCAAGACCCCCGTCCGAGTCGCCGTCACCGGCGCCGCCGGCCAGATCGGCTACGCCATCCTGTTTCGCATCGCCTCGGGCGAAATGCTGGGCAAGGACCAACCCGTCATCCTGAGCCTGCTCGAAGTGCCGCTCGAGAAGCCTCAGCAGGCGCTGCAGGGCGTGATGATGGAGTTGCAGGACTGCGCCTTCCCGCTGCTCGCCGGCATGGAGGCGCACGGCGACCCGATGACGGCATTCAAGGATGTCGACTACGCGCTGCTGATCGGCTCGCGCCCGCGCGGCCCCGGCATGGAGCGCGCCGAACTGCTCGCCGTGAATGCCGAGATCTTCACCGCACAGGGCAAGGCGCTCAACGCGGTGGCCAAGCGCGATGTGAAGGTGCTCGTGGTCGGCAACCCGGCCAACACGAACGCCTACATCGCGATGAAGAGCGCGCCCGACCTGCCGCGCGCGAACTTCACCGCGATGCTGCGCCTGGACCACAACCGCGCGCTGAGCCAGATCGCGGCCAAGACAGGCAAGCCGGTGTCCGAGATCGAGAAGCTCTGCGTCTGGGGCAACCATTCGCCAACGATGTACGCCGACTACCGCTTCGCGACCATCGGCGGCAAGAGCGTGAAGGACATGATCAACGATCAGGCCTGGAACGCCGACACCTTCCTGCCCACCGTCGGCAAGCGCGGCGCGGCGATCATCGCGGCGCGCGGCGTGTCTTCGGCCGCCTCGGCAGCGAATGCGGCGATCGACCACATGCACGACTGGGCGCTCGGCACGAACGGCAAGTGGGTCACGATGGGCATCCCCTCCGACGGCCAGTACGGCATCCCGAAGGACGTCATGTTCGGCTTCCCCGTCACCTGCAGCGGCGGCAAGTACAGCCTCGTCGAAGGCCTGAGCATCGACGCCTTCAGCCAGGAGCGCATCAAGGTGACGCTCGACGAACTCCTCGGCGAGCAGGACGGCGTCAAGCATCTGCTCTGACACGACAGTGAACGCGTCGTCCGCGTCCGGCGCCCCGGCGGGTTCACGCAGATCGCGGGGCGCGCCGCAGCGCACGGGCGCGAGCCCGCGCGAGGTGCTGTTCGGCGCCAACGATCCGGCGCCGATGCTGCCGGTGTGCGACCACTATGCGGGCGTCGAGTCGCGCATGCGCAAGGCTCTGGCCCTGCAGGGCGAGATGGGGCCGGTGTTCGACGTCACGCTCGACTGCGAGGACGGCGCGCCGGTCGGCGGCGAGGCCGAACACGCGCAGCGCGTGGCCGAGTTCATCGACTCCGCCGCCAACCTGCACGGCCGTGTCGGCGCGCGATTGCATCCGGTGCACCACGCCGCGTTCGCCCTCGAGGCCGAGACACTGGTGCGCCGCAGCGGGCATCGCGTCGCCTACCTGATGTTGCCCAAGGCCCATGGCCTGGCCGACGTGCAACGCGCGTGCGACGAGATCGACCATCACGCGCGGGTGGCTGACCTCAAGCGCCAGATTCCACTGCACGCGCTGATCGAAACCCACGGCGCGCTGGCCGAGGTCGCGGCGATCGCCGCCCATCCGCGCATCGAGTCGCTGTCGTTCGGGCTGATGGACTTCGTCGCCGCGCACCGCGGCGCGATCCCGCAGACGGCGATGAGCGCGAGCGGCCAGTTCGAGCACCCGCTCGTGGTCCGCGCCAAGCTCGAGATCTCGGCCGCCTGCCACGCCCACAACAAGACGCCGTCGCACTGCGTCGTCACCGAATACAAGCACCTCGACCTGCTCGAGGCCGCGGCCCACAAGGCGGCGCGCCTCTTCGGCTACACCCGCATGTGGAGCATCCACCCGGATCAGATCCAGACCATCATCGACGCCTTTGCACCCTCGGTCGCGGAGGTCGATCAGGCGGTCGAGATCCTGCTTGCCGCGCAGGCCGCGGACTGGGCGCCGACCAGCCACAAGAGCGGCAGCATCGCTACGCTGCACGATCGCGCGAGCTACCGCTACTTCTGGCACGTGCTCGAGCTCGCGCAACGCACCGGGCAGCCGCTGCCGGTCCCTGCGCGCGAAGCCCTGTTCGGCGACGCGGGCGCTTCCGCAGCACTCTGACAGCCCACACGTCTGATCTCATTTGTTGCATTGAACCCCGAGACTCACGCTCGAGAACCGGCGTCGCGCGCCGACAATCCTGCACCCTCACCACGATGCGGAGCATGCCCATGAACAGAATTTCCGCCCCGACGCTGACCCTCGCGCTCGTGCTCGGCCTTGCCGGGGGCGCGCAGGCGCAGTCGGGCACCGCGACCAAGAAGTCGAAGGCCACCACCGAAGCCTCGGCATCGCGTCAGATGCTCAGCGATCAGGCCAAGGGCCTCGCACTCGCCGCCGACACGACCGAAACGATCGACGCCAACCGGCTGGGCGTCGCCGCACGCGTGCTGACCGGCAGGGCTGACTGCGAGTTCAACCTGAGCGTCGACGTCAACCCCCTGCCGGACAAGCCGGGCTACTTCCAGGTGCGCTTCAAGAACGCGAGCTATCTGATGGTGCCCGAAGAGACGACCACCGGCGCGGTCAAGTTGCTCGAGCGTCGAAGCGGCGTGATCTGGCTTCAGATCCCGACCAAGTCGATGCTGCTCGACGGCCGCGAAGGGCGCCGACTCGTCGACGCCTGTACGCTCGCCGAGCAGCGCGCCGCCGTGAATGCCGCCGACGCCGCCGCCGACAGCATGGCCACACCCACCGCCGTCAAGAACTAGCGCCGCGGGTGCCGGCATCGGTTGGATGCCGCGCCAGACGCCAGTCGATATTGCTCATCCCCACCAAGACCCATCCCCAACAAATCGCTCCGGACTCCCCATGTTGCAAGCCTACAGAACCCATGTCGCCGAACGCGCCGCGCTCGGCATTCCGCCGCTTCCTCTTTCGGCATCGCAGACCGCCGACTTGATCGAATTGTTGAAGGCGCCGCCAGCGGGCGAGGAAGCGGCGCTCGTCGAGATGATCGCGCAGCGGGTACCGGCCGGCGTCGATGACGCGGCCAAGGTCAAGGCGAGCTACCTTGCGGCGGTCGCGCATGGCACCGAGGCCTGCACGCTGATCAGCCGCGAGAAGGCGGCCGAACTGCTGGGCACCATGCTCGGCGGCTACAACATCGCGCCGCTGATCGACCTGCTCGATGATGCGGCCGTCGGCGCCGTCGCGGCCGAGGCGCTGAAGAAGACGCTGCTGATGTTCGACGCCTTCCACGACGTCAAGGCGAAGGCCGACGCCGGCAGCGCCAACGCGAAGGCCGTGCTGCAAAGCTGGGCCGACGCCGAGTGGTTCACGAGCCGCCCCGAGGTGCCCGAGAGCATCACCGTCAGCGTCTTCAAGGTGGCCGGCGAGACCAACACCGACGACCTCTCGCCCGCGCCCGACGCCTGGAGCCGCCCCGACATCCCGCTGCACGGCCTGGCGATGCTGAAGAACCCGCGTCCCGGCATCACCCCGGGGAAGACGGCAAGCGCGGCCCGGTCAAGTTCATCGAGGACCTGCGTGCGCGCGGCCACCTCGTCGCCTACGTCGGCGACGTCGTCGGCACCGGTTCGAGCCGCAAGTCGGCGACCAATTCGGTGCTCTGGTTCACCGGCCAGGACATTCCCTTCGTGCCGAACAAGCGCTTCGGCGGCGTCTGCCTGGGCGGCAAGATCGCGCCGATCTTCTACAACACGATGGAAGACTCGGGCGCGCTGCCGATCGAGCTCGACGTGAGCCAGATGAACATGGGCGACGTGGTCGAACTGCGCCCCTACGAAGGCAAGGCACTGAAGGACGGCAAGGTGATCGCCGAGTTCAGCGTCAAGAGCGACGTGCTGTTCGACGAGGTGCGCGCCGGCGGCCGCATCCCGCTCATCATCGGCCGCGGCCTCACGGCCAAGGCGCGCGAGGCGCTCGGGCTGGCGCCCTCCACCCTCTTTCGGCTGCCGCAGAACCCGGCCGACACGAAGCGCGGCTTCAGCCTGGCGCAAAAGATGGTCGGCAAGGCGTGCGGCCTGCCGCTCGTCAACGGCAACCAGCAAGGTGTGCGCCCCGGTACCTATTGCGAGCCGCGCATGACCTCGGTGGGCAGCCAAGACACCACCGGCCCGATGACGCGCGACGAGCTGAAGGATCTGGCCTGCCTCGGCTTTTCCGCCGACCTCGTGATGCAGAGCTTCTGCCACACCGCCGCCTACCCCAAGCCGGTGGACGTGAAGATGCACCACGAGTTGCCGGACTTCATCAGCACCCGCGGCGGCATCAGCCTGAAGCCCGGCGACGGCGTGATCCACTCCTGGCTGAACCGTCTGCTGCTGCCCGACACCGTCGGCACCGGCGGCGACAGCCACACGCGCTTCCCGGTGGGCATCAGCTTTCCCGCCGGCTCCGGCCTCGTCGCCTTCGCTGCTGCGACCGGCGTGATGCCGCTCGACATGCCCGAGAGCGTGCTCGTGCGCTTCAAGGGCAAGCTGCAGCCGGGCGTGACGCTGCGCGACCTCGTCAACGCGATCCCGCTCTACGCCATCAAGGCCGGGCTGCTGACGGTCGAGAAGAAGGGCAAGAAGAACATCTTCTCCGGCCGCATCGTCGAGATCGAGGGCCTGCCCGACCTGAAGGTGGAGCAGGCGTTCGAGCTCAGCGACGCCAGCGCCGAGCGCAGCGCCGCCGGCTGCACGGTGCACCTGAACGCCGAGCCGATCAAGGAGTACATCAACAGCAACATCACGCTGATGAAGCACATGATCGCGAGCGGCTACGCGGATGCCCGCACCCTCAAGCGCCGCATCGCGGCGCAGGAAGCCTGGCTCGCGGATCCGAAGCTGCTGAAGGCCGACGCCGACGCCGAGTACGCCGCCGTGATCGAGATCGACCTCGCCGACGTGCACGAGCCTATCGTCGCCTGCCCGAACGACCCGGACGACGTGAAGACGCTGTCCGAAGTCGCCGGCGCGACGATCGACGAAGTCTTCATCGGCAGCTGCATGACCAACATCGGCCACTTCCGCGCGGCGAGCAAGCTGCTCGAAGGCAAGCGCGACATCCCGGTCAAGCTCTGGGTCGCGCCGCCGACCAAGATGGACGCGCAGCAGCTCAGCGAGGAGGGCCACTACGGCGTGCTCGGCACGGCGGGCGCGCGCATGGAGATGCCCGGCTGCAGCCTGTGCATGGGCAACCAGGCGCAGGTGAAGGAAGGCGCGACCGTGTTCTCGACCAGCACGCGCAACTTCCCGAACCGGCTCGGCAAGAACGCGAACGTCTACCTCGGTTCGGCCGAGCTGGCGGCGATCTGCTCGCGCCTGGGCCGCATCCCGACCAAGGAAGAGTACATGGCCGGCGTCGGCGTGCTCGCGCCAAGCAGCGACACGATCTACAAGTACCTGAACTTCGACCGCATCGAGGAGTACACCGAGTCCGCGAAGACGGTCGCGATGTGAGCTTCGCGCGCGCCGCGCTGCCGATGGCGGGTGGCGGCGCACTGCAGCCCCGGCGAGCCGGCACCGCGCTCTGCCGATAGGCGGTGGCTGTCGGGCCCCGCCTCCACAGCGTTTCGGCGACGATGCAGCCGTCAGCTGCCGCGCATCGACCAGCCCAGCATCAGCAGGCCGCTGGCCGCGATCCAGCTGCCGCCGACGCGCACCGCGATGCGCACCCACGCGGCGCGCAACGGGACGATCGCCGCCGCAACCAGTGCGACGACGACGAAGACACTCGCCGCGAGCCCGGCCATCGCGACGACGGCGGGCAGCGCCAGCCCCATGCCGCTGCCGTTGAGGTAGCCGTGGAACAGGCCCATCAGTGCCGCGAGCGCCGTGAGCGCCCCGAGCGACAGCTTCGCATCGAAGACCACCAGGCCGCCGAGCAGCACGAGCCACAGCGCCGGGCCGAGCAGCCCGGTGCCGGTCGCAGCGGTTGCCAATCCAGCGAGGCTGCCGAGCAGCCAGGCAGCCGGCAGCGTGAAGAGCACGCGCCGGCCGTGCTCGGCGCCGCGCAACCCGGCGAGCAACGCGAGCGCGAGCGCCGGCACGAGGTCCTCGGGGCTCGTCAGAAAGTGCAGCGCGCCGTCGTAGACCGGGCCCATGCCGGTCGACTCGAGGTGTGCCTCGGCGTTCGCCCCCGCGAGCAGCAGGAAGATCGCGATCGCGCTGCGCGCCGCGGTCGAGTGGCCCTGCCTCATGCGACAGCCCGCCACAGAAAGAACACGCCGCCCACGGCGACGCCGGCACCGGCGGCGCGCAGCAGCCGGCGGCCCCAGCCCCAGCGGTGCACCGTGCCAATGCCGATGCCTGCGGCGTGCAGGCAGCCGGTGGCGACGACGAAGCCGATGCTGTAGAGCAGCGCGTTCTGCCCCACTGGCAACTCGGTGCCATGCGCATGGCCGTGGAAGATCGCGAAGACGCCGACGATCAGCGCCGCGACGGCAAGCGCCGGGCGCAGCTCGAACGCGACCGCGGCGCCGAGCACGATCGCCGAAGTTGCGATGCCGACTTCGATGCCCGGCACCGGCACGCCGAGAAAACCGAGCATGCCGCCGAGCGCCATCACGAGCGGGAACGCCAGCGGCAGCACCCAGATCGCCGGCGCGCCGAGCTGCGCGCCCCACAGGCCGACCGCGACCATCGCGAGCACATGGTCCGCGCCCGACAGCGGATGCGCGAACCCGGTCAGGAAACCGGCCGCCTCGCGGGCCTGGACGTGCGCCGACGCAGCCTGCGCCCACAGGGCCAGCAGCCCGGCGGTCGCGGCGCGCGTCCACGCAAGCCGGATCGTCGCGTTCATCGCAGCGCCGCGATCAGCAGCCCGACGCGCTGGAAAGTCCAGAGCGCGCCGAGCACGCCGACCGTGTAGCCGGGCAGCAGCTGCACCCAGCGCGGCCAGTGGATCCGCAGCACGCGAAACGACTGCACCAGCGCGAGCACGAGCGCGACGAAGCCGAGCTGGCCGACCTCGACGCCGACGTTGAACGACAGCAGCGCGAGCGGCAGGTCGCTGCGCGGCAGCCCGGCGCTCGTCAGCGCGGTCGCGAAGCCGAAACCGTGCAGCAGGCCGAAGGCGAAGGCCACGACCCACGGGTGGCGGATCGTGAAGCTCGACTCGCCGCGCCACGCGCGCACGACTTCCGGCCCGAGGAAGAGGATCGACAGCGCGATCGCCGCGTTCAGCGGCAGCGCCGGCACCTCGGCATAGCCGAGCGTCGCCATCGCGAGCGTGATGCTGTGCGCGACGGTGAACGCGGTGACGGTCTTGAGCAGCATCCAGCGCGACTGCACGATGAGCAGCAGCCCGAGGACGAACAGCAGGTGATCGGCGCCGAACAGGATGTGGCGGATGCCCTCGACGCCGTAGGTGAACGCGACCTGCCAGCCCGTCTGCGCAGCGGGGATGTCGAGCCACGCCTGCGACGGGCGCACGATGCTCTGCACCGTCGTGCCGTCGAGCTTCTGCACGCGCACGAGCACGTCGGTGATCGTGAACTGCAGCCCCGGGAATTCGATGCGCCGGCCGGCGAGGCCCTGCGGCCCGGCGTCGATCGAGCGCCGCTCGAGCAGTGAGTCGGCGAGTTCGTGGACCTGCGGCTCCTGCAGGTTCTTCACGCTGTCGGGCAGCTTGAGCAGCACCGGCAGGCGCATGCCGGCGAGCACCGGCGTGCGCCACAGCAGGTCGTAGCGGCCGGGCGCGGTCTCCTTGATCTCGAGGTAGCACGGCCGCGCCTCGTGGGCGCGGGCCGCGGGCCACGCGGCAAGCAGGCACAGCAGCGCCAGCAGCGCGATGCCGGCCTGGCGCCATGCGCCGTGCAGCGTGGTGGCGTTCACTTCGGCGTCTCGGCCGGGCGTGCCGGGCCGGTCGAAGGCGCTGACGCCGACGCTTCGGCCTCGGGCGGCGCCGGCAGCAGCACGGTGTACTTGGCGCGCATGTCCTTGTAGGCTTTGTCCCAGGCCGACGCCTTCTGTTCGCCGAGCCAGGCGGTCTTCACTTCGGGCTCGATCTCGGCGAAGGCCGGCACGCGGCCCGGCACGACGGTATCGACGTACACCAGGTGCCAGCCCATGCCCGATTCGACCGGGCCCTGCCACGCGTTCGGCGCGAGCCTGCCGACGTCGATTGCGAAGCGCGGCCCGAACTCCTTGCCGAGGAATTCGCCGGTGCGGTCGCGGTAGTAGTCCTGGAAGATCATGCGGTCGCCGAGCGAGGCGGCAGCGGCAGCGTCCTCGGGCTGGCCGGCGAGCTTCTGCAAAGCCTGCGCCGCATCGTCCTTCGCCCGCGCGCCGCGCTTGTCGGGCGAGAAGTAGAGCTGGCGAAAGCTCACCCGCCCGGGCAGCCTGAACTTGTCCTGGTTCTTGTCGAACCACGCCTCGAGCTCGGCCGAGCTCGGCTCGTGCGCCGCGGCCACGTCCTCGGCGATGAACTTCATCTTCTGCGCCATGCGGCGCTTGACGATCTCGTCATCCTTGTCGAGGCCGAGCGCGAGCGCCTCGCGGTAGAGCACCTCCTGGCGGATCCTGTCCTCGGCGAGCGCGGCGAATTCATCGACCGTCGGCGGCCGTCGCCATTGCGACTGGAACGCGGTCGCGAGTTGCAGCAGTTCGTCCGGCGTCAGCCGGATCTCGCGCGACGGATTCGGCGCCTTGCCGAGCTGCGGCTCGAAGGTCGCGGCCGCGGCGAACAGCGCCGCGCCGAGGACCAGGAAGTGCAGCAGGGGTTCGCGCAGCAGGCGCCGGATTGGCGTTGACGGGTTCGGCATGGAGGAAGTCGGATGCGGGCGCCGGCGCGTACCCTGCGCCGCGGCGTCGGGTCAGTTGGCGGCGAGTCGGTGGTTCGGCTCCGGACGTGTGGCGCTGGCCGTGGCGTCGCCGCGCACGAGCCAGGCCCGCACCGCCTCGACCCTCGGCGCCGGGCCGTACAGGCGCAGGAGGCCGAGCGACAGCGCCTGCGCGGCAGGGAGTTGATTGTGGTTCAGGCGTTCGAGCACCGGCTCGTCGGTCACGGCGACCACGTCGCCGCGCGTCGGGCCGGCGGTGTGCACGGCCAGGGCGAGGCCGGCGCGCTGCGTGCCGCCGGCGCGCACCGCGGCGAGGCGGCTCCACAGCATCGGCTCGACGAGCACGATCGCGAGCGCCGGCGCATCGGCGTCCGCCGTGGCCGCCAGGCGCGCGCGCAGCGTGACCAGCGAGGCCTCGATCCGCGCCCGCTCGGCGCGGCGTTCTTCGGCGGTCGTCGGTTCGTCGAGGCCGCGCCAGCGGTCGATCAGGCCGCTGTGCCGCGCCGCCGAGACCGCGCCGAGCACGTTGATCGCCTCGGGATAGGCGACATCCAGCGCCGAGCGTTGCAGCACGACGTCGTCACCCTCGAGCGCGCAGCCCCAGGCCGGGGCGGCGAGGCAGGCACCGGCCAGCGCCACGGCGATCACGCCAACGGGGCCGCGGCGCAGCGCGCGTGCCGGCGCTG
Organism: Rhizobacter sp.; assembly: GCA_023954175.1. GTDB lineage: Bacteria > Pseudomonadota > Gammaproteobacteria > Burkholderiales > Burkholderiaceae_C > CAIKUF01. Next base: position 39,154 of record JAMLIM010000024.1, read on the forward strand.
CGCGACTCACTTCCTCACGTCCTGCGTGCGCAGGAACGCGTCCTGGTTCTCCTTCGTGTACTCACCCTTGCCGAGCCTGACGAGATTCTTCGGCCCTTCGGCGGCGACCTCGTAGTTGGCGTAGCCGAATTCGTTGCTGCGCGCGCCGTAGATCTTGTCTCCCAGCTTGTACAGCGTCATGCCGAAGGGCGTGTTGCCGACCATCGTGACGATGCGGCCGTCCTTGATCGAATACGGCGTCGGAATGGTCTGGTAGGTGTGCTCGGCGAGCTTGCCGGTCACGCCGGGCAGCGCCTCGCGCCGGCCGACGTAGCGCACCAGCATGTTGCCGGCATCGTCGTACTGGACATTGTTGAGTTCGCCGGTCGCGTTGTTCGAGAACCAGTAGGCCTTGCCGACGATCATCGCCTTGAGTTGCTCGGTCGTCAGCGCCTTCGCGCCCTTGGCCTTGAGGTCGGCCACCGTCATGCCCGGCTTCGCCGCCTTGCGCGCCTCGTCGCTCGGCGTGTACCAGATCGGCGAGCTCCAGGCGCGCTCCTGCACCGTCTGCGGCACGCCGTCGGGCGGCGCGATGCCGATCTCGCGCGCCTGGATCAGGCTCCAGCGCGGCGTCGGGATCTCGAGCGCGCGGGCGTAGTAGAAGGCGTGCTGGCTCGGGTCGAAGTCGGGGTCGGTCCACACCGTCTTCAGCTCGACCGAGCCGACCGTGTTGGCGTAGGTCGCCTTGTCGTAGTCGACCGTGCTCCTGATCGGCGCGATGCGGCCGGTGTCGCGGTCCACCGGGCGATCGCCCGACCAGACGACGTCGTAGATCTTCTCGAAGCTCTGGCCGTTCCTGGTCCAACCCTTGACGATCTCGATGCGGTCGAGGTTGCCCGCGGTCGGGTCCTTCAGCGCCCAGACGACGAAGCTCGGTGCCTTGGCCTTCATCGGCGGCAGGTCGCCGCCCATCGGCACGCCGGCCGCATACGAGCGCTTGACCCAGTCGGCGGAGTTGGCGACGTCCTTCGCATAGTCCCAGCCGCCGAAGAAGCGGATCTTGATGCGCGGGCCGCTGGTGGCGAAGGTCTCCTTGCGGTACATCGCGTCCCACAGCGACGCGCGTGTGTTCTCCTCGGCCCAGATGCCCGACAACCCGGCCGGGTTCTCGGTGCGCACGTCCATGCCGACGAACAGGTGGCCGGACATGCGCGTCTCGATCGTGCCGTCGTTGATGCCGTGGCCGCCGTAGAAGTTCGTCTGGCGGTACGGCGCGCCGGTGTTGTGCGAGTCCGAGCCGGCGACGAAGCCGAACTTGTACGGGTTGTAGCCGCGCGTGTCCTGCATCGCGACGCCGTCCTTGAGCGCCTGGCGCGCGTAGCTGCCGACGATGTGCGGAATGCGGCCGTTGCCGGCGGGCTGGCCGATCAGGAACATCTGCAGTTCGTAGTTCGCGAACTCGTCGTTCGGCGACAGCAGCGGGTGCGTTTCCGACTGGCCCTTGATCTGCTTCATCTCGACCAGCCGCTCGTTGCGCATGCGCGATTCGGCCCAGGCGGCGTCGATCGGCCGGCCGAAGCTGTCGACATCGGTCGGGTACATCCAGCCGTCGGAGAGGTTGGCGTTGTGCGAGATCGCGAGCAGCTCGTTGCCGGCCTTGCGCTGCGTGTCCATCCACTTCCACAGGTCCTCGGGGTGCCACGAGTCCATCGCCGTGAAGGGCTGCGTCGGCACCTTGGCGCAGTCGCGGAAGTAGACGTTGCGGTGCAGGTTGCGGTAGTTGAACTGCGAGGTGAATTCGTACGAGCAGAAGGCGGTGAACTTGCCCGGCTTGTTCTCGCTGTCGGCGATGTCGACGTTCTCCTTCCAGATCGTGCCTGCGACCTGCGGCGTCATGAAGGCCTTGATCGGCGGCTTGCTGACGAGCGAGACGAGGTAGAGAAACACCTTCTGCACGTCGGCCGGGTTGTTCGGGTCCTTCAGGATCAGTGGCTGCGCCTCGGGCAGCTTGCTCACCGGCGAGCCGGGCGTGTTGGCCATCTTGGTGACGCCGACGTATTCCGAATGGTCGGTCACGCCCATCCAGTCGAGCGGCTGCTCGATCTTGATGTCGTAGCCGAGCGGATGCTTGATCGTCGCGCCCTGCGCGTACTTCAGCGCCTCGGCCGGCCCGGTCAGGTGGTTGCCGAACAGCCAGGCGTCGACCGACCAGCTGGTGTGGATGTGCTGCTCGCCGAAGTAGGCGTTGCGCTCGGGGTTGGGCTGCGGCGCCGCGGCGCTGGCCGGGGCGCTCGCGCCCGTCTGCGCGTGCGCCTCGGAAATCAGCGACAGCCCGGTGGCCGGGGCCGCGGCGCTCGCGCCGTGCTCCGGCGCGCTGCGCTGACAGGACGCGAGCGATGCCAGTGCCGCCAGTGCGACGATCGTCAGACCGATGTGCCGAAAGTTTGAAGCCATCACCTGATACCCCGTGTTTGCAGCAAATAAGCCTTCGTAGCGACTCGCGCCGCCGGGTCGGGCCCGCTATTTCTTCGGCTCGGTCTTCGGCTCGGCCGGATGCACATCGCCCCCGCCGCCGGCCGCTTCGCCCTTGCCGAGCGGGTTCAGGAACAACGGCGGCTTGTCCAGGATCTCGTAGTTGGCAAAGCCGAATTCGTTGCTGCGCGCCGCGTAGTGCGCGTCGCCCAGCTTGTACACGGCCAGTTCCATCGGCGCCTGCGCCAGCGTCGTCACGACCTTGCCGTTGGCGATTCGGTACGGCGCGGTGACGCCTTGATAGCCGCTCTTGGCGACCGGGCCGAACAGGCTCGGCACGTTGTTTCGCCGGCCCACGTGCTGGACGATGCTCTGGCCGTCGACGTTGTAGACCACCTTGAACATTTCGCCGGTGACGGTGTTGCGCATCCACACCGCTTTGCCCTTGTCCACCAGCAGCGCCTTCAGCTGTGCCTCGCCGAGTTGCGTGGCACCTTTTTGCGTCAGCGCGGCCACCGTCACGCCCTGCGGCGCGGCCTTGCGCGCGTCGGCGCTCGGCGTGTACCAGATCGGCGAGGCCCAGGCGCGCTCCTGCACGATCGCCGGCACCACGTCGGGCGGGGCGATGCCCAGCTGCTTGGCCTGGATCGTGCTCCAGCGCGGCGTCGGGATCTCCAGCACGCGTGCGTAGTAGAACGCGTGCAGGCTGGGGTCGAAGTCGGGGTCGGTCCACACCGCCTTCAGCTCGACCGAACCGACGCTGTTGGTGTAGCTGGCCCTGTCGATGTCGACGGTGCTCGCGATCGCGGGGATGCGCCCCGTCCACTTGTCCACCTTGCGGTTGCCGGACCAGGCGGCGTCGTAGATCTTCTCGAAGCTCTGCCCGTTCTTGGTCCAGCCCTTGATGATCTCGATGCGGTCGAGGTTGCCGGAGGTCGGGTCCTTCAGCGCCCAGACGACGAAGCTCGGCGCCTTGCCCTTGGGCGGCGGCAGGTCGGCGCCCATCGGCACGCCGCCGGCGTACGAACGCCTGACCCAGTCCTGGCCGGCCAGCAGGTCCTTGCCGTACGCCCAGCCGCCGAAGAAGCGCAGCTTGATGTGCGGGCCGGAGACGCCGAAGGTCTCCCTGCGGTACATCGCGTCCCACAGCGCGGCACGCGTGTTCTCTTCGGCCCACACGCCGGTCAGGCCGGCCGGGTTCTCGTAGCGCACGTCGATGCCGGCAAAGTTGTGGCCGGCCATGCGCGTCTCGATGGTGCCGTCTTCCATCGCGTGGCCGCCGAAGAAGTTGTCCTGCCGGTACGGCACGGCGGTGTTGTGCGAGTCGGCGGCGGCGCCGAAGCCGAACTTGTAGGGGTTGTAGCCGCGCACGTCCTGCATCGTCAGGCCGTCCTTCAGCGCCTGGCGCGTGTAGCTGCCGACGAGCTTGTTGATGCGCCCCGAATCCGACGGCAGACCGAGCAGCACGCTCATGATCTCGTAGTTCGCGAACTCGTCGTTCGGCGACAGCAGCGGGTGCGTTTCCGACTGGCCCTTGATCTGCTTGATCTCGACCAGCCGCTCGTTGCGCGTGCGCGATTCGGCCCAGGCGGCGTCGATCGGCCGGCCCAGGCTGTCGACGTCGGTCGGGTACATCCAGCCGTCGGAGAGGTTGGCGTTGTGCGAGATCGCGAGCAGCTCGTTGCCGGCCTTGCGCTCGCTGTCCATCCACTGCCATAGCTCTTCCGGGTGCCAGTTGTCGAGCGCGGTGAACGGCGACGCCGGCACCTTTCCGCAGTCGCGGAAGAAGATGTTGCGGTGCAGGTTGCGGTTGTCGAACTGCGAGGTCCACTCGTAGGAGCAGAAGGCGGTGAACTTGCCCGGCTGATTCGCCGCGTCGGCGATCTTCACGTATTCCTTCCAGATCGGCTCGGTGATGTCAGGCGTCATCAGCGCCTTGACCGGCGGCGAGCTCAGCAGCTTGACGAAGGCCACGAAGGCGCGCTGCTGCTGCTCCTTGCTGTTCGGGTCGCTGATGATCAGGTCCTGCAGTTCGGGCAACTTGCTCGCCGCGGAGCCCGGCGTGTTCGCGAGCTTGCTGACGCCGACGTATTCGGAGTGGTCGGTCACGCCCATGAAGTCGAGTGGCGTATCGATCTTGACGTCGTAGCCCAGCGGATGCTTGATCTTTTCGCCCTTGGCGTACTTGTAGGCGTCGGCCGGACCGGTGATCTTGTTGCCGAACAGCCAGGCATCGGGCGACCAGCTGGTGTGCACATGGGTCTCGCCGAAGTAGGCGTTCTTGTCGGGGTTCTTCTGCGCGAGAGCCTGGCAGCTGGCCAGTGCCATGGCGCCGGCAAGGGCGAGGCGCATTGCATTCGGCATGTTCCGGTTCATTTGAGGTACCTCAAGATGGAGTTGCGAACCATTCTTGGATGGTAACGACGCCCGCAAGGTCCGACCTTGCAGTTCCGGACACAATCAACGCACCACGACGGCGGCGAAAGTGCCGGCAAGGAGACGATCGATGGGTGGACCATCACTGCCATGAAGCAGCGCGCTGCCGCCGCCCGGGAACCGGGCCCGACGATGCGACTCAGCGCGCCGGGAGAGGTGCGTATCGGCCCGTTGCGGGCGCTGCCCACCGTGCTGCGCGAATGGGGTGTGGAGCCCCAGCGCGCGTTCGCCCGCGCCGGCGTCGATCCCGGACTGTTCGACGACGCCGAGAGCCGCATGCCGTTCGAAGGGCTGAGCCGGCTGCTCGACATCTGCAGCAAGCTCAGCGGCTGCGCGCACCTCGGTCTGCTCGTCGGCGAGCGCTTCGACCTGCGCGCCTTCGGTCCGCTCGGCCAGCTGATGCGCAACTGCCCGACGCTCGGCGACGCCCTGCACTGCCTGCTGCACAACCTGTACCTGCAGGACCATGCCGCGACGGTGCTGCTGTTGAAGGTCGAGACGGGCCGCGTGCTGCTCGGCTATTCGATCTATCGCCACGGCAGCGCTGCGGCGCTGCAGGTCCTGGACGCAGCCATTGCCGTCGGCTACCGCCTGCTCGCCGAACTGGGCGGCAGGCGCTGGCAGCCGGTGCGCGTGCAGCTCGCGCACGGCCGGCCCCGCAGCGTCGAGGCCTTCCGCGCCGTGTTCGGCCCGCACCTCGTGTTCAATGCGGAGGTTTCGGGCATCGTCTTCGATGCAGACTGGCTGGGCCAGGGCATCGCAGGGGCCGATGCGACGCTGCATGCGCAGCTGAGCCAGGCGCTGCGCGACGCGGAGAGTGCGAGCGCGGTGCGTTTCAGCGACCGGGTGCAAAGCGTGCTGCACCAGATGCTGCTCGGCAGCGAGATCTCGACCGCGGCCGTGGCGCAGCACTTCGGCCTGCACGAGCGCGGCCTGCGTCGCCGGCTGGCCGCCGAGGGCGAAAGCCTGCAGCAGCTCGTCGGCCGCACGCGTTTCGAGCTGGCCCGGCAACTGCTGAGAAACACCGGCCTACAGGTGACGCAGATCGGCCTCGCGCTGGGCTACGAAGACGCGAACGCCTTCAGCCGTGCCTTCCACCGCTGGGCGCAATGCAGCCCCACGCAATGGCGTGCCGGGGCATGAGCCGGCCCAGCGCGCGCGATCGGCGTGACCTGCAGCACTGGTGGCGGCCGCGAGGGCGTTGCAGGGCTTTGCCGACGCGTCGGACGCCTGCTGTTCGCAGGCCGCACGCCGACGATCGACGTGCCGCGTCAGTCGGGCGGCGGTGCGATCTGCTCGGCGTAGTCGACGAGCGCCTCGAGGATCGCCTGGCCGCGTTCATCGGCCGATTCGGCGAGCACGTCGATGCGCTCCTGATAGGCCGCGAGCGTGAGGGCGCCGGCGCTGCCGTGGTGCAGCCTCTCGCTGCAATGCTCGGTCCATCGACCGCGCTCGGCATCGTCGAGCGTCTGCGGAAAGTTGCGCGCGCGGTAGCGAAACAGCAGTTCGTCGAGGCGACCATCTTCGAAGGCAGGATGCCTGGCCGCCAGCTCGTCCGGTAAAAGGCCGCGCAGGCGCTGCAGCGTGCGGCGGTCTGCATTGCCGATGAAGCCGCCGTAGAGGTCCTCGTCGACATCGGGCGCGCGCTCCGGCGCCGGGCGCGCAAAGGCATCCGCCCAGAGTCCGTGCCGTGGCGCCGGCATGCCGCGCGCAACATCGGCGTGACGCAGCGCCAGTGCGATGTCGATGCCCCACTGCCCGGCGCGCGCGTCGTCGAGCGTGCGCAGGTTGCCGATCACGATCGGCGACTTGTTGACGTGCACCGTCTTGATCGGCAGCCGGCGCGTGCCTTCCGGCAACTCGTCCTGCCGCACGAAAAGACGCGCGCGAATCGCGGCGGCGTCGAGCCCTTCGAGCTCGCGCGGGTCGTGCGCGAGGTCCCAGACGATCAGCTCGTTCTTGTTCGTCGGGTGGGCGGCCAAGGGCCAGACGACCGCAAGGCAGCCGCGTTCGGCCGGGTAGCGCCCAGAGACATGCAGAAACGGCCGCCCTTGCCCGATCTCGGCCCAGACCGCGTCCTTGCGACGCAGCTTCAGGCAGAAATCCCAAAGACGCGGAACGGCGGACTTCACCCGCCGCGCGAGGGCGATCGTCGCGCGCACATCGGACAGCGCGTCGTGAGCTGCCAGGTGCTCGACGCCGTTGGCCGCCGCGAGCTGCTCGAGCTTGAACGACACGCGCCCGTCCTCGAGCCGCGGCCACTCGATGCCCTCGGGCCGCAGCGCGTAGACGCAGCGCATCACGTCGAGCAGGTCCCAGCGCGAGCAGTCGTTCTGCCACTCGCGCGCATAGGGGTCGATCAGGTTGCGCCAGAAGAGAAAGCGCGTGACCTCGTCGTCGAAGCGGATGCTGTTGTAGCCGACGCCGATCGTGCCGGTCTGCGCCAGTTCGCGTTCGATGGCCGCGGCGAACTCGCTTTCGCGAAGGCCGCGCTCGAGGCAGGTCTGCGGCACGATGCCGGTCAGCAGGCACGACTCCGGATCGGGCAGGAAGTCCGGCGCCGGTTGGCAATAGTGCATCACCGGCTCGGCGATCTCGTTCAGTTCGGCGTCGGTGCGCACACCGGCGAACTGCGCCGGCCGGTCGCGGCGTGGCACGACGCCGAAGGTCTCGTAATCGTGCCAGAAGAAACTTGTGCTGCTCATGGCGCGCAAGATACCCGATCGGCGCACGCACCTTGCCTGTCTCTGCGCAAGGGGCGTGCTCGGATCATTGCGACGTTCGGCCCGGTTCGCGCCAGAATGAGGGGACACGCGCCGCCCATGCGCAGCGAAACGAAGGAAATGCCATGCCCAGCCCACGCCAGCCCAAGTCCCACGCTTTTGCCGACACGCTGAAGAGCTTCCGCACCGCAAGCGGCAAGCAAGGCCGCTACTACTCGCTGCCCGCACTGGCCAAGCGCTACCCGAACATCGAGCGCCTGCCGGTGTCGATCCGCATCGTGCTGGAGAGCGTGCTGCGCAATTGCGACGGCCTCAAAGTCGCGCCCGAACACGTCGAGCAACTCGCCAACTGGCAGCCGGTGGCCGAGCGCAGCAACGAGATTCCGTTCGTCGTCGCGCGCGTCGTGCTGCAGGACTTCACCGGCGTGCCGCTGCTCGC
>JAMLIM010000025.1 GCA_023954175.1 Rhizobacter sp.
GGCTCGGCATGTGGGTGATGGCGTGGAACCTCTGGTACACCGCCGCCGACGCGCGCAGGAAGATCATCCTGCCGATTCCGGTGCCGATCCCCGAACCCATACCGCACCAGACGCCGGCGCCGCTGCCGGCGGCGGGTTGAGGAGCGCACCATGGCCTATCGGCACTTCGAGTTCATCGAAAAGCACGTCTGGACGCTGGGCATCCTCACCGCGATCATGGTCTCACTCGGCGGCCTGGCCGAAATCACGCCGCTGTTCATGGAAGCCAACAAGGTGCAGCCGGCCGATGGCGTGAAGCCGTACCCGCCGCTGCGCCTTGCCGGGCGCGACATCTACGTGCGCGAAGGCTGCTACCTGTGCCACTCGCAGATGATCCGCGCGCTGCGCTTCGAGACCCAGCGCTATGGCCACTATTCGACCGCGTCCGAATCGGTCTACGACCGTCCGTTCCAGTGGGGCTCCAAGCGCACCGGCCCGGATCTGGCGCGCGTGGGCGGCAAGTATTCGGATGCATGGCAACGCCTGCACCTGATGAATCCGCGGCAGGTCGTGCCGGAGTCGAACATGCCCAACTACCCGTGGCTGAGCAAGGCGACGATCGACGGCGCGGATCTTCAGGCGCGCATGCGCGTCCTGCGTCTGCTCGGCGACCCGTACTCCGACGCCGAGATCGCCGCCGCGCCGAAAGACGTCGACGGCAAGACCGAGTTGGACGCGCTGGTCGCCTATCTGCAGGGGCTCGGCATCGACAACGAGCCGCCGGTCAAGGCGGCCGGGACCGCCACCTCCGCTGCGCCTACCGCAGGAGGCGCACGATGAATCCGATCTGGGGTCCGATCGCCGGCGCTTTCATCGTCCTCATGATGCTCGCCTTCATCGGCATCTGGATCTGGGCCTGGCTGCCGCGCCACAAGCGCAACTTCGGCGAAATGGCGCGCCTGCCGATGGAGGATGAGTCCGACGCCATCAGCGCCGGCGGCGCCGTGGGAGGCCGGCCATGAGCAGTTTCTGGTCATGGTGGGTGATCGTGCTGATCGTGCTGAATCTCGGCATCTCGTTCTTCCTGTTCCTCTGGGGGCCACGCGCCAAGATACCGACCCTGGCCGACGGCACGACCGGTCACGTCTGGGCGCACGGCGTATTGCGTGAAGGCATGCACCCGTTGCCGCGCTGGTGGATCGTGATCTCGTTCGCCATGTTCCTCGGCGCGTTCGGTTATCTGGTGCTGTATCCGGGATTCGGCAATTCACCCGGCCGCCTGGGCTGGACCGCGCACGGCGAACTGGCGCGCGACACCGCCGCCAACGATCAGCTGCTCGACCCGACCCTGCAGCGCTTCGCCGCGCTTTCGGTCGAGCAGCTCGCGGGGGATCCGCAGGCGGTGGCGATGGGCCAGGTGCTCTTCGGCGACAACTGCGAAGCCTGCCACGGCCGCAACGCGCGCGGCAACCGGCTGCTCGGCGCACCGAACCTCGCCGACAGCGATTGGCTCTATGGGGGTGACGGCAAGTCGATATTGACCTCCATCCTCGACGGTCGCCAGGGCGTCATGCCGCCTTGGGGCGAAGTGTTCGACAAGGCGGGAGTGGAAAACCTCACCAACTACGTGCTGAGCCTGTCGCTGCGGCCGCACGACGCCGACTCGATCATCAAGGCGTCCGAAGGCAAGAAGCTGTTCACGGCCTGTGCCGCGTGTCACGGTGCCGATGGCAAGGGCAACCAGGCCCTCGGGGCACCGAATCTCACCGACAACATCTGGCTCTACGGCGGCAGTCCGGCAACGGTGGAAGCGACCATTCGCGACGGTCGCAGCGGCCACATGCCGGAATGGCGCACCCGCCTGGGCGACAACGCTTCGCGCGTCATTGCGGCCTATGTCTACTCACTCTCGCACAGCGGCCCACCCGCTGACTGAAGCGTCGCGCCCGCGCGATGCCGGCAGCGCGTGGTATCGCCAGCCGATCGTCTGGGTCGGCGCGGCCGTCCTGGCTGCATCGCTCGCCGGCTGCGTGTGGTTGATCGTCGTCGCCGAGCGCTACGCTGATCCGGCACTGCCGGCCACCGGGCTCCAGATTCTGAAGATGCCGTTGACACGGGTGCCGGCACAGGAAACCGAGCCGCCGCCGTGAACGCGCACGCCGCTTCGTGCTGGCATTGCGGCGAAGGCCTGCCTGCCGATGCACCGCAGGCTGTCGTCGCCGGCGTCGCACATCCGGTGTGTTGCCAGGGCTGCCGTGCCGCGGCCGAATGGATCGACCAGCTCGGCCTGGGCGACTACTACCGGGTGCGCAGCGCCACCGCGCCGCGCGCGCCGGATCTGGCGCAGGCACAGCGCAGCGCCGACGCCTGGCAGCGGCCCGAACTCGCGCGCCATGCGGTGCGCACACTCGCCACCGGGCAATCCGAAGCCCTGCTGCTGGTCGATGGCATCCGCTGCGCGGCCTGCGTGTGGCTGATCGAGCGCGCTTTGGGCGCCGTCTCCGGCGTCCAGTCGGTTCAGGTCAACGCCAGCGCGCAACGCGCACGCATCGTCTGGGACGCGCAACGCACGACTCTCCCCGCGATCCTGCAGGCGCTTGCGCGCACCGGCTACAGCGCCCTGCCGCTGGACGCGGCGTCACTCGACGATTCTCGCCGGCGCGAATCGCGTGCCGCGCTCAAACGCCTCGCGGTCGCCGGTTTCGGCACGATGCAGGCCATGATGTATGCGAGCGCCTTGTATCTGGGCGCGGTCGAGACGATGGACCCGGCGACGCGCGAGCTGATGCGCTGGTTCGGCCTGCTGGTCGCGACGCCGGTCGTGTTCTATTCGGCGCGGCCCTTCTTCCAGGGCGCGTGGCGCGCGCTGCGTGCGCGCACGCTCGGCATGGATGTTCCGGTCGCGATCGCGATTGCGCTGATCTACGTGGCCAGCCTGGTGCAGGCGCTGCGCGGCGGTGGCGAGGTGTACTTCGATTCGGTCTCGATGTTCGTGTTCCTGCTGCTGGGCGGCCGCTACCTGGAGATGCGCGCGCGACATCGGGCCGGCAATCTTGCCGATGCAATGGCGCGGCTCGCACCCGCCTTCGCCGACCGCTTGCGCACCGACGGCACGCTCGAGCGCGTCGGCGTGCACGAACTGACTCCCGGCGACCGCGTGCACGTCGCCCACGGCATGCGCCTGCCGGCCGACGGCGTGCTCGAGAGCGCCACCTGCCGGGTCGACGAAGCGCTGTTGTCGGGCGAGTCGGCGGCGCTGCCCAAACGGCGGGGCGATGCGCTCACCGGCGGCAGCATGGTGGTCGAGGGCCCGGCCATCCTTTGTGTGCGCCAGGTCGGCGCCAACACCGCGCTCGCCGGCATTGCGGCACTCGTCGCGCGCGCGCAAAGCGAACGCCCGCGCCTGGCGCGTGCCGGCGAGCGCGCTGCGGCCGGCTTCGTCGCGCGCACGCTGGCGCTCGCCGCGCTGTGCGCGATCGGCTGGAGCTTCCTCGATCCGGCGCGCGCTTTCGAGGCGACGCTTGCGGTGCTCGTCGTGTCATGCCCGTGCGCGTTCGCGCTCGCCGTGCCGGCGGCGATCACGCGCGCGTTGGCGGTGCTCGCCGCGCGCGGCGTGTTCGTCGTGCGCACCGACGCGATCGAGAATCTGGCGCTCGCCAGCCACGCGGTGTTCGACAAGACCGGCACGCTGACCGACGCGCACCTGGAACTCGTGGGCATCGACGCCGCCGACCGCGACGAAGCACTCGCGTTGGCCGCGGCGCTGGCGCGCGGCAGCCGCCATCCGGTGGCGCAGGCCCTGGCGCAGGCCGCATCCGGCCTGCCGATGCGCGCGGCCGACTCCCTGCGCACCATCGAAGGCGGCGGCCTCGAAGGCAGCATCGACGGCCGCACCTACCGGCTCGGCAACCCGGCGTTCGCGCTCGGCGCCGGGCGCGACGATGACGACGCGGTGATCCTTGCCGGCGCGCAGGGCAACGACGGCGAGCGCGTCGAGATTGCCGCATTCCGGCTGAGCGAACGGGTACGTCCCGGCGCGCGCGAAGCCGTCGCCGCCCTCGTCGCCAGCGGGATCGACATCGAGATCGCGAGCGGCGACGCTGGCTCGAAAGTTGCCGTCGTCGCCGAGCGCCTCGGCATCGGGCGTTGGCGGGCACGCCAGAGTCCGGCCGCGAAGCTCGAGCGCCTGCGCGAACTGCGCGCCGGCGGCGCGCGCGTCCTCGCCGTCGGCGACGGCATCAACGACGCACCGGTGCTGGCCGGCGCCGATGTTGCGGTGGCACTCGCATCGGGTGCCGAACTGGCGCAGGCCGCGGGTGACGTGATTCTCGATGGCGCCAATCTGGCAGCGCTGCCCGCAGCGCGCGCGATCGCACGCGAGACCCTGGCGGTGCTGAAACAGAACCAGCGCTGGGCCCTGGCCTACAACCTGGCCGCGGTCCCGCTCGCCGCGCTTGGCCTGGTGTCGCCGTGGCTGGCCGCGCTCGGCATGTCGGCGAGTTCGCTCATCGTCGTGCTCAATGCGCTGCGCATCGGTCGCGATGTCCCGGCGTCAGCCGCGCCCGCACCGGCACGCACGCCCGCAGATCTGAGGCGTTGGGCATGAACATTCTGATGGTGCTGATTCCGTTGTCGATCCTGCTCCTGATCGGAGCCGGCGTGGCCTTCTTCTGGGCGGTCGAAAACGATCAGTTCGACGACATGGAAACACCGCGGCTGCTGCCGCTGCTCGACGATCTGCCGCCGCTCGACGCTGCACCCCGCGACGAGCCGCGCGAATGAACGGCGCACTCACACTCGGCGCGGCACTGCTGCTGGGCCTGGCCGCCAGCGGCCACTGCCTCGTGATGTGCGGCGGCATCTCCGCCGCGCTCGGCATCGGCACCGCCAAGGACGCAAACGGGCGCCCACAGCCGCGGCTGCTGATCGGCTACCAGCTCGGCCGCGTCGGCGCGTACACGCTCGCCGGGCTGCTGCTTGGCGGCATGTTTGGCGGCCTGATCAGCCTGCTCGATGGCGAGACTCTGCGCCGTGGCCTGCGCATCCTGGCCGCGCTCGCGCTGCTGCTCGGTGCGCTCGTCGCGTTCGGGCGCGTGCGCGAACTCGGCTTCGGGTTCGGCCATCGCCTTTGGCGGCACATCGCGCCACTCGGGCGCCGGCTGCTGCCGGTACGGTCGCTGCCACGCGCGTTTGCGTTCGGCATGGTCTGGGGTTTCATGCCGTGCGGCTTCGTCTATACGGTGCTGCTGATCGCGACCCTGCAACTCGACGCGACGCGCAGCGCACTGACGATGGCCGCTTTCGGTCTCGGCACCCTGCCTGCCATGTCGCTCGCCGCATTTGGTGCACAGCGATTCGCCGGTTTCAGCGCCCGGCCCGCGGCCCGGCGCCTCGCCGGTGCCGCCCTGCTGACGAGCGCCGCGCTGACGCTCGCCGGGCCGTGGCTGCCCGCCGCTGCGTGGCTGCACGCGTGGCTGCCTTTCTATTGCGTCACGCGCTGAAAGCGACCCGACCTGCGCCCACGGCGAGATCCGTGACCGATGTCGAAGAACGAAATGGCCCGGACTGGGTACGAACTGGGGGAGTGCGCTGACGACCTTGCGCGCAGCACCTCCGGAGAGCGAAAGTGCGGAAATCGTGCATGGAAGTGCGTTTGCAGCCGGTCGTCGAGCAACACCAAGCGGGTCTGCAACAGGCGTTGAGCGCCGGTGATCGACCGGCGCATCTGCTGGCTCGTTGACATTCGGCGATTGATGACCTGATGCACCGACACCGCCCGCCGCATCTGTTGAATCGCGACCTGCGCCGGCATGTCTCGAACGATAGGCGACGACATGGGCTACTCACCCGAATTCATCCGCTCCCGGATCATTCGTTCTTCCACAGCTGCGCATCGAGCGACTTGAACTTGCCGCGGTGGATGATCTGCATCAGCGCGCGGGCTGCGCCTACGCGACGAAGACCAAGGTCAACGACGGTGGTGGGCTTACCGCCCGAGCTGCCGTATGCTGGTGCGATTCCCCTCAACCAACCTGAAAGCGCGAGGTCTGTCCATGTACGCACGAATCCTGGTTCCCCTTGACGGTGCGAAGTTCTCGGAAGAGGTGCTGCCCCACGCCGCGGGACTCGCCCGCGTGCACGGCACCACGCTGACGCTGCTGCGCATCGTCGAGAAAGAGAGCGACGGCCCCGACGCCGAAGCCTACGTCAAGGCGCTGGCCGAACGGCTCTCGGCACAAGCCCTCTGTGTCGTCGCACGCACCGACGTCGCCGATGTCATCGTCGAAGAAGCAGCCCGGGTGCCGAAGACGCTGGTCACGATGACCTCGCACGGCCGCACTGGATTGATGGAAGCCATGCTCGGCAGCGTTGCGCTTCGCGTGGTGCGCAACAGTGGTGCGCCTGTGCTCGTCTACCGGCCACGTGGAGCGGATGCGCCAGACCGCGCACCGGTCAAGGTCACGCAGATCGTGCTGCCGCTCGACGGCACGCCGACTTCCGAAGCCATGGCGCCGCATGCCGCCGAGTTCGCGAAGTGGCTGGACGCCGAGTTGGTTGTCGTCAGCGTGAGCGATTTCACCGCCGGCGCGAAGGCGGGGTTCCCTCAAGGCGACGTAATGGATTCATCCTATGTGCGCGGCAGGGCGAAGGACTTTGCCGGCAAGTACGGCGTGCGGGTCAGCTGGGAAGCGCTGCACGGTGAGCCCGCCGAGGCGATCGTGCAATTCGTCGACGGCCGCCCGGGAGCGATCCTGGCGATGACCACCCGCGGCCACCAGGCGATCAAGACAGCGTTTCTCGGCAGCGTGACCGCCGGCTGCCTGCGCAAGGCCGGCGTGCCGGTGCTGGCGCGCATGCCGTAGGCGCGCGCATCGGTAGCCCGTTGGCGCCGCCCGGCTCCATGGGCACCGCCCGGGTTTCAGCGACCCGGCACGTGGATTGGCCCGGCGGCGCCTTGAGCGAACTCGGAAGAGCGTGAGCGACGTGCCGATGCCGTGCGAGGCGCCCGCGCTCTGCTCGACGCAAGGCGCGGCCGAGCGCAACCGGCGCGGCGGAGCGATTCAAGCC
Organism: Rhizobacter sp.; assembly: GCA_023954175.1. Classification (GTDB taxonomy): domain Bacteria; phylum Pseudomonadota; class Gammaproteobacteria; order Burkholderiales; family Burkholderiaceae_C; genus CAIKUF01. Next base: position 7,048 of record JAMLIM010000025.1, read on the forward strand.
TGAGCGGTCACGTCGCTACGTTCACGCGCAGCGCCGGATGTCGGACGTCTTGGGCAGCCGACATACCTCTGATCGGACCTTCGCTGGTGCACGTGAAGGGCCATCACCTGCAAGCAACGAGGGCCCGCCAGCGGACGTTCCGGCAGGCAGCGAGCCCTGTGTCCGCGCGCGCACCGGCCCAGCCGGCGTTGACCCATCAGACGCACATCTGTGAAATGCGCACCTGCACTCTGGCGATCTCCTGCGGTAACCCTGCACGCTCCTCGTCGGTGATAGGCGCATTCGATGCGCCGCTCCTATACCGTTCGAGTGCGGCTAAGCCGGCACGCAGCTCGACGCACTCCTTGGCTTTTACCTGATCGACGGTTCCGTACTGGGCGGTGAATGCCTGTTCAGCCGCCAGTCGCCGGGGTTCGTCGGCGTGCCAATCGGCGGCAATCTTGGCAAACTCGGCCGCCAGTTGTCGCGCCAACGCGCGTCGATCGATATCGGGAATGTTCGGGTTCGCACGCAAGTCATCGTCGAAGCGTTGGACCAGCTCCTCCATTTCAGCGCTGCTCAACTCGCTCTTCGGCGCGGCGACGGGTGTCGATGTGAGTGTTGTGTCGACCTTGGCCGCCTCATCGGAAGGCGGCGCAGACGCTGCGGTAGCCGCGGCCGCGCTCTCAACACTCTCGACCTTTTTCGAACACGCCTGCAGCAATAGGGCAGCGCAAACGGCGACAACGATCCGACGGTTGGAGCGAGACAGGTGCATCGGCTTTCGACTCCGGCGAATTGCGGGGACGCGCAGTGTACGAGCTGGCGCCGATTTCAGAGCAGCCCGTTCAATCTCAATCGTGCGTTACCGCGCAGTTTGAACCTCTTGCTCGTCAAGATGACGAACCGCAACGCGCCGAAAGCTGCCGATGACTTCCCCTGGGTTCGAACGTGGAGCCGTATCAATCGGCCTTCGGCCCCGCCTTGTTCGCTGTCGCACCCTCTTTGCGCATCGGCTTCATGAAATCAAGCGCAAGCTCGAACGACGCATTGACGAACGCCAGCAACTGCGCGAACTCCGCGTCGGTCAGCGTCCGCGCCCGGTCGTGCGCGCGGTAGATGTTGGCGAACTCGCGTTCGCGCGCGCCCTGCACGACGAGCTTGCCGATGCCGAGCGCTTCGAGCGCCTTCCAGATCTCGGGGTTGTAGGCGCGCGTGAACTGCATGACGAAGGTCACCGGGTCCTTGCGGCCGAGCACCGACGCCGCGCGCAGGATCAGCTCGAAGGGCATGGCCATCTTGCCGCTTTCGATCAGTTCCAGATCGGTCGCGTCCGACAGCCCGAGCGCGCGGCCCAGGTCCTGCACCGTGAGCCCTGCGGTCTGGCGCAGGTCGTGCAGCAGCGAGCCGGCCTTCTCGACCGCCGCCTTGTGCTGCGGCTTCTTCAGCCGTGACTTGGCGAGCGTGACGCCGATGTCGGTCGCGGTACCGGCCATGCCGAGCACCGATTCGGTCCACGACTGCAGCTGGCGCGCAAGCGCCTTCAGCGCGTTGGGCGCGACCGCCGCTGCCGGGGGCAGGACGAGTGGTGTCGGTGCCGGAAGTGCCTTCTTTCGAGGCGCAGTCTTCGACGCAGTCTTGACCGTCTTGCGCGCCCGCTTGGCGGGGGCGGATTTCGTCGTCGTCTTGGTTGCGGGGCTGCGGGCCATCGGATCCTCCGGCGTTGGCGTGGCCAACAGTATTGCCGCAATCTGAGCACGCGCAAGCGGATGACTACCGTGTTCGATGCATGCGGACGCTTTCAGGCACCTGCCCGCGCCGACATGCCGGACGCTACAGCAGCAGGTTTGGCAACCACAACGCGATGCCCGGGAAGGCGCACAGCAGCACCAGGCGCACCACGTCGACTGCGATGAAGGGCATCGTGCCGCGGTAGATGTCGGTCAGCGAGATGTCGGTCGCGATCGAGTTGATGACGAACACGTTCATGCCGACAGGCGGGCAGATCATCCCGAACGTGACCGCCATGACGACGATGACGCCGAACCACACCGGGTCGAAGCCGAGCTGCATCATCGCCGGGAAGACGATCGGCACCGTCAGCAGGATCATCGCCAGTTCGTCCATCACCGCGCCGAGCACGAAGTAGCCGACCATCACAAGCGCGAGCACGCCGTAGGCACCGATCGGCAGATGCACCAGCCACTCGACCGCCTGCTGCGTGAACTGCGTGATGGTCAGGAAGTAGCCGAACAGGAAGGCGCCGACGACGATCATCATGATCGCCGAGGACACGCGCAGCGCGTCGATCAGCGCGCTGCGGATCCGCCGCCACCCCAGGCGCCCGCGCAGCACGCCGATGATCAGCGTGCCGGTGGCGCCGATGCCGGCCGCCTCCTGCACCGTGAAGAGGCCGCCGTAGATGCCGCCGAGCACGAAGACGAACAGCAGCAGCACCGCCCACAGGTCGCGCAGGCTGCGAAAGCGCTCGCGCCAGGTATGCGACTCGCCCACCGGCAGCCGCTCCGGGTGCCGCCAGCCGATGTACTGCACGACGCTGAAATAGAACACCACCGCGAGCAGCCCCGGCAGCGCGCCGGCGGCGAACAGCCTGGCGATGTCGACCTCGGTCATGATGCCGTAGAGGACGAAGATGGTCGACGGCGGGATCATGATGCCGAGCGTGCCGCCGGCAGCAATGAGGCCGGCCGAGAAGCCCGGGTCGTAGCCGGCGCGGCGCATCTCGGGCAGCGCGACCTGGCTCATCGTCGCCGCCGTCGCGACGGACGAGCCGTTGATCGCGGCGAAGCCGCCGCAGGCGGCGATGCTCGCGTAGGCCAGCCCCCCGCGCCGATGGCCGAACCAGGCGCGGCCGGCGACGAAGAGTTCGTGGCTCATGCCCGACTGCGACGCGAAGGCGCCCATCAGGATGAACATCGGGATGACCGCCAGGTTGTAGTCGGACAGCACCGACAACGGCACCTGCCCCAGCAGGTTCATCGCGGGCGCCATGCCGGTCAGCGCGCCGAAGCCGAGCACACCCACCACGCCCATCGCGATGCCGATCGGCACGCGCACCGCCATCAGCACGAACATGCCGGCAAAGCCGAGCAGCGTCACCCACTCACGGCTCATCGCGGGCTCCCGCTTGGGGGGTCGGCCTGGGCCTGCGCGACGGCCTCGGCATGCGCCTCGAGCGTGGCATGGCCGCGCATGTCGAGGAAGAGGCGCACCGCGGCGAAGACGACGGCGGCCACCGCGCCCGCCGCCGCGATCGACGTGAACCACACCAGCGGCAGGCGCAGATCGCTCGTCGCCTGGCTGCCGGTGCCGAGCACCTTGACCCACACCATCCACGCCATCGGCGCGAGGAAGGCGAGCGTGACGCTGCCGGCGATCACGTCGAGCCAGCGCCGCGCGCGCTGCCCCACGTGTTCCCACAGCACGTCGACGCAGATGTGCGAGCCGTGGTAGGTCGCGAGCGCGATGCCCCAGAACAGCGCGATGCCCAGCAGCAGCTTGGAGCCGTCGAACCAGTCCGGCAGCTGCAGCGACAGCAAGTCGCGCAGTGCGACGTTGCTGGCCGTCAGCAAAGCAATCAGCAGCAGGAAGATCGCCGCCACCGCTTCGGTGACGGCGAGAACGCGTCGCATGAAACCGTCAGCGGTTCAGTTCGCGCCGCCGGTCTTCACGAGTTCGGCCTTCAGGTCGTCGAGCGCCTGCTTGCCCTTGATGCCGGCCTTGTCGGCCTCGGCGATCCAGGTCGCCTGCATCGGCGCGACGGCCTTCTTCCAGACATCGATCTGGGCCTTCGACATCGGCACGATCGTCTGCCCCGGCGTGGCGGCGATCTTCTCGCGGCCGTCGTCCTCGGCGGCACCCCAGTCCTTGCCGACGCGCGCCGCCCATTCGTTGTTGCAGTGGTCGTCGATGACCTTCTTCTGCTTCGGCGCGAGCGATTCGTACCAGGGCTTGTTCATCGCCCAGACGAAGACCGCCGCATACAGCCGCATGTCGGTATGAAAGGTGGCGACCTTGTCGATGCCGAAGGCGATCGTCGACAGCCACGGGAAGGTGATCGCATCCGCCACACCCTTGCTCAGCGCGTCGCGCGCCTCGGGCGCCGACACCTGCACGTTGGTGCCGCCGAGCAGCGTCACCATCTGCGCCACGGTGCCGTTCGACGGCCGCACCTTCATGCCCTTGATCTGGCCCGGCTCGGTGATCGGCGCCTTCGAGTGGATGGTGCCGACGTGCAGGTGCGCGAAGCACATCTTCACGTCGCCCATTTCCTTCGCAGCGTAGGGCCGGTACCACTGATCGAAGGCTGCCGAGGCCGGGCCCGGCTTGTCGACCATGAACGGCAACTCGCCCGCCGCGAAGATCGGGAAGCGCCCGGCCTGATAGCCGGGGCTGATCCACGCCATCTGCGCAATGCCGTCGCGCGCCAGGTCGTAGTGGTCAGGCGCCTTGCCGAGTTGCTGGGCCGGGAAGATCGTCACCTTGATGCTGCCGCCCGATGCCGCCTCGACCGACTTGGCCCACGGGATGAAGCCCGTCACGGCCAGCGAATGCTGCGCCGGCAGCCAGTGCGCGAACTTGAGTTCGACCGGCTTGTCCTGCGCGAAGCAGCTGCCGGCAGCGGCCAGCGCGAGCACGGCCAGAGGGGTGGTGCGAAGGAATTTCATGCAAGGTCTCCGTTGTGGTTGCAGGGTGCGGCGATGCGCCGATCATGACTCGCGCGTGGCATCTGACGTTAGCGTGCTATCCCTTGCGTGCCAGACGATGGGCTGGCCCGCGCCTTGCGGGCGCGGCGGCGGGGCGGCAGCTTCCGGCTCGGCCAGGGCGGCGGTGATCGCTTCGCGCAGCGCCGCGGCGGCGGCATCGTCTGGCGGCCCGCTGCGCGAGGCCAGCGCGTCGAAGATGCGCTGGTAGCTGGTGCGACCGCGATCGAAGGTATCGCTGTAGCCCTTGCGCAGGCGCGGCAGTTCGGCGAGCGCGGCGGCAAACCCGGCGTGGCGCGGCAGCGCCTCGCGCAACGCCGCCAGCCAGGCGTCGATCGCCGCCTGCTCCTCGTGAAAGCGCAGCGAGCGCGGCCGCCAGCGGCGCAGCGACGCCAGCAGGCGCAGCAGCACGAAGCCATGCACCGACGTCGTCGCAAGCGTCATGCCCTTGCCGCGGGTGCCGACCGCATGCGTGTGCCCGACGCGCCGCCGCAGCGCCAGGCCGAGCCGCCGCGGCGCGATGGCGGCAACCTCCTCCAGCCCCGGGCTCAGGTGCTCGCGGATCTCGAGCACGTCGTGCGGCCCGGCCATCGCCTCGGCGCGCACGCGCTCGAAGCGCTCGCGCCGCGTCTTCAGGTCGGCGACGCGGATCACGTCCTCGTAGCTCATCCACAGTGCCAGCTGGCGCGCCGCTTCCTCGAGCGCGGGCGAGGCGGGATCGCATGTTGCGCGCAGCGACTCGACGCGCGCGCGGTAGCGCGCGGCGTAACTTTCGTCCTGATAGTCGCGCATGCGCTCCTCGCCACGTTGCACGATGTCGGCCAGCGCCGGTGGCAACGCGCCCGCTGCGGGCGCCGACAGGCCGTCGCGCGCGGCGTCGAACGCCTCGGCGTAACCCGCAAGGCTGGTCTCGACGCCGACACCGCGCGCGCGGATCACGGCCTCGTCGATGTCGCGCGACCACGGCAGCCGGCCCGAGCCCGCGAGCGCGCCGTACATCACCGCGCTGATGGCCGTGCGCCGGCGCTGCGCGATCGCGAGCAGATCCAGCGCGAGGAATTGCCGTGCGCTCGTCGCGGCTGCGGCGAGCAGGCGCTGCGAGTCGAATCGCCCATCCCCCATCGCCATCTTCTCGGTCGTCGTCAACACCCGGTGGCTGGCCGTGATGAGCAGCGTCTGCTGCGGGCTGACAAAGCCGCGCTCGGCCATGCGCACGCCCTCGAGCAGCTCGCTCGCGAGGACGACGTCGACCCGCCCGGGCAGCGGCATCAGCGCGAACACGGGCTGGCGCCCGGGCTGCGCCGGCGCGTCGAGGAACTCCACGTAGTAGCTCGTCGCGCCGGTGCGCTGCGCGACACCGGGCACCGAAGTGGCCTGCACCGGCAGGCCGGCGCGCAGCGCGGCATCGACGATCCACTCCGCCAGCACGCCGCCGCCTTCGCCGCCGAGCGCGGCGATCAGGATCGAGGTCGGCATCGGTGTCGTCATCGATGTCGTCATGGGCAGCGGTCCCTGGGATGTCGGCGTCTGCGTCATGCCGGCTGCAGCAAGCCGATGATCGAACGGCGCATGCGGTCGCGCAGCCTCTCCCACCAGGTCGGGTTGGCGATGACGTCGGCGCGGAAGAACGAAGGGCACAGCGCGGCGGCCTGCGCAACCTCGCCGCACAGGCCGCAGCCGACGCAGCCGGCTTCGACAGTGGCGACCGGGTCGCGCTTGAGCGGATCGCGCGAGGGCTTGATGCTCAGCGTCGGGCAACCCGACAGCCGGATGCAGGAATGGTCGCCCGTGCAGACCTCGTCGTCGACACCGTACTTGGTGCGCAGCACGCGCTGGCCTGCGTTGAGCGCACGCGCGCGCAGGGGCTTCAGGCGGCGCTGGCGCTCGAGCTGGCATTCGCCCTCGGCGATGATGACCTTGAGGCCGCCCTGCTTCGTCGTGAACGCCTCGCGCAGCGTGTCGCGCACCTGCGCGACGCGGTAGTTGTGCACCGTCTTCAGCCACTTCACGCCGAGCCCGGTGAGCGTGTTCTCGATCGTCAGCTCGCCGTCGGTGGCGCTGCGGCCCTCGGCAACGCGGCGCGATTCGGCGAGCGGCGTCGAGATCGTCTCCTGCGTGCCGGTGGCCGAGGTGTAGCCGTTCTTCATGATCACGAGCACCGCGTCGCCGCCGTTGAGCAGCGTCGACGACACGCCCGACAGCAGGCCGTTGTGCCAGAAGCCGCCGTCGCCCATGATGGCCAGCGGCCGGCGCTGCTGGAAACTGCGCACGCCGGCGCCGCTGGCGAGGCTCATGCCGTAGCCGAGGATCGAGTTGCCGAAGGAAAACGGCGCGAAGGTGGCGAAGCTGTGGCAACCGATGTCGGTGCTGATGTGCATCGGGCCGACCTCACGCTGCACCAGCTTGAGCGCGGCGAACACGGGGCGCTCCGGACAGCCGGTGCAGAAGTTCGGCGGCCGCGGCGGCAGCTCGGCGCCGAGCGCCTGCACCGCCAATTCGCGCGTGCGGCGCACGTCGGCCAGCAGTTCGCGTGCGCCCTGGGTGGAGATGCCCCTGCCGGCTTTCTCGGCGTCCGTGTCGGCACCGGCATCCGCATCGAGCCAACGCTGGAGGCCCGCGAGCATCACTTCCGCGTTGTATTCCCCGGTCGGCGCCAGCATGTCCTTGCCGCGCAGCGGCGTGTCGACGCCGGCGCGGCGCAAGGTGGCGGTGATCTCCTGCTCGATGTAGTCGGGCTGGCCCTCCTCGACCACGAGGACGCTGCGCTTGCCGGCGCAAAAGCGCGCGATCTGATCCGGCAGCAGCGGGTAGACGACGTTGAGCACCAGCAGCGGGATCGCGCTGTCGCCATACGCATCGGCGAGGCCGAACTGCTGCAGCGCGCGGATCAGCGTGTTGTACAGGCCGCCCTGCACGATGATGCCCAGATCGGTGTGCTCACCGTCGAACAACTCGTTGAGGCCGGCGGCCTCGATGAAGCGCCGCGCGGCCGGCATGCGTGCCTCGAACTTGGCTCTTTCATGATCGAGCGTCACCGGCGGGTGCGACAACCGCGCGTAGTTGAACTCGGCAGGCTCTGCCATGGCCCGGTGCGTGCCGATGCTGGGCGAGCGGTTGTCCTTGGCGACGAAGCTGCCGCGCACATGACAGGCACGGATGCGCAGATCGAGCATCACCGGCGTGTTCGACGCTTCGGACAGCTCGAACGCCTGCTCGACGCAGTGCACGATCGTCGGCAGGTTCGGCCGCGGGTCCATCAGCCACAGGGAGGACTTCAGCGCGAACGCATGCGTGCGCTCCTGGATCACGCTCGCGCCTTCGCCGTAGTCCTCGCCGACGACGATCAGCGCGCCGCCGATGACGCCCGGCGATGCGAGGTTGGACAGCGCGTCGGACGCGACATTGGTGCCGACGATCGACTTCCACGTCACCGCACCGCGCACCGGATACATGATCGACGCGCCCAGCATCGCCGCCGCCGCCGACTCGTTGGTGCAGGCCTCGACATGCACGCCGAGCTCACGCATGTCGTCGCGCGCCTGCACCATCACGTCCAGCAGGTGCGAGATCGGCGAGCCCTGGTAGCCGCCCACGTAGCTGACGCCCGATTGCAGCAACGCCTTCGTCACGGCCAGGATGCCCTCGCCATGGAAGACCTCGCCGGCGCCCAGGCGCAGCGAGCGGATTTCATGCTCGAACGAGCGTTCCACGTGTTTGTCTCCGCTGTGGTTTGCATGCAGCTTAGGCGCTCGCCGCCCATCGGTCCAATGGATTGATGAGATATGCGACATTCACGCTACCGATGACGAAGACCTTTCGCCAGCTCGACCTCAACCTGCTGCGCGTGCTGGTGACGCTGCAGCGCCTGCGCTCGGTCACCGCAGCGGGGCAGAGCCTGTCGCTCAGCCAGCCGGCGACCAGCAACGCGCTGGCGCGGCTGCGCCGGCATTTCGACGACCCGCTCTTCGTGCGCAGCGCGGGCGGCCTGGTCGGCACACCGCTGGCGCTGCGCCTGGCGGCGGCCGCCGCCAGGCACCTCGAGGCGCTCGAGCGCGACATCGGCACACCGGCCGCGTTCGACGCCGCGAGCTGCACGCGGACCTGGCGGCTATCGCTGTCCGACCTGGGCGAGATGGCGTTTCTGCCCGCGATCGCCGACGCCGTGCTGGCGGAGGCACCGCTCACGCGCATCGTCAACGCGGCGGTGTCGACCGCGCAGCTGCCCGAGGCGCTCGCGCAACGCGAGGTCGATCTGGCGATCGGCATCCTCGACGCCGGCCGGCGCGGGCTGCGCAGCAGCTCCTTGTTCAGCGAGACCTATGTCGCGTTGAGCGACCCGGGCCGCGTCCCGCGCCAGCGCAGCTGCGTGGCGCTCGCACGCCAGGGGCTGGTCGTGGCATCACCCACGGCCACCTTCCATGGCAGCGTTGAAGCGAGCTTGAAGAAGGCCGGGCTCGACGATCGCATCGTCATGCGCGTGCGCCACTTCGCGGCCATGCCCGACCTCGTGCGACGTACAGCCCTGGTCGGCATCGCGCCGCAATCCTGGGCGAGCGACATCTGCCGCGGCGGCGACCTCGCCTGGTGGCCGCTGCCGATGCCGATGCCGCAGTTCGACGTGCGCATGGTCTGGCATGGCGTGTCCGAAGGCGATGCCGCGCTCGACTGGCTGCGCGCGACGCTGTTGCGTCTGTTCCGCCAGGCGTGATCTCTGAAACGCGCGCGGCAGGCGCGCGCGCGGGCCGTCAGCGCGATGGACGGGTCGTTGTGGGGGGTCGGACCGGCGCCGCCACGAAGGGCGTCTGGTAGAGCCAGACGCTGCGCCCATCGGCGCCCTCGAGCCGGCCTTGCGGCACCAGCGCCGGCACTTCGAACTCGAGGCTCACGAGCCAGGCGCCGTTGCGCAGTTCACTCTGTGCCTTGGCAGCGGCGCGGGCCATGCTCTCCGGGCGCTGGAAGAGGTAGACGAGGTCGTAGCCTGACCAGTCATGCGCCCAGATGTCGCCGCGCGCGACCCGCGCATCGCGGCAGCGCAGTGCGCACAGCCAGCGCAATGGCCAGCTACACTCGACACCGCTGATCGCCGCCTGGGGATACTCGCGGCGCAACTCGCGCAGCCCGGCGCCCAGGCCGCAGCCGAGGTCGACGACCCGGGCCGCGGGCGGCAGCGACGCCACGCTTGCAAGACCGGCGAGCGCGTCTTCAGGCGTTGGAAAGAGCGGCGCATCGCGCCAGCTTCGCATCGGGTAGAGCAGCGCGAGCAGACCGAGCGGCAGCAGCCAGGCCCAGGCCGGCAGCGCGAAGGCGAAGCTCGCCGCGAGCCAGGAGAGCGGGAAGCCGGCCGCGACCAGCCGCCGCCGCCACGGCGTCGTCGCGCGCGTCGCGGCCAGTGCGGCCGCGCAACTCGCGAGCGCCACTGCAACCCATGCAGGCGTGCCGTGCGCAGTCAGCCCGAGATGGATGCCCCAGGCCGCGGCCCAGACGAGGAGCGCGGGCAGCGGCCAGGCGAGCATCGGGAAGCGCGGCGCGGACGCCGGCGCATGCGCCTGCGATGCGCGGCCGACGGCCGGTGTCATGCCGTGCGCCGCAGCACTAGAACTGGAACGCGAGGCGCAGGCCGCCCCAATGCCGGCCGTTGACGGTGATCGGCGCCGCGGCTTCCTTCATCAGCACGAACTGGCCGTTGCCCATGTCGCGCCGGTAGGTCTGGAGCAGGAACGGGCGCCGGTTGCGCGCCGACGCGAGACCGGTGCGGTCGTTGAAGATGCGGCGGTAGCGGCTGTTCGCGGTGTTCCACGCGAGCTCGCACGGGCGCTGCGGTTGGCAGTACTTGCGGTTGTGCGTCGGCACGTAGCCGTTGCGGTCGACCGCGATGCAGAACACGACGCGCCCGGACAGGCCGAGCACGCGCTCCTGCACCTGCGGCAAGAGGCGATCGGTGAGATCGCAGAAGCGCGTCGTCACCTGCGCCGGGTCGGTGCCGGCGATTGGCTTGTAGTTCTCGTCGAACAGATCGGCAGTGCTGATGGTGCCGGTGCGCACCGCATCCTCGAGCAGCTTCGCGACCTGGCCCGCGGTTTCCATCGCGGCGCTGATGTAGGGCGTGTCCTCGGTCTCGATGCCGCAATCGGCCACCAGCTCGATGAGCTGCTCGGACACTTTGAGGAAGGCTTCGCTGCGCAGCATCGCGGCGTCGAGCGCGCGCGTCGTGCCATGCATCTCGCCTTCGAGCGTCGCCATCTGCGCGTTCAATCCGGCGCACACCGTGCCGCTCTGGCCGGCCGCCTCGGTGATGCGTGCGACGCCGCTGTCGACCTCGGCGAGTGCGCCGTGGAACGCGCCCTGGCGCGCCTGGCCCGGGCGCGCCTCGATCTCGCGCGCGAGCGCGGCGATGCGCTTGTCCAGGTCCCCGACGGTGCTCATGATCTGCTTCGACGAGGCCTCGACCTTGCCCGCCAGATCCTTCACCGCGTCGGCGACAACGCCGAAGCCGCGGCCGGCATCCCCTGCCCGCTTGGCTTCGACCGATGCGTTGAAGGCGACGAGCCGCGTCTGCAGCGCGATCTGGGTGATGACGCCCGCCGCGTCGGCAACGTCGCGCAGGTTGTCGACGATGCCGGCGACTTCGCGCCCCACCTCCTCGACCGCGTGCCGCGCGCGCGAGACCGCATCCAGGCTTTCGCGCGTCTCGTCGCCGATGACCTGCTGCGCGCGCGTGATCTCGTGCAGCTGGTGCGTCAGCGTTGCCATCGCGCGCTCCTGCGAGGCGGACGCCTTCTGCGTGTCGTCGAGCAGCCCGCGCACCTCCGCCGCGTCGCGCCCCATCAGCGCGGCCTGTTTGCCGATGCTCTCGACCGCCACGCGCAGGTCGGGCTGCGCTGCTTCGGGGGGGGTCTCGGCCGGCTCGTTGGACGCCGGCCGGGCGCGCTTGAATGCTGCAAACATCATCGAACCTCGTGAGGGGAAGTCACAGGCGATATCGGCAGCTGGCGGCCGATCTTCACCGCCGATTCATGCGTGCCACGCGAAGCGCCGCCCTACGGGTGACGCAACCCGCATCACCATTCGCGCAGCTTGACGCGCAGCCGGGCGATCGATTGGCTGTGCAACTGGCAGACGCGGCTTTCCGTCACCTTCAGCACGGCGGCGATCTCCTTCAGATTCATGTCGTGCTCGTAGTACATGCTCATGACGAACTGCTCGCGCTCGGGCAGCGTCTTGATGCCGTCGACGAGGGCCTGGCGCATGCGCTGGTCGCGCAGCTGCTCGAGCGGGTTCGCCTCCTCGTCGACCACATGGCGGTCGAGGAAGTCGGCGTCGCCCTCGTCGCCCGACATGTCTTCCAGGTAGACGAGCTGCGTGCCGCGCACCTTGCCGAGCAGCTCCTGGTAGTCGGCGAGCGAAAGGCCCATCTCCTTCGCGATCTCGCTCTCGACCGGCGTGCGTCCGAGGCGCTGCTGCAGCTTGTGCAGCGCCGCCTCGATCGAGCGCTGGTGCTTGCGCGTGCCGCGCGAGAGGTAGTCGTTGCCGCGCAACTCGTCGAGCATCGCGCCGCGGATGCGTTGCGTCGCGAAGGTCTCGAACTGCACGCCCTGCCCCGCGTCGAAGCGGCTGAGCGCGTCCGTCAGGCCGATCATGCCGACCTGGATGAGGTCGTCGATCTCGACGTTGGCCGGCAGCTTGGCGATCATCTGATGCGCCAGGCGGCGCACCAGCGGGCTGTACTGCTTGAGCATCGAGTTGACGTCGAGTTGGCCTTTGGCGGTGTACATGGAATGCGGCTCCAGGGGATTCAATTCAAGGCGGGCAAGAGGTCGCCGATCGGGGCGGCACGGGCGCTGCGTGACGGGCCGGCGCCGGGCGCAGTGCGCAGCACGCCGCGCACCAGACGACGCAGTGCCGGCGGCAGGGGTTCGGTCGGACGGCAGGCGGGATCGATCAGCGCCCAGCCGTCGAGCACCGCACCGAGGAAGTTGTCGGCGCAGCTCGAGAGCTGCTCGGCGATCCGTTCGGCGCGCGGCGAATGGGGTGCGGCACCGAGCACCAGGCCGAACACCGACATGCGCGCGCGCAGCGCCAGCAGCTTCATCGCCGCGTAGGCGTGCGTCACGCTGGCCGGATGGTCGTCGGCGATCAGCAGCGGGCGCGGGTAGGACGTGATCGTCTGGCGCGCGAACATGCGCGAGAGTTCGCTCGCCGCGGCGTGCACGAGCACGACGTCGGCGCGCGGCGCGGCCTCGACGATGGCCTGCAGAAAGGGTGCCGTCGAGCCCTGGGCATCGACATGGCGCAGCGGCAGCGTGCGCGCCGCCAGGTAGCTCAACTCGGGCGACAGCGTCTCGATGCACTCGGCAAGGCCCATCACCGACAGCTCGTCCGGCGCGGGCGCACGCTCGCAGGCATCGACGAGCAGCGTCTTCGCGCCCTCGTCGGCGAATGCGCTGCACAGCCGCTCGAGCAACGCGCCCGAGAACGCGACGTGCGGGTTCGAGACCAGCGGCACGAGCCGCACGCCCCCCTGCGCGAACAACCGCCGCAGGCCGTGCGCCTGATCGGGCGGCGTCGGCGCGGCGCTTGCGTGCATCGGCTTGCGCGGGCTGTTCATCGGGGTCGTCGGGTCGGGCCGCGCTGCGCTCAGGCAGCGAAGGCGCTTGCCGCGCGCACCGCGCCGCGCTGCGGGCCGGCGAACACGAGGCTGACCTCGTCCGCCTCGAGCCGGTAGGCAGCGCCGGTCAGCGCGCGCAACGCGCGGTGCACGAGCGCATGGCTCGAGAGGCGGTGCCAGTCCTCGGGCACGCGCTGGCCGTTGGCGACACCGACGATCTTGAGCTTGTGGCGGATCATGGCGTCGAGCGCCGGGCCGAGCTTGACGGCCTCGTCGAGCTTGGAGAGGACGACGCCCTCGCAGCTCGACGCGCGATAGGCGTGCAGCACGTCCTCGATCGTCTCGCCCTGCGCGCTCGCGTTGACGACGAGCAGGCGCTTGACGCTGCGGTGCGCAAGCATGTCGAGCAGCTCGCGCGTGCGCGCATCGCGCTGCGCCATGCCGGCGGTGTCGATCAGCACCATCTTCTTCGCCGACAGCAGGTCGAGCAGGTCCTCGAGCGAGCTGCGGTCGTGTGCGGTGTGCACCGGCACGCCGAGGATGCGGCCATACGCGCGCAACTGTTCGTGCGCGGCGACCCGATAGGCGTCGAGCGTGATCAGGCCGAGTTGCGCCGCGCCATGCTTGGTCGCGAACGCGGCGGCGAGCTTGGCGGTGGTCGTCGTCTTGCCGACGCCGGTCGCGCCGACGAGGGCGAACACGCCGCCCTGGTCCTCGAGCGCGCTGTCGGCCTCGCCCGTCAGCAGGTTGCGTTCGAGCACGCCCTCGGCCCAGGCGGCGTCATCCGTCACATCGGCGGGCAGACCGGCCGAAAGCTTGCGGATCAGCGCCGGCGAGAAGCCGCCGTCGAGCAGGCGCTGTGCCAGGCGCGCCTGCGCCGGCTGGCGCTGGAGCTTTTCCATGAACGCGAGGGCTCCGAAGCGCTCCTCGATCAGGCCCTTCATCGCGCGGATTTCATCGAGCACGTCGTGCCGCTCGCGGCGGGCCGGCGCAACGCCGTCGTCGGCGAGCGCCGGTGCGTCGTCCCAGCGCGCTTCGGCCTCGCGGCGCGGCGCCGGCGCGGGGACCGCCTCGCGCAGCACCGGGGGCTCGCGCAGTGCGGTCACCGACTCGGGTGCGGGCACGGATGCGGATGCGGGTGCGGGTGCGGCTGGCATCGCGGCCCGGGTCGCCGCGGCCTCGGCGGGCGTTCCGGCCTCGCGCGGCGTGCCGTTCGCCGGTTGTGGCTGCGCACCGTCGGCCGCGATCACCGCCTGGCGGCGGCGCAGCATGCGTTCACGCACATAGTCCTGGAACGACAGCGTGCTCATCGTCAGGCGCGCAACGTCGGCCTCGACCGGCACGTTCTCGTCGAGCGTCGGCTCGATGCGCTCGCGCGGCGCCCGGGCCTCGGCGCCACGCGAAGCCGGCTTGACCGCGGCAGCGGCCTTGGCCGGCCGGGGCGCTTGCGCCTCCGGCGTGCTCGCCGCTTGCGGTGCCGCCGTGCGCGACGTCACGGGCGGCGTCGTGGGTGGCGTCATCGTTGCCGCCGCCGTGGCAACCTGTTCGGTCGCGGCAGCGCCCGGCGCGTTGCGCGCGAGGTGGTCGAGCGCACCTTGCGCCATCGCGAGCACCTCGATGCCCTCGGCGCAGGGCTTGGTCGACAGCACGACGGCGTCGACGCCGAGCGCCTCGCGCACGAGCTTGAGCGCATCGCGCGAATTGCGCGCCGTATAGCGTTTGACGTTCATTGACTGCCTCCGCAAACCCAATTCATGGTCTTCCCGTTGAACGCAACGCCATGTCGATCGCCTGCAACGCCGACTTGCAACGCATGCATCACGCGCTCGTTGTTCATGCGCCGGCTCCGATCACCGAGCCGATGCGGATCGAATGCGTCTCCGGGATCTCGCTGTGGCTGAGCACGCGCAGGCGCGGCGCGGCGCGCTTGAGCAAGCGCGCCATCGGCACCCGGATCGCGTCGGGCACCAGCAGGCACGCAGGCAGGCCGAGGTCTTCCTGGCGCTTGGCCGACGCCGCGGCGCTGCGCGACAGGGTGTCGGCCACGCCCGGGTCGAGCGCTGCGCCATGCGGCGAGTTGAGCGCCTGCGACACCATGCGCTCGAGTTCGGGCTCGAGCGCGATGACGTCGAGCTCCTTCGTCGGGCCGTAGATCTGCTGCACGATGGCCGGCGCCAGGTTCACGCGGATGCGGCGTGCCAGCTCGGCCGGGTCGGTCACGATCGCGGCGTGTTCGGCCAGGCTCTCGACGATCGAGCGCATGTCGCGGATGTGCACGCCTTCTTCGAGCAGCAGTTGCAGGATCTTCTGAAGGCTCGCGATTCCGACCATCTTGGGCACCACGTCCTCGATCAGTTTGGGCGCCAGCCGCGTCACGTGATCGACGAGTTGCTGGGTTTCCACGCGGCCGAGCAATCGCGCGGCCTGCAGTTGCATCAAGTGTGAAAGATGGGTGGCGACGACGGTCGCGCAATCAACGACCGTAAATCCGCTCATTTGGGCGGCCTCTCGCTGGCGTTCCTCGATCCACACTGCCGGCAGGCCGAACGCGGGGTCGGTCGTCGCAGTGCCGATCAGCGGCTGCGTTGCGCCGCCCGGGTTGATCGCGAGCAGCATGCCGGGGAAGGCCTCGCCCTCGCCGACGATCGCGCCGCGCAAGGTCAGGCGGTACGCGCTCGGCTTCAACTCGAGGTTGTCGCGGATGTGGACCGGCGGCGGCAGGAAGCCGACCTCCTGCGCGAACTTGCGGCGCACGCCCTTGATGCGCGCGAGCAGGTCGCCCTGGCGCTCCTTGTCGACGAGCGCGATCAGCCGGTAGCCGACCTCCAGCCCCAGCGTGTCGACCGGGCGCAGGTCTTCCCAGCTCGCCTCGGCGTTGGCGTCGGGCATCGGCTCGGGCGCCGGCGGCGCGTCTTTCGCGCGCTTGTTGCGCCGGTGCATCCACTGCGACAACGCGGCGAGCGCAGCCGCGATCAACAGGAAGACGAGGTGCGGCATGCCGGGGATGACGCCGAGCAGGCCGATGACGCCGGCCGTGATCGCGAATGCGCGCGGCGAATCGAACAACTGGCGCGCCACCTGGCCGCCGATGTCGTGGTCCTTGCCGACACGCGAGACGACCATCGCCGCCGCGACCGAGATCAGCAGCGCCGGGATCTGCGCGACGAGCGCATCGCCGACCGCGAGCAGCACGTAGCTGTTGGCTGCGTCCGAGGCCGAAAGGTCGTGCTGCGCGACGCCGATCACGAAGCCGCCGACGATGTTGATGACGAGGATCAGCAGGCCCGCCATCGCGTCGCCGCGCACGTACTTGCTCGCGCCGTCCATCGAGCCGAAGAACTCCGCCTCCTCGCCGACTTCGGCGCGCCGGCGCTTGGCCTCCTTCTCGTCGATCAGTCCGGCGTTGAGGTCGGCATCGATCGCCATCTGCTTGCCCGGCATCGCGTCCAGCGTGAAGCGCGCGCCGACCTCGGCGATGCGTTCGGCGCCCTTGGTGACGACGATGAAGTTGATGACGACGAGGATCGAGAAGACGATCAGACCGACGGCGAAGTTGCCGCCGATCAGGAAGTGCCCGAACGACTCGATCACCTTGCCCGCTGCCGCCGTGCCGGTGTGCCCTTCGAGCAGCACGACACGCGTCGAGGCGACGTTGAGCGACAGCCGCAGCAGCGTCGTCAGCAGGATGACGGCCGGGAACGCCGAGAAGTCGAGCGGCTTGATCATGTAGGCCGCCATCAGCATCACCATCAGCGCCATCGCGATGTTGAAGGTGAACAGCATGTCGAGCGCGAACGGCGGCAGCGGCAGCACCATCATCGAGAGCACGAGGATGATGAAGATCGGCGCCACCAGCGCCTTGATCGCGGCAGCGTTCGGGCCGAGCCAGGCTTGCAGGCGTTGCATCAGGAAGTTCATGCGGTCGCCTCTGCAGGCAGGTCATGGTGGGGGTCGAGATCGGCCGGCACGTCGAGTTCCGGCAGGTCGCCCGGCATCGGCGCCCTGCCCTGCATCGCCGCGCGCAGCTGGTAGACGTAGGCGAGCACCTGGGCGACGGCGGCGAACAGCACGGCGGGAATCTCGCGGTCGAGTTCCGCATGCGCGTACAGCGCCCGTGCCAGCACCGGCGCCTGCAGCACCGGCACCTGTGCGCCCTTGGCGCTGTCGCGGATGCGCATCGCCATCAGGTCCGCGCCCTTGGCGACGACGCGCGGCGCGCCCATCGCCGCCTCGTTGTACTTGAGCGCGACCGCGTAGTGGGTCGGGTTCATCACGACGAGGTCGGCGTGCGGCACCGCGGCCAGCATGCGGCGGTTGGCCATCTCGCGCATGCGCGCCTTGACCTTGCTCTTGACCTCGACGTTGCCTTCGAGCTCCTTGAACTCCTGCTTCTGCTCCTGGCGGCTCATCTTCAACCGCACCTTGTGCTGATGGCGCTGCCAGGGCACATCGACGAGCGCGAAGGCGCCGAGCAGCAGCACGAGCAGCGTCAGGCCCGTCGCCAGCGTGCGCCCGACGTGCGACAGCGCCGCCGGCAGCGGCAGGCCGAGCGCACCGCTGAATTCGTCGAGGTGCGCGCGCAGGTACGCCGCGCCGATGCCGACCAGCAGCACCGCGAGCAGGCTCGCCTTCAGGGTGTCGACGAGTTGCTGCTTCGAAACCATGCGCTTGAAGCCGGCGAGCGGGTTGAACTTGTCGAACTTGGGCTGCATCGGCTTCAGGCTCCAGGCCCAGCCGCCGGAGACGGCGCTGCCGGCGAAGGCGACGAGCGCGAGCAGCACGCCGAGCGGCACGGCGACGATCAGCAGCGTCGGCGCGAGTTCGCCGAGGCGCTCGGCCATCGCCGCCGGCTCGGCCACCGATTGCGCGTTGAACGCAAGCGCGCGGCGCACCATGGCCGAGAGCAGATCGGCCAGCGTCGGAGCCATCAGCATCAGCGCCGTGCCACCGGCAGCGATCGCGGCGAAGTGCCCGAGGTCGCGCGAACGCGCGACCTGGCCGTCCTTGCGCGCCTTCTCCAGCTTGCGCTGGGAGGCTGGCAGATTGCGGTCTTGTGCGTCTTGGTCGGCCATGGGGAAGCGGGATCACCCGATGCAGGGGCGATGCCATTGTTCCCGTCGGCCGCGAAAACCTGAGCCCGAAAAGAGGGGGCTTGACGGGCTTGTTCGGCGGCGAAGGCGACGACTGATCCGCCGCCGTGCGCCTCGTCGCATTTGGCGCGAAGGCAGGACTGTGTCATAGGAATGCGACACGACGTGCACACAGCACACACCGACTCGGGATGGGAAACGCGAGGCGCGTGCGTTCTTTCGGCGGACGGTCGGCATTCGGCAGCCTGCGCCGAACTCGCGTTTGCGGCCCACAGCAGAAATCCGAGTGAATCGGGAGCGGACCTTCAATGTCAGCCGTGTCGCATCGGGTTGAAGAGGCGGCGATTGAAGGTCGGCTCAAGTAAGGGTGCTTTCGACCCGCATCTGCTTGGGCTCCTACTTGTTGCCGTTCGCCGTCAGGTCAAGATCCTCGGTTCTCGCGGTCAGCCGGCTTGCGCGCAGCACGCCACCGCGTCGGGGGCTGCCCGGTCCAGCGCTGAAACGCTCGTGTGAAGCTGGCCTGCTCGGTGTAGCCCAGGATTGCCGCGATCTCGCTCGCACCGGTTCGCGTGCTCTCCAGCAACTGGCAGGCCAGCTCGGCGCGGGCCTCTTCTCGCAATCGGAGAAAGGTGGTTCCAGCGGCGGCCAGTTCCCGGTTCAGCGCGCGAACATGAAGGTTCATGCGCGCCGCGACCCGCGCGACCGTGCAGTTCGGCGTCAGGACCATCGTGCGCAGCTGTCGTCGCACCACGGCCACGACATCATCGCCGAACGACTGCCGAAGCTCGCGCACGCGGTCGCGCATGAGCATGTTGAGGAGGGGGTCGGCACTCGGAATCGGGGCCTGCAGCAACTCTGTCGGGAACACGATTCCTGAGCGTTCGGCATCGAAGCGCGGCCGTACGCCGAAGAACTTCCGGTACGGCTCCAGTTGACGCGGCCGCGCGAAGGCAAACAGCACCTCGGTAGGTCGCCACTGGGGGCCGCAGATGCTGACCATCAGGTTGGCGGCGATGGCGAAAGCACAGGCCAGGATTTGTTCAAGTGACTCGACGTGGGCATCGTAGAGCGTGTAGCCGAGGATCGAGAACCCGCCCTCGCTCTCGATCCAGACGGTGCCGCCGCGGTCCTGCACTTCAAGATGCTCGGCAAACGCGTCAAGTGCAGTGCCCACGGTGTCCGAACTCTGGATCAGGTATCCAAGGGCACCCAGCGCTGAAGCGCCCGCGCGTTGCCCCACCAGCAGCCCGAAGTGCTCACATCGAGAGCGGTCGGCAGCCTGCCCAAGCAGCTGACCAGCCACGGCCATGGGCAGGGTGTTCTCGGGGTCGTCGAAGAAGGACCGCTTCAGGCTGAACTCCGCCAGGTATGGCGTGGCTCGGATGCCAAGGGACTCCAGCACCGCCGGCAAGGCCATGAGCGGCCCGACGCGCACCATGCCCTCGTCGACGTGCGCGCGCCCGGTGACGGGCGGTGTGGCGGGTGGTTGTCTTTGCATGGGCGGGCACAAGCGGCGAAGCAGGAAGTCTGTCGGGAACTATCAAAGTGCAGTCGCGGGAAGTCAAGCTCGAACCACTCCAAGGCGCAAGAATTCCAAGTTGAACCCGGGGTCGAAGCTCTTCGCCCTGGAACGAAACGGCGGGTGTGTCGCCGCCCCAAACTTACGAAGAAGGAAAGAAGATGCGTGCTCATTTGATCTTGGGACCGACGGTGCTTGCAGTGCTTTCGGTCGCGGCACTTGCGCAGCCTTTGAGTGGCCCACCGGCCGATCCACAACTGAAGTTCTCGACACCGGCGCCGGCGGGAGTGGCCACCGCCGACAAGGTGGAGACGCGCCTGGGCACGCTGAACTTCTTCGACGGCTTCCCCGACAAGGCCTCGGCCGAGAAGCTGTTCGACAACGTCGATTTCCAGCGTGCGGTGCAGGCCTATCTGCTGGCCATCCCGGCGGTGAGCCAGGTGGCCAATCGAAACGCTTTCAAGAGCTTCGGTCCGCCCAACACCGTGGTGCCGATCTTCGAGCAGCTGCTGGACAGCCGCGGCCTGGTGCTCACCGGCAACAACGACACGGTCTACAGCTGGACCTGGATCGACGTGTCCAAGGGGCCGCTGGTGCTGGAGGTGCCGCCCAAGGTGCTGGGCACCGTCAACGACATGTGGCAGCGCTGGGTGATCGATGTCGGCATCACCGGGCCGGACAAGGGTGCCGGCGGCAAGTACCTGTTCCTGCCGCCCGGCCACAAAGGCGCGGTGCCCAAGGGCTACCACGTCGTGCGCTCGCCGACCTTTGGGCTGTGGGTTCCCTGGCGCAGCTTCCTGGTGGACGGTGACCCCAAGCCGGGCGTCGAGGCGGTCAAGAAATTCACCAAGATCTACCCCTTGGCCGACGCGGCGAAAGCGCATCCGCCGCTGACCTTCGTGAACATGTCGGGCAAGCCCTTCAACACGATCTATCCCGCCGACTACGCCTTCTGGGAACTCCTGAACCAGGTCGTGCAGGAAGAGCCGGCCGATTCGCTCGACCCGGTGCAGCTCGGCTTCTTCCAGTCGATCGGCATCCGCAAGGGCAAACCCTTCGCCCCGGATGAACGCATGAAGAAGATCCTCACCGAAGCGGCAGCGGTGGGCGACGCGACGGCCCGGGCGAACCTCTTCCACACCCGGGCCAAGGACGCCTACTACTATGCGGACAGCAACTGGCAACGGGGATTCACCGGCGGCTTCAAGTTCCAGACCGAGCCCGGCGTGCTGAACCTCGATGCGGCCAACTTCTACTACTTTCTCGCCATCCTCGTCACGCCGGCGATGGAAAAGGAGCTGATCGGCAAGGGTTCTCAATACGCCTGGACCGCGCGCGATGCCAAGGGCAACCCGCTCGACGGCGGCAAGACCTACAGGCTGCGCATGCCGGCCAACGTCCCGGTGAAGGACTTCTGGTCCGTCATCGTGTACAGCGACCAGACGCGCTCGATGATCCAGACCGACCAGCGCTCCCCGGCCGTGGGCAGCCAGACCAAGGGCCTGCAGGTCAATGCCGATGGCTCGATCGACGTCTGGTTTGGACCCAAGGCGCCGCCGGGCATGGAGAACAACTGGGTTCAGACCGTGCCGGGCCGCGGCTGGAACACGGTGCTGCGCATGTACGGCGCACTCGAGCCCTGGTTCAACAAGACCTGGAGGCCGGGCGAGATCGAACTGCAGCCTTGAGCATGATGCACGCGCACAGACAGGGCCTTTGCTGCGGAATGAGGAAACCATGAGCACACTTCACGATCACCTGCTTTACGCTGCACTGGCCTCGGCGATCGCGATCGCTCCCGCCGGCGCTCACGCACAGGGACCCGGCGGATCGCCGAAGTTCGCACCCGATGTGCCGGCAAAGATCACCACGCCCGAGTCGGTGACGACGCGCATTGGCACCTTGCGCTTCAAGGACGGGGCGCCCGATGCCGCCACGGCGCAATTGGCCTACGACCAATTGGACTTCGGCCGCGGCATCGATGCGTTCATGAAGGGCATGTCGGCCACTTCAGTGCGCGCGCTGTGCCGTGGTTTCGAGCAGGCGGGCATCAAGCTCAACCAGGGCATCGGCATCAGCGAAGACCTGCTCGATGCGCGCTCGCTGTTCCTGACCGCCAACACCACCACCGTCTACGTCGTGCTGTGCGTCGACCTGAAGGACGGGCCGGTGGTTGTGCGCGTGCCGCCTCGGGTGCTTGGCCCGGTCGACGACGCCGATTTCCGCTGGGTGACCGATGTCGGTCTCACCGGCCCGGACAAGGGCGCGGGCGGCGACTACCTGTTCGTTCCACCCGGCTACAAGGGAGCGCTGCCGGCGCAGGGCTATCACGTCGCCAACCCGCGCACCAATCGGTTGCTGGTCTTCTATCGCGCGTTCGTCGAAAAGGGAGACATCGCGGCGGCCGTGGCCGGGGTCAAAGTGAAGGCGGGCGTGTTCCCGCTGTCCCGGGCTGCGGCACCTCCGGCCAACAGCGTCGTCAACATCTCGGGCCTGAAGTTCAACACCATCAGCGCCAACGACTTCAGCTTCTACGAGGAACTGAATGCCGTGGTGCAGAACGAGCCCGCGGACTGGGTCGACCCGGATACCGCGGGCCTGTACGCGGCCATCGGCATTCGCAAGGGGCAGCCGTTTGCTCCCGACGCGCGGATGAAGGGCATCCTGACGGACTCGGTGGCGGTGGCGAATGCCATTGCCCGCACCAACCTTTACGCCTCGCGCGATCCGAATACCCGGATCTACACCGACCGGCAATGGTGGACGCCGTTCGTGGGCGGCAGCTATCAGTTCCTCGATGGCGCCGAGCGGCTGCTCGATGCGCGAATGATGTTCTTCTACTACGCCACCGGCATCACGCCGGCGATGACCGAGTCGAAGCCAGGCACCGGCTCGGCCTACGCGATCACCGTGCGCGACGCGACAGGGGCCTACCTGGATCCGAACCGGACCTACAAGGTGACCTTGCCCGGGCCGATCCCCGCAAAGGACTTCTGGTCCTTCACGGTGTATGACAACCAGACCCGTTCGC
Source organism: Rhizobacter sp. (assembly GCA_023954175.1). GTDB lineage: Bacteria > Pseudomonadota > Gammaproteobacteria > Burkholderiales > Burkholderiaceae_C > CAIKUF01. The sequence goes on from JAMLIM010000025.1 coordinate 29,996, forward strand.
TGCTGCCGACCGACCAGAAGTTGGCGGGAGTCGACAGCACGGTTCCGGGCATCCGGATGAACTCGGACGGCGGCGTCACCATCTGGTTCGGCGCCAAGGCTCCGGCGGGCCAGGAAAAGAACTGGGTGCAAACCATGCCCGGCACGGGCTACAACATCGCGCTGCGCCTGTACGGTCCGCTGCAGCCGTGGTTCGACAAGTCCTGGCGACCCGGCGATGTCGAGGAGGTGCGCTGACTCGCCACTCTTGAGACGCACCAACTTCCAGCTTGTCGACCGCACTTCGTTCAGCCCGTGCGCGGGGCGAGCCGCGAACGGATCCGCGCCTGCGAGCCTTTGCGCCACTCTGAAGATGACTGACGCGGCACGCGCGAGTCGCGACCTGCAATTGAACTTCCGACAGCCGCAGCTCTGAATCGAGTTTTTCAACAGAATAGGCCGAGAGCACGCATCCAACTCAAGGCGCCCGGGGCCCGCTAAGCGTCGACCGCGAACTCTTCCTTCAGGAGGTCGGCCGGTTCGAGGCGCGTCAGAACCCCAGACTCGCGAGCAGGTCGTCGACCTCGCCCTGGCTGCTCACGACGTCGCTCCTGCCCGTCGCGTCGAAGACCGGCCCGTGCAGGTCGGCGGGCTCGACGGCGCGCGGCGGCAGGTCGGCCGGCGCCGCCTGCAGCAGCAGCTTGACGAGGTTGTCCTCGAGGTCGGCAGCCAGCGTCACGACCTTCGTGACGACCTGGCCGGTGAGGTCATGGAAGTCCTGCGCCAGCATGATGTCGGTCAGGTGGCGATCGATGCGCGCGCTCGCGCCGTCGATCTCGCTGACGAAGTCGATCAGCGCACCGGCGCTCACCGCGCGCGTCGGGTCGGCGACGATCGCCTCGCCGATGCGCCGCGCCTGCTCCGCGATGCGGTGCTGTTCGAGCTTGGCGGCATCGACCGAATTGAGCACCTTCTCGGCCGCCTCGCCGGTCTTGCGGGCGACGTAGTTCAGGCGGCTGCGCGCGTCGGGCAGGCCGTCGGCGGCCATCTGCAGCTGCGGCATGACGCCGAGCTGTTCGAGCGTGTCGTGCAGCAGCCGCGTCAGCTGACCGAGCTGGCGGTAGACCTCGGGCGACGCGCCGGCCTCGCGCGGCGGCGCGAGCAGGCTTTCATGTTCCATCTTCATCGCCAGCCCTCAGACCGTGGCCACGAGCTTTTGCAGGATCTTGGCCACCTTCTCTTCGAGCGTCGCCTTGGTGAAGGGCTTGACGATGTAGCCGGCAGCGCCCTCCTGCGCGGCGCGCACGATGTCCTCCTTGCGCGCCTCGGCGGTCACCATCAGCACCGGCAGGTGCCGCAGCGTCTCGTCCTTCTTGATCTCGGCGAGCAGCTCGAAGCCGTTCATGTTGGGCATGTTGATGTCGCTGATCACGAAGTCGAACTCGGCGTTGCGCAGGGCGTCGAGCGCGGCGACGCCGTCCTCCGCCTCCTCGGCGTTCAGGTAGCCGATCTCTTTGAGCAGGCCGCGGATGATGCGGCGCATCGTCGAGAAATCGTCGACGATCAGGATTCGCATGTCGGTCAGCGTCTTCATGGTGTGCTTGGCGCTCGCAATGACGGGTTATCGGGTCGCGGAGGTCGAAGTTGAGGCGGGCGGCGCCTGCATCGCCTCGGGCAGCTCGGCGCCGGCGGCGAGCAGGCGGTCCTCGGCCTCGCGGTTCATCACGATGATGCTGATGCGACGGTTGACCGGGCTTTGCGGCGCTTCGCGGTCGTAGAGCGAGCTCGACGCCAGCCCCTGCACGCGCAGCACGCGCGACTCGGGCAGCGCGCCGGCGAGCAGCTCGCGCCGCGACGCATTCGCGCGGTCGCTCGAAAGCTCCCAGTTGCTGTAGCCGCGCTCGCCGCCGCTGAAGGGCGTCGCATCGGTGTGGCCCTCGATCGTCAGCCGGTTCGGCACTTCGGCCAGCACCTGCGCGATCTCGTGCAGCAGCTCCTGCATATAGGGCTTCAGGACGGCGCTGCCGCTGTCGAACATCGCGCGGCTTTGTTCGTCAACGATCTGGATGCGCAGGCCGTCGGGCGTCATGTCGAGACGGATCTGCGAACTCATCGCCGCCAGGCGCGGGTTGTTGGCGACGATCTCGCGCATCTTCTGCTGCAGCGCCTGCAGGCGGGCGGCTTCGGCCTGGCGCGCCTCGTGCCGGATCGTCTGCAGGCTGAACGTGCTGCGCTTGGCCTCTACATCGCCACGCTTGACCTGGCCGGCGCTGCGCGTCAGATCGGTGCCGCCGCCCCTGACGACGCTCGACGAGTCGCCCGAGCCGCTGCCGCTGCTCAGCAGCGCGACCTTCATCGGCGACTGGAAATAGTCGGCGATGCCCTTGCGGTCGCCCTCGGTCGTCGAGCCGAGCAGCCACATCAGCAGGAAGAAGGCCATCATCGCCGTCACGAAGTCGGCGTAGGCGATCTTCCAGGCGCCGCCGTGCGCCGCGTGGCCGCCGCGCTTGACGCGCTTGACGATGATCGGTTGGAGCTTCTTCGAGTCGCCAGCCATGCTCAAGCCTTCTTGCCTTTAACGTGACTCTCGAGCTCGCCGAAGGTCGGCCGCTCGGTCGAATACAGCACCTTGCGCCCGAACTCGACCGCGACCTGCGGCGCGTAGCCCTGCATGCTCGCGAGCAGCGTGACCTTGATGCACTGCAGCTCCTTCGAGCCCTCGTCTATCTTCTGCTCCATCAGGCCGGCAAGCGGCTCGACGACGGCGTAGGCGAGCAGGATGCCGAGAAACGTGCCGACCAGCGCCGAGCCGATCATGCCGCCGAGGATCGCCGGCGGCTGGCCGACCGAGCCCATCGTGTTGACCACACCCAGCACGGCAGCCACGATGCCGAACGCCGGCAGCGCGCCCGCGAGCCGCTGGATCGCGGCCGCCGGCGCGTGCGCCTCGGCATGATGGGTTTCGATCTCGTTGTCCATCAGGCTTTCGATCTCGTGCGCATTGAGGTTGCCCGAGACCATCATGCGCAGGTAGTCGGTCATGAACTCGACCACGTGGTGGTCGCTGCCGACCGTCGGGTACTTCTGGAACAGCGGCGAATCGTGCGGCGCCTCGACGTCGTTCTCGATCGACATCAGGCCTTCCTTGCGCGCCTTTTGCAGGATGTCGTAGAGCAGCGCCATCATCTCCATGTAGCGCGCCTTGGTGTACTTCGACGCCTTGAGCAGCTTGGGCAGCGCACTCATCGTCGCCTTCAGCACGCGCGGCTGGTTGGTGACGACGAAGGCGCCGAGCGAGCCGCCGGCGATCGCCATCATCTCGGTCGGGATCGCGTGCAGGATGACGGTGATGTTGCCGCCATGAATGATGTAGGCGCCGAAGATGCACCCGAAGGCGATCGCGTAACCGATGAGTACGACCATGTCGCGGAATTTCCGTGGCTGCTTCCAAGCTGTCGCGCCTGACAGCTCTCGTTACGACATTTATCGGCCCCTTGCGTGGGCGCTTGAGCGCCTGCCGCCGGCGATCGCCACAGTTGCCCCCCGTCGCGCACAGAACACCGGGCGCACAAAAAAAGAGCGGGCCCCGAGGGACCCGCTTCGAAATGACACTTGGAGGTGCCAGGAGGAGACTAGCAAGAAAACGATGCCGGTCCGTTGCTGTATCGGCGCCAACGGACGCGACTTGAGGAGACAGACCCGCGTGCCGCGCGAAAGTTCAGTGGACCTGGATCGAACCCGCGGCGCGGCCCTTGCCGGCGCGTGCCGGCGGCGCGCACAGGCCGCAGACGTAGTGCTTGGCGATCTCGTGCGGGTGCGTCACGAAGTGGCCTCCGCACTTGGAGCACTTGGTCATCGTCAACATGCCGTTGTCGATGAACTTGACGAGGCGCCACGCGCGCGTGACCGAGAGCAGCGCCTCCAGGCCCTGCGCCGCCGTCTGCTCGGTGTAGAGCTGGTAGGCCTTGATGACGTTGTCGATCTCGTCCATCGCGGCGACCTTGTTCAGGTACTCGTGAATGTTGAGAAACAGCGACGCATGGATGTTGGGCTGCCAGGTCATGAACCAGTCGGTCGAGAACGGCAGCTGGCCCTTGCTCGGCGACTTGCCGGCCACTTCCTTGTACAGGCGCAGCAGGCGTTCATAGGACAGATCGGTCTCGGACTCGAGCACCTGCAGCCGCGCGCCGAGGTGAATCAGCGTGACGGCACGGTCGATCTGCTTGGCTTCGGTGAGGATGCTCTTGTTGCGGGCCATGATGGTCGATGTCCTGTGGTTCCAGCGAAGTGGGCCGGGGCCAGCGCCGGGCCGCTCCCAGGCGGCCCCGGCACCCCGTCGGGGGGTGGCGTCGGGACCTCCCGACGCCGGGGGCTTCAGTCAGGCGGCTTCTTGATGGCGGCCGGCCATCAGGATGCTGGCGTGCAGGCGGGTGGTGACGTCGTTCGCCGCCGACTTGCCGTGGTTCGTCAACAGGCCCCAGACGAGGTCATCGTCCATGCGGAAGCGGCACAGCAGCGTGTTGCCCGACGCGATCTTCATCATCTGCGACGGCGCGAGCAGGGCAATCATCTCCGCCGACTCCTCCGAGATGCCGAGCCGGTACAGCGCCTGCTCGCGGTCGGCGCGAATCAGGCTTTGCGCAAGCATCAGGTACGAAAGATTGGCTTCGCGGATTTCGCTCAGGATCTGGTCTGCGTTCATGTCTGCTTCCTCGGTTGTCTGCTCGGTTGTCTGTTCGGCCTGTGGGGCCTGTGTCGCCGGGGACATGGCCCCAACGTGAAACCGATTGTGATGATCGATTTCGGGTCGCAACATCAGAGTGTTTCTGTCGCTTGAGTCCCGTTTCGTCCATCGGGGCTGTCAGGCAAATTCCTACACGGCCCTGTTTGCGAGACGAATTACGGCCCCGAACACGCGCTGTTTCACCGAGCGCTTGACAGCCAGCCGCTCCTGTGCTGCTCGAAACTGCAACTATTTCTCTCAAGTGACGTGACGGGCGCTCCGATATGCCCTCCAACGTACCTGCAGTTTGGGTCGTGGTCCGGTTGGCCGGCCGACGGTGGGGCAGCGAAGGCTGCAAGACACAGCGGTTGACTGGCGCGGGCGTTGCCAGAGGCGACGGCACACCGAGTGCTTGCGCCAAAGGCGAACAACAGTGTGGCGAGAGGATCGCCCTCCACTGCGCTTTGTTTCTTGTAACGCCGGCAGCCACGCCGGGATTCATTTCAACCGTAAGGAGTTTTCTCTACCATGCCACAGACGATCAACACCAACGTCAGCTCGCTCAACGCGCAGCGCAATCTCAACGGTTCGCAGTCTTCGCTCGCGATCTCGATGCAGCGCCTCTCGTCGGGCCTGCGCGTGAACTCGGCCAAGGACGACGCCGCCGGCCTTGCGATTGCCGACCGCATGAACGCCCAGATCCGCGGCATCAACGTCGCCATCCGCAACGCCAACGACGGCGTCTCGCTGGCGCAGACGGCCGAAGGCGCGCTTGCGACCATCACTGACGCGCTGCAACGCATGCGCGAACTCGCGGTGCAGGCCGCCAACGGTTCCAACGGCTCCGGCGACCTCACCAACCTCGACGCCGAGTACCAGGAGTTGTCCGACGAGGTCCAACGCATCGCCGACCAGACCAAGTTCAACGGCAAGGCCATCGTCGGCGGAGGCGCGGGCGCTCAGGTGTTTCAGGTCGGCGCCAACGTCGGCGACACGCTGACCATCACCACCACGGCCGTCACGACAGTGGCGGGCGACTTGACGACTACAGCCAACGCCAATACCGCGATCACTGCGCTTGATGCCAAGCTCGACGCCATCACGACCGACCGCGCGACCTACGGCGCAGCGATGAGCCGATTCTCCTTCGCGGTTTCCAACCTGCAGATCACCGGCGAGAACCAGACAGCCGCGCGCGGCCGCATCATGGATGCCGACTTCGCCGCCGAAACGGCCAACCTGTCGCGCGCCCAGATCCTGCAGCAGGCCGGCACCGCGATGGTGGCGCAGGCCAATCAGCAGCCGCAGACGGTGCTGCAACTGTTGCGCTGAGCCCTTTCCGCGCTGCCGAGAGCCGCCCGCCTGGGCGGCTTTTTCTTGCGCGCGCGGAATGCTTGCCTTCCCGATCGGCCCGGCACGCGACCGCCGAACGGCGAACTGACGGCCAAATCGCGATCTGTTCAGCCGACCGCTGCGAAACCCGCACTACGAGAATTCACACCACAGGTCGCACGCTCTGATCGCGCCTGAAGTGGCCGGATGCCATGCCGGCGATCGATCCAGTCTTCCGGAGTCCACACCATGCCGCAAACGATCAACACCAACGTCAGTTCGCTCAACGCGCAGCGCAACCTCAATACCTCACAGTCCTCGCTCGCCACCTCGATGCAGCGCCTCTCGTCGGGCCTGCGCGTGAACTCGGCCAAGGACGACGCCGCCGGCCTTGCGATCGCCGACCGCATGAACGCCCAGATCCGCGGTATCAACGTCGCCATCCGCAACTCCAACGACGGCATCTCGCTCGCGCAGACGGCGGAAGGCGCGCTCGCGACCGTCACCGACGCGCTGCAACGCATGCGCGAACTCGCGGTGCAGGCCGCCAACGGCTCGAACGGCGCGGGCGACCTCGCCAACCTCGACGCCGAGTACAAGGAGCTCTCGGCCGAGGTCACGCGCATCGCCACGCAGACCAAGTTCAACGGCAAGGCCGTCATCGGCGCCGACGCCGGCACGCAGACCTTCCAGGTCGGCGCCAACGTCGGTGACACGCTGACCATCACCACCGCGGCCATCGCGACGGTGGGCGGCGACCTGCTCAGCGCCGCCAACGCCAATACCGCGATCGGCGCCATCGACACCAAGCTCGACGCGATCACGACCGACCGCGCGACCTACGGCGCTGCGATGAGCCGCTTCTCCTTCGCGGTTTCCAACCTCCAGATCACCGGCGAGAACCAGTCGGCGGCGCGCGGTCGCATCATGGACGCCGACTTCGCCGCCGAAACGGCCAACCTATCGCGTGCCCAGATCCTGCAGCAGGCCGGCACCGCGATGGTGGCGCAGGCCAATCAGCAGCCGCAGACGGTGCTGCAACTGCTCAAGTAGACACCGCCATCGGGCCTCAAGCGGGGCCTGGAACTGCCGAAACCCGATGAGCGAGGTTTGACCGCGCGGCATCGGGCTTTTTCGTTGCGTGTTCGATCGCCGTCAGCCATCCGCATCGCCCCCTTCCCCAGCCTCGAAAGAACGCGTCATGACCATCAGCTCGCCAGGCATCGGTAGCGGACTCGACGTCAACTCGATCATCACCCAGTTGATGTCCATCGAGCGCCAACCACTGGTGGCGCTGCAGAACAAGAGCGCGGCAATTCAGAGCCAGATCTCCGAGTACGGCAAGATCAAGAGCGCGATGTCGACAATGCGCGATGCCGCGCTCAAGCTGACCGAGAAGACGACCTGGGGCATGACGGTCGGGTCTTCCGCCGATGCCGCATCGATTGGTGTTGGCGTCACCGGCGGCGCCGCAGCGGGAAACTATTCGGTCCAGGTGCTGGCATTGGCCAAGGCGCAATCGCTCGCGAGCGGGGTGTATGCCGACTCGACGGCGACGCCGGGCGCAGGCACATTGCACATCGAGACCGGCAGTTGGGGACCAGGGCAGACATCGTTCACGCCCGGTTCGACTGGCGCGGTCGATATCAGCATCGAAGCGACCGACACGCTGGCTCAGGTGCGCGACAAGATCAATGCCGCTGGCGCGGGCGTCAAGGCGACGATCCTGACCGATGCGAGCGGTGCACGCCTGCTGATGCGATCGAGCGCGACCGGCGTTGCCAACGCCTTTCGCACGTCAGCGATCGACGCCGACGGCAACAACAGCGACGCGTCCGGGCTGTCTGCGCTGGCGTTCGACCCGTCGTCGGGCAGCGCCGTGATGTCGCAATCCCAAGCCGCATCGGATGCGTCGGCCACCTTCAACGGCCTGGCAATCACGTCCGCCAGCAACACGCTCGCCAACATCGTCGACGGGGTCACGCTGACGCTTTCCAGAGCCACGGACGCACCGGTGGACATCTCCATCGCGCAAGACACCGAAGGCATGAAGCAGAAGGTGCAGGGCTTCGTCGATGCCTACAACGCGCTCGCCACGCTGATCAGTGGCGAGGTCAAGTACGACGCGGCGAGCAAGACCGCCGGCCCGTTGCAGGGTGACAGCGCCGCCGTCGGCATTCAACGCCAGATGCGTTCCCTCGTCGGTGCCGTCTCAGGCGCGTCGACGGCGTTCTCGCGGCTCTCGGACATCGGCCTCGAGATGCAGAAGGACGGGACCCTGCGCGTCAATGCCGACAAGCTCGATGCCGCCTTCGCCAACCTGCCCGAGTTGCAGAAATTCCTTGCCAACAGCGACCCGCTGGTACCGGACAACAACGGCATGGCGCGCCAGTTCCGAGCGATGGGCGACGCGATGCTCGGCATCGACGGCGTGATATCGACCCGCACCAACGGCTTGAGCCAGCGCATCGAGACCAACCAGGACCAGCAGGACAGCCTGGAGAACCGGCTCGCTCAGACCCAGCGACGCCTGCTCGCCCAGTACACGGCACTCGACGCGCGGCTGGGTCAGATGAGCGCCCTCAGTGCCTACGTGACGCAGCAGATGGCCATGCTGATGAACAGCAGCAACAACAAGAACTGAACGACGGGCCGGCGCCCACGCGCGCCCGCCAAGACGCGCCGGCAGGCGCTCAGCGCTCAAGTCATCCGGGGCGTCGCCGATATTCAGGCAGACCCGCAGACGCACCCTGAAGACCCGCATGTTCGCACTCTCGCAAGCCAGCCACGCATCCACAGCCTACCGTCAGGTCGGCGTCGAAACCGGCGTGGGGGCAGCTTCCTCACACGAACTCGTTTCGATGCTCTACAGCGGATTCTTCGACGCCCTCGCACAAGCCCGCGGTGCGTTGCTCGCCGGCCAGATCGAGCAGAAGGGGCGCGCCATCGGTCGCGCCGTGCGCATCGTCGAGGAGGGCCTGCGCTCCTGCCTCGACGACCGCCGCGGCGGACAACTCGCCGCCAATCTGAATTCGCTCTACGGCTATGTCGTGTTGCGGCTGACGCAGGCAAACCTGTACAACGACGCCGCACTGCTCGACGAATGCGCGCAGCTCATCGAACCGGTGCGTGCGGCGTGGCAGGCGATCGGGCCGCGCGCCACCGCCGCAACGCAGTGAGCCCCTGCGACCATCCCTTCCCTCTACCTTCTCGCCCGCGCCACCCTGGAGCCCGCCCGCATGAATTCCGCGCTGCTGAGTTACTACGAAGCCATCGAGCATGCCAGCCACGAGATGCTGGAAGCGGCCCGCACCGGCAACTGGGACCATGTCGTCAAGCTCGAGGGCGCCTGCGCGCTGCTGATTTCGCAGCTCAAGCATGCGGCTGCGGAGCAGAAGCTCGATCCCGAAGAGGCGAAGATCAAGTCGCGCATCATGCAGCGCATCCTGCTCAACGACGCCGAGTTGCGCCACCTCGCCGAGCCCTGGCTCGAAGATCTGGACGACATGCTCGCGGGCCGTCCGAAGACGCTGCACTGACACGCCCCGCCCCGGACGCGGCAGCGCAACGACACGCGGCGATGGACACCCAGCCGATGCCCCTCGAGGCGATGGCTGCCGAGAACGGCGGTCTCGATGCGTTTCGCCTGAGCGCCCCCAAGGACATCGCGACCACGCTGCGCCGACTGCAGGACGCGAGCGTGCTCGTCAACCTGAACGCGCCGCACGGCAGCGTCTACACCACGTCGCTCTGGACCGCCGACGCCGATCGCGGCGCGCTGAGCTTCGCCGCCGACGCGAGCGACCCGCAGTTGCAGGCGGTGCTCGAGAGCGACGAGGCGGTCGTCGTCGCCTATCTCGACAACGTCAAGATCCAGTTCGACGTCGGCAACCTGGTACTCGTGCGCGGCGCGCGCAGCTGCGCGCTGACGACGACCTACCCGCGCGAGGTGTTCCGCTTCCAGCGCCGCGACAGCTTTCGCGTGCGCCCGCTGCTGCGCGACGCGCCGCTCGCGCGACTGCAGCACCCGGCGATCCCCGACATGACGCTCGCGCTGCGCATCCTCGATCTGAGCGTCGGCGGCTGCGCGCTGCTGCTGCCGCAGGATGTGCCGATGCTCGAGCCCGGCGTGCTGATCACCCGCGTGCAGCTCGAGCTCGACGCCACCACCCGCTTCGAGACAGGGCTGCGCCTGCACCACGTGACGTCGATCCACTCTGAATCGAGCGGCGTGCGCCTCGGCTGCGAGATGGTGCGCCTGTCGCAGGAGGCGGAGCGCACGCTGCAGCGCCATGTCGACCAGACGCAAAAGCGCCGGCGGGTGATGGGCCTGAAATAGGGCCCGCTGCGCGCCGCGGCGCGCCGTTCACACCTGCATGTTCATGATGTCGCTGTAGGCCTGCACGAGGCGGTTGCGCACCTGCAGCGTCGCCTGGAAGCCGAGCTGGGCCTTCTGCATCGCGACCATCGTCTCTTCCAGGCTCACGGTCGGGTTGTCGAGCTGCACTTCGCGCTGCAGCCGCGCCGCCTCGTTCTGGCTCTCGCTCACCGCGCCGAGCGCCTGCGTCAGCGCCTGCGCAAAGCCGCCGCCCTGCACCGCCTTGCCGTTGGCGATCGGCTCGCCTTGCGTCGTCAGGCCGGCGCGGGCCACGGCCTGCGCGAAATCGAAGGGCTTCAAGGTGACGTTCATGGGCTCGGCTCCGTCGTGCTCGCTGCGCTGCCGGCGCGCCCGATGCGGGCACGCGCGGCGAACTTCAGCGTCGCGCCATCGTAGTCGCGGGGCGCCCCGCGCGGACAGGCGAACTGGCGCACCTTTGACAGCTTGTTTCGTGCATACGGCGGATGGGGCATCCGAATAATCGACGCCATCGGAACCTCCGCAGGCCAGCCTGCGCGCAACTGTCCACTCCATGGAAACAGCCGTCGTACGCCAGATTGCCACCCCTGCCAAGCCTGCCGCGGCCGATTTCGGTGCCCGCCTCGTCAGCCTGCCGCTGCGCTCGAAGGCCTCGCTCGCGCTCGGTCTCGCGGCGCTCGCCGCGGTCGTGCTCTCGCTCACGCTGTGGAGCAGCCAGGGCGACTACAAGGTGCTCTACGCCAATCTGTCGGACAAGGACGGCGGCGCGATCATCGCCCAGCTCGCGCAGATGAACGTGCCCTACCGCCACGCCGACGGCGGCGCCGCGATCCTGGTGCCGGCCGCGCAGGTGCACGACGCGCGCCTGAAGCTCGCCTCGGTCGGCCTGCCCAAGGGCTCGGTGGTCGGCTTCGAGCTGATGGACACGGCGCGCTTCGGCCTGACGCAGTTCGGTGAGAGGCTCAACTTCCAGCGCGGGCTCGAAGGCGAGCTGACGCGCTCGATCACCGCGCTCGCCGCGGTGCAGGCGGCGCGCGTGCACCTCGCCCTGCCGAACCAGAACGGCTTCTTTCGCGAGCAGCAAAAGCCCTCGGCCTCCGTCGTGCTGACGCTCTACCCCGGTCGCTCGCTCGACCGCACCCAGGTCGCGGGCATCGTGCATCTGGTCGCGTCGAGCGTTGCTGAGCTCAGCCCGAAGGCCGTCAGCGTGCTCGACCAGACCGGCACGCTGCTGACCGGCGCGAACGACGCCACGGCGACGAGCGGCCTCGACGCGCAGCAGCTGCAGTACGTGAGCCAGATCGAGCAGGGCTACGCGAAGCGCATCTTCGATCTGCTCGAGCCGGTCGTCGGGCGCGACAACCTGCGCGCGAGCGTTACCGCCGAGCTCGATTTCTCGCAGACCGAGTCGACCTCCGAACTGTTCAAGCCGAACCAGGGCGAGGCCGCCGAGCGCGCGGTGCGCAGCCAGCAAAGCACCGAGGTCGGCGGCAGCACCGGCGCCGCGCCTGCGGGCGTGCCGGGTGCGGCGTCGAACCAGCCGCCGCAGCAGGCGACCGCGCCCCTCACCGGCAGCGCCGCGCCGCTGCAGGGTGCGCAGGCCGGCGGCGGCAGCAGCAGCTCGCGCCGCGACAGCGTGACGAACTACGAGGTCGACAAGACGGTGCGCGTGACGCGCAACGCGACCGGCAGCGTCAAGCGCCTGAACGCCGCCGTCGTCGTCAACAACCGCAGCGTGACGGATGCCAAGGGCAAGACAACGACCCAGCCGCTCGCGCCCGACGAGCTCGAAAAGCTCACCGCGCTGGTGAAGGAAAGCGTCGGCTTCAACGCCGAACGCGGCGACTCGGTCAAGGTCATCAACGCGCCCTTCCGCGTCGAGACGCCGAGCAACGTCGAGCTGCCGATCTGGAAGCAGCCCGAGACGATCGACCTCGTGCGCACGCTCGCAGTGCCGGGCGCGCTGGCGGTGGTCGCGCTGCTCGTGTTCTTCGGCCTCGTGCGCCCTGCCCTGCGCGCACTGCCTGCCGCCGCCGCGCCCGGCCAACGCCTGCACGCGGTGGCGCAGGATGCCGAGCCGCTGCCGATCGGCGACGCCGGCGCGCTGCCGGTGCTCGAGGCGCCGCGCTCGAACGCGCACCTGGAACAGGCCCGCACGCTCGCCAAGCAGAACCCGGCCGCGGTCGCGGGCATCGTGCGCGACTGGGTCGCAAGCGGCCAGGCCGCCTGAGACGGCGCACCCCGGCAGGCGACGATGGCCAACGACATGAACAGCAAGGCGGGTGCCGACGCCGGCGATGCGGGCGGCGTCGAAGATGCTGCGATCCTCTTGATGTCGCTCGGCGAGGAGGAGGCCGCGGCCGTCTTCAAGCACCTCGCCCCGAAGGACGTGCAAAAGCTCGGCGAGACGATCGCCCGCATGAAGGCCGTGCCGCGCGAGCGGGTGGACCGCGTGCTCGAGCGCTTCCGCACCATCGCCGGCGAGCAGAGCATGCTCGTCGACGACACCGACGAATACGTCAAGGCCGTGCTGCGCAAGGCGCTCGGCGAGGACAAGGCCAACCTGCTGATCGACCGCATCCTCGAAGGCAGCGATGTCAACGGCATCGAGAGCCTGAAGTGGATGGACCCGGGCGCCGTCGCCGAGCTGCTGCGCAACGAGCACCCGCAGATCGTCGCCGCGATCCTCGTGCATCTCGACTTTGACCAGTCGTCGTCGATCCTCAAGGCCATGCCCGAGCGCCAGCGCAACGAGGTCGTGGTCCGCATCGCGACGCTCGACGGCATCCAGCCGACCGCGCTGCGTGACCTCAACGACGTCATGTCGCAGGTGCTCGCCGGCGGCGAGAAGCTGCGCAAGGCCTCGCTCGGCGGCGTGAAGACGGCCGCCGAGATCATCAACCTGATGGGCGCAAGCCTCGAGACCGCGGTGCTCGACTATGTGCGCGACGCCGACAACGACCTCGCGCAACGCATCATGGACAACATGTTCACCTTCGACGACGTCGAGAAGATCGACGACAAGGGCATCCAGGCCCTGTTGAAGGAGGTGCAGTCCGAGTCGCTCGTCATCGCGCTCAAGGGCGCGACACCGGAGCTGCGCGAGAAGATCTTCGCCAACATGTCGACGCGCGCCGCCGAGACGCTGCGCGAGGACCTCGAGGCGCGCGGCCCGGTGCGCGTCTCCGAGGTCGAGGCCGAGCAGAAGGAACTGTTGAAGGTCGTGCGCCGACTCGCCGACGAAGGCCAGATCGTGCTCGGAGGCGCGTCGGATGACGAATTCGTCTGACGCGCGTCGCGCGCCGCGCCAGGTGCCGCCGCCGACCGGCGGCGCCACGCAGAAGGCTTCGCCCTACACCCGCTTCATTCCGCGCGAGGAGCTCGGCAGCTTTGCCGCCTGGAGCCCGGACGCGCTCTCAGGCGGCGTGCCGCCGCCGACACCGCTGCGCCGCGCGACCGACGTGCCGCCGGCCGGCGGCGAAGCGATGGGCGCGGCCGAGGCGCTCGCGTCACAGCTGCGCGCGGCACGCCAGTCGGGCTACCAGGACGGCTACCGCGACGGCCTCGTCGCGCTCGACGCCTTCAAGCAGAGCTACGCGAGCCAGGTCACGGCGCAGCTCGGCGCGTTGACCGAGGGCTACCACGCCGAGCTCGACGCGCTGCGCGAGCAGCTCGCGCAGGCGGTCGCCGCGACCGCGACGACGCTCGCGCGCCAGGTCGTGCGCAGCGAGCTCGCGACGCGGCCGGAGCTGATCGCCGCCGTCGCGCAGGAGGCGATCGACACCCTGCTGACGAGTGCGCGCCACATCACGCTGCGCATCCACCCCGACGACCAGCCGCTCGTCGCGCTCGGCGCCGGCGATGTGCTCGCCGCGCGCGGCGCCCGGCTCATCACCGACACCGCGATGGCGCGCGGCGGCTGCAGCGTCGACTCGGACATCGGCGCGGTCGACGCCACGCTCGCGACGCGCTGGGCACGGGCCGCGGCCGCGCTCGGCAGCGAAATGCCGTGGGAGGAGGACGCAACATGACCTTCGAGGCCTCACAGGCGACGGAAGCAAGGGATGCGACGCCAAGCGTGTCCGAGCACACCGCGTTCTCGCTGATCCCGGAAGGCGTGCCCGACCTGCACGCGCGGCAGGCCGCGACGCTGCCCGCCGACTGGCGCCGCTTCATCGTCGACATGCAGGACTTCGCCGCCGAACCGATCGCGCTCGAGGCGCAGGGCACCCTGGTGCGTGTCGCCGGCCTCGTGCTCGAGGCGGCCGGCATTCGCGTGCCGGTCGGCTCGGTCTGCGAGGTGCGCATGCCGGGGCAGCCCCCGGTGCAGGCCGAAGTCGTCGGCTTCTCGGGCGACCGCGCCTACCTCATGCCCAGCGGCGAAGTGCAGGGCCTGGTGAGCGGCGCGCGCGTCGTGCCGCAGGCCTCGCCGATCGTCGCCCTCACGCTGCGCGCGCCGCGCCACCCGTGGCGGCGGCGCGAGGACCGCACGCTGCACCTCGCGGTCGGCGACGGCCTGCTCGGCCGCGTCATCGATTCGCAGGGCGCGCCGCTCGACCGCAAGGGGCCGCTCGCCAACGTGCACAACGAGCCGCTCGTGCGGCGGCCGATCAACGCGATGGACCGCGACCCGATCCGCGAGCCGCTCGACACCGGCGTGCGCGCGATCAATGCGATGCTCACCGTCGGCCGCGGCCAGCGCATCGGGCTCTTCGCCGGCACCGGCGTCGGCAAATCGGTGCTGCTCGGCATGATGGCGCGCTACACCGCGGCCGACGTCATCGTCGTCGGCCTGATCGGCGAACGCGGGCGCGAAGTCAAGGAATTCATCGAGGACATCCTCGGCGCCGAGGGCCTCGCGCGCAGCGTCGTCGTCGCCGCGCCGGCCGACGCGCCACCGCTGACGCGCATGCAGGGCGCGAACTACGCGACCGCGATCGCCGAGCACTTCCGCGACCGCGGCCAGCATGTGCTGCTGCTGATGGACTCGCTGACGCGCTATGCGATGGCGCAGCGCGAGATCGCACTCGCGA